>JANYCF010000318.1 GCA_025360455.1 Opitutaceae bacterium | reverse complement strand
CTTTCTCGGGGGAAAAGCCAGTTGCGAGCTGGCTTGGAGAAAAAGGAAGCGGGAGTAAGGAATAAAGCAGGGCCTTTCAGCTCTAACGTAGGACGAAAACTTTCATGACCAACGAGGAAGCAAAGTATATTTTGCAGGCATACCGACCTAATGGGGCCGATGTAGGCGACCCGATGTTCCAGCCCGCGCTGGAGCAAGCAAAGCAGGATGTGGAACTGGGGCGTTGGCTGGAAGAACAACAGGCGTTTGACCGCGCCGTGTCGACGAAACTCCGGATGGTGGAACCACCAGTCGAGTTACTGGGGGCGATATTGGCTGGGGCGACGGTCGGTCGTTTGGAGGGGCGCTTGTGGTGGCGGCAACCGAAGTGGCTCGCTATGGCGGCGAGCGTTCTGCTGGTTTTCAGCGTAGGGCTGGCCGGTCTGCTGACGACCCGAGCTAATGCTTCGGATGAGTTACCGGTGTTTGCGATGGATTATGTGACGGGAGGATTTTTTCTGAGTCAGCATAACACCAATGTGGATGAACTGCGTAGCTGGTTGTCCAAGCAAAATGCCCCTTTGCCCAAAGAACTTCCGGCGGGTTTCGCTCAATTGCGTGGTCTCGGTTGCAAAACTCTGGAATATCGCGGCAAAGAGGTGTCCTTGATTTGTTTTGGCGAAGGCAAGGAGTACCACTTGTTCGTGGCACGGCGGGACGATTTTCCTCTGATGTCAGCCAGTGCGGTGCCACAATTTTTAGTGCGCAAGGGGCACGCTTCCGCAGCTTGGTCGGATGATAAGAATCACTATATCGTTGTGACGGACGACAGCCTGAAAGCGCTGAAGGAATGTCTCCATTGTAGCCGCTCTTAAGCGGCTCATGTGACGTTACCATGCCGAACCTGATAATAAGCTCTGTGCAATCGTTCAATTGAACTGTAGTTTGCGTCCTTGGTTTTGCGTGCTTCGGTTCAACGTTCTTTTTCGAAAACAGCAGGTGTTAGCTGCCCATCGATGTATCTGTAAGCTGAGGGCTAAGAGGAATGGTGGGCTTTTTCACGAAACATTCCTGTCTAAATAGACCTTGGTTTTGGCGTGTATCATCACGCTATTTTTAACGCAGACACAACTCTGTAGGAGAGCGCATAAGGCTTGGATAAATAGACTTTCTAATACAGTATATTAGGCTATACTGTCGCAGCCTCAGTACGACAAAATCGCAACTTACGGGAGCGCTTGTAAACACTGAGACAGAGTGGCCCAAAGTCTACTTTTTGATAAAATAATACCACTTTACATAGGTAATAATACCCATAACTAGAACACCTATGACAAGACTCCAAACGTTAGTCCTCGTTCTTCTTCTTAGTAGCTTCGGGTTGATTGCGTCGGCGGCTGATCGCTGGGAGACTCTGCGGGCCATCAATATGGTCGAGAACCCAACCAATCAGACCGGTTATGGCTCCAGGGGCGAACTGGGCCCTTATCAATTCCGTTCGAGCACTTGGCGGATGCATAGTACGAAGCCTTTTCGGATGGCAAATGACCGCGCGTCGGCTGACCAAGTTGCCGTGGCGCACTATGAGTGGATTAAGGAGCGGCTTGCATCCGCTGGTATTGATGCGAATAGTTATAATATCGCTCTCGCTTGGAACTGCGGGCTCTCGGCCGTCCTCAATGGTCGGATTCCAATGCAAACCTATTCTTATGCTGAGCGGGTCAATAACTTAAGCGATACTTTTCACCAGCCTGAGGTCGAAGCGCCTGATCAAATCGTGGTCACTTCGAAATCAAATTCCCCGTCAGGAATTGTCGAATTCAAAGTGAATGATCGTAGTGATACGCCTGAATTCAAAATCAGCACCGATTCGCTTAGATTTCGAGTCGCTGGTGAAGCTCCCCGGTTCGTTATCACCCCTGCACAACCCCGGTTCGTACTGGTGTACAATTAAGTGGTGGGGTGTGGGCGGGCGGGCCTCCGCTATCCTATAAGAAGGTAGCTTGCTGAGAGGCCACCGCTGATTTTTGGTTTAGTCCCAACGCCGGTGCGTCCGTGAGGTGGCGTGGTGGACGAGAGGTGCGCGAAGCGACCGAAGACTCACGATCAGCGACAATTCGGTCGCAGATCTTTTCCACTTGGAGATGAAGCCAATTCACCGTGGCGCTCCCTTCGGTGTAATCCGCCGGGCCGTAATGATCAATACGGCCAGCATGGCGCAGGCGGTCGTTTTGCTCGAATTCAGCCCGATTGGTGGGATTATATACTGCGTAGGTTTTGCCACCGCCTTTAATGACCACGGAGAAGCTCGGGACATCGCTGGGGCCATCGGCGATGTAGATCATATTTTGTATGGGAATACGGCGATCTTCCGGTGTGACTTTGGAATTCACGTCGATGGCGGAATTTTTGTTCGTTCCCTTGTTTATCTCGAAGATCGCGCGGGTTTTCGTGGTGTTATCGATCATCATGCCGATTTGGGCAATTTCTGCAGAAGCATCGATGCCTAGTTCCTGTTGATGGAGGAATCCAGGCTGGAGTGGGTTTTCGATGAATTCACAGGCCCAGACGCCATCGATAGACGGGGCGATCGCACTGCCGCGTACCATCTCGGCCAAGCCTGTACTGACGATGTAATGCTCCAACACGATCCCGTGCTTGGCGTATTCGGGTTTGGCCCTCACCCAAGCCCGTGAGAAATCGAAAAACTGCGGCAATCCAGGGTAGAATTGGATTTCGGTGCCACACTCACGGAGAATTTTATTATTCAAACCGGCCATCTTGCCCGCGAGCACATGGGTCAATAAATGGTTCAGATAGCTGATTTCGGGAGAAATGTGAGAACCCCGGCGACGATAGTGCTCCGCCAAAGCATTCGTCTCCGCCCAAAAGTTAGCCTCGTCCACGCCATAACGACGAAAGAGAGGAGCCTGCATATAGGAGGGAATCAGAGTCTTGTCAAAATCCCAGATACAGGCGATGATGTTTTGATTGAAGAGCGTCGAAGCCATCGCGAATAAATTTTACTAGGCGACAACTGTCGCCTCGTATTGGCTGTGATAAAGCCGCTCGCCACGGCTGAAGCAATTAGCAATTTGTCGTTCGTTCGTGCCCACATGGATCAACTACCCGAAATCTACTCTTTTGAACGTCGCCTTGAAGAACTCGATGCGCAGATGGCAGAGCCATCGTTTTATACCAATTCACGGCGCGCAGCCGATGTAACCCGCGAACAGCAGCGCACTCGGCAGCTCGTGGACAATTATCACGCGTATGAACGAGTGGTCGCAGAGTTGGCTGAAAATACCGCGTTGAGCAAAGAAGCCTCCGCTGATGAAGATTTACGTAGTCTTGCCCAGTTGGAATTACCCGAACTCGAGCGAAAACGCATGGCGCTGCACAAGCTGGTGCTGGAGGCGATGATTCCTCCTGAGCCCTCTGATTCCCGCAACACCGTTATGGAGATCCGTGCCGGTACCGGCGGCGATGAGGCGAGCCTGTTTGCTGCGGATCTTTACCGCATGTATTTCCGGTACGCGGAAGGACGCGGTTGGAAAGTCCAGTCCATGAGTTCCAGCGGGTCGGATCGCGGCGGCTATAAGGAAATTATTTTTCTCATCACTGGCGACCAAGTCTACAAGCAGCTCAAATACGAAAGCGGAGTTCATCGCGTGCAACGTATTCCGGTCACCGAGGCCAACGGACGCGTTCACACTTCTACGGTCACCGTAGCCGTGCTGCCTGAAGCGGAAGAAGTCGATATTCAGATCGACCCCCAGGATCTCGATATCACCGTGCAACGCGCCAGTGGTCCGGGGGGGCAGGGGGTGAACACCACCGATTCTGCGGTACGCATCATTCATCGGCCCACCGGGCTGATCGTTTATTGCGCGGACGACCGTTCGCAGATCAAAAACAAAGCGCGGGCCATGGCGGTCCTGCGTTCGCGTTTGCTTCAGAAAAAAGAAGATGACGAACACGCCAAGTATGCCGCACACCGACGCAGCCAGATTGGCACCGGTGATCGCAGTGAACGCATCCGCACCTACAGTTTTCCGCAAAATCGGGTAACCGACCATCGCATCGGCTTAACCTTGTACAGTCTGCCGCAAGTACTGGAAGGCAGCATCGAACAGCTGCTCGTCGCTCTGCAGCGCGCGGAGTACGAAGAAAAACTCGCCCTGCTTACCGGCGGACCCTTGCCGGTACGGCGTATGCCGGGCGATGACCCAGAGTGATCATGCTGACTATTCTGGAAATCATCAAAAAAACGACCGAGTTCTTCGAGAAGAAGGGCGTGGAGAGTGCCCGCCTGAATGCCGAATTACTCGTGGGGCATGCCCTCGGATTGAAACGCATGCAACTCTACATTCAGTTTGAGCGGCCGTTGGGGGAACCTGAATTGGAGAAAATCCGTCCACTGGTTAAGCGGCGAAGCAATCGGGAACCGTTGCAGCACATTCTCGGGACGACGGAGTTTTCCGGACTCACGCTCAAAGTGGATCGTCGGGCGCTTATTCCCCGACCGGAGACGGAATACCTACTCGAACTGCTGGTGAAACGATTTCCCGTTCCGCCGCCGCGAGTGCTTGATCTCGGTACCGGCACCGGGGCGATCGCTTTCGCTTTGGCCAAAGCCTGGCCGGAATCCAAAGTGGTTGCCGTTGAACAAAGTGATGAAGCGCTGGCTTTGGCTCGGGAAAACGCTGAGCTGTGTGGCTTGAGCGCGTCGGTGGATTTGCTCTCCTCGGATTGGTTTAGCGCGCTACCGGCGTTGGATAAATTTGATCTGATTGTTGCCAATCCGCCGTACTTGTCCGATGAGGAAACGGATGCGGCTCCATCGGAGGTTAAAGACTTTGAACCGCGGCAGGCGCTGTCGGCCGGTCTCGATGGCGCGGTCACGCTCGAGCATATCATTCGGGAATCGCGCGATCGTTTATCTCCTGGTGGGAGCCTGGCCCTGGAGACGGGTATTGCGCAGCATCCGCGGCTGCTGGCCTTGCTGCACGCCCAGGGCTATGGGGAAGGCGAATCGCTAAAAGATCTGACCGGACGCGATCGCTTCGTCTTAGCCACGCTTTGAGCTGATCGGCGCGAGTGGGGCATTCCCCTTCACCCAGTATTGGGAGTCCTTTGCGAGTTTGGCGGCATCGATGACGACGCGGAGCGCTTCACGGAGATGGATATCGAGCTTCGCGGCGGTATCGGCCTCGACGCTATCGGTGTCTCCTTCGTTCACGGTCTTCGCTGGTTTCTGACCGGCGGCTTCAGCCGCAATAACACCGTCGAGCTTCACCTCTTGGTGCGTGTAATCGCTCTTGGCCAGTCGGGCTAATTCGTGATCAATGTGCTTTTTGAATTCCTCGTCGGTTTTCTTCTGCGTGCGACGCTCCTCCAAATTCAATGAAATGGTTTTTTGTTCGATCTGCTCTTTGAAGCGATTGACGTTTTCCAGGAGCAGGGAGAATTCTTCGAGCGATTTTTGCCGTTCCTGACTGGCTTGGGCCAGTGGCTTCACGAAGGCGGGTGTGAGCGGCTTGCCTTCAAAGGTGGCGGAGCGAATCTCATCCCACGCTAGGGCGTGCGGTAGATTGGCTTCGCCTACGCCGGGCAAATAATCGTCGATGGAGGGCAAAATAATGTCAGGAATGACTCCCTTGTTTTGGGTGGAGGCTCCGCTGGGCAAATAATATTTTTGGATGGTGAGCTTTGCCGCCCCGCTGCGGTTCTCTTTGCTCTTGGTGAAGCCGGGAATGAAACTCTCCATCTCAAATATTTGCTGCACACTGCCTTTCCCATGGGTGGAACTGTCTCCGATGATGAGGGCTCGGCCATAATTCTGCAGGGCGCCGTCAAAAATCTCCGAAGCGGAAGCACTGAAGCGCGAGGTTAATATCGCCAACGGTCCTTCATAGGTGAGGGGAGTGTTTGTGTTGTTATCAACCGTGAGCCGGCCTTGGGAATCGCGCACCTGCACGACGGGACCTTTGCCAATGAACAACCCCGTCAAGCTGACCGCTTCCGACAGCAGTCCGCCGCCATTGCGTCGGAGATCAATGACGAGGGCTTTGATGCCGCCTTGCTGAAGCTTGCCGATGAGTTCGGCCACATCCTTGGTCAAACTGCTTTGGTTTGCGGTTGATTCAGGCGAATTATCGGATGGGCCGTAGAATAAATTAAAACCGATTAGTCCAACGGGAGTGATGACCCCATCCGCCCCGGGTACTTCATAGATGGAGGCAGTGGCCCGGGCCGAGTTAAGCTTGATGACGTCCCGGATGATGGAAACATCTTTGGTTTTCGCGGTGCCACCAGGCTCTGGCGTCTGAATGGAAAGACGTACTTTCGTGTCTTTTTTCCCGCGAATCATCTCGACGATGCGGCGTAATTTCATGCCGACCAAATCCACCGGCTCGGATTCGGGCTGCTTCACACTGATGATTTTGTCGTTGGCTTTGATCTGTCCGCTGAGATCGGCCGGTCCACCCGGGACAACCTCTTTAATGACGCAAAACTCATCATCATCGATACCGAGGACGGCGCCAATACCGACCAAAGAGAGCCGCATTTGGATGCCAAAATCTTCATAGGTATCGGCGGAGAAGAAGGACGAATGGGGGTCGTACATCATGGTCAGACTTGTAAGGAAGCGCTCCTGAATATCGAGGGCATCGATTTCAGTGATGTTTTTCAGCATGCGCTCGTAGCGCTTACGCGAAAGCGCTTTGGCTTCGTCCACCGTTTTCCCTTCGAGGACGTGGGGTAGAATTTCGTATTTCAACCGTGAACGCCAAAGGCTGTCGGCCACATCGGAACTGACCGGCCAAGAACTTTTGCTGCGATCGGGCGCGAAACTATCCGGTGTGGTCAAATCGAACTCTTTGCCCATTTCGCTGAAAATCCATGCCGCCCGTGATTGCACACGTTGCTCGTAGAGATTGAAAATCGCAAAGGCGGCGTCGATGTTCCCGAGGTAAGCGAGATCAGTCATCAAGCGGGGGCCGTATTGCTGCCGCAGAGCTTGTTCGTCCTGCGCCAGGAAGAAGAGACGCTGGGGATCGAGGTCCGCCATGTATTCTGAAACGAGTTGCGTGTAATTGGTCTGACTGACGGCGTCTTTGTTGTAGTGATAATATTCCAGCATCTGCACGAGGTAGCGGGCCTCGTTGCTCATTACCGGCGTCGTGGTGTAGTTTCGATCGGTTGCGGCTAAGGCGCTCAGGCTAAGCGCAACTGAAAGAAAGAGGGAACGGAATAGGAGTCGGATGATCACGAGGGAAAGTTTGCCGGGTTGAACTAAGCGGCGGAAAATCGGTAGGGAGGATTTTTGCTGGAGAAGGGGAATGATGGTCAGTAATGGACCAACCTTAAGTGGGTTAGTTGCAGGCTATTTCAACGTCGGCTTAAGAGGTCTTTGGCTTCGTCCAGGATACGTTTCTCTTCATCGGTCAGCGCGCTAAAGCCTGAACTGTTGATTTTATCGAGAATGCGATTCACCTCGGTTTTCAAGTCGCCGGGCGTGGTGATATTGACCTTATAATTCGTGACACTTTTTTCGGCCTTTCGACGCTGCATCCACGCGGGCCAGGCAAATACGGGGCCGGCGGCGCGATCCCAGCCGTTATTGGCGTGAAAATAGCGATAGTATAGCCACCCGGTCAGCATACCGCCCAGATGCGCGGAGTGCGCTATTCCCAGTTTGCCACCCGTCAACTCGCCAAAGGCGAATCCAGCCAAAGAAATCCCCACGAGGAGCCATGCGACCATCTTTGGCTGCGCCCGTACGGGTAGAACAAAAAACACGAGAAAGGTGATTTCTCTCTCCGGAAAAAGACAGGCAAAGACAATAAAGAGAGCGCACGTTATCGCCGATGTTCCCACGAGCGTGGTTGAATCGCCGAGCACGGCATGCACTCCTAGCCAAGCTGTCGCTCCCGCCAACCCGGCCGCGATTATCAGGGCACTGAATCGTCTGGAACCGAGGAGAGGGAGCAATTCCCGTCCGATTAAGTACAGGCCCAGACCATTCGCTAGCAGATGCAGGATATTCTCGTGCAACAAAGCGTAGCTCAATAAAGTCCAGATTTTCCCCGTCGCGAGCGTATGAGGTCCTAGCTCAAAAAGATTTTCGATTGAGCTCTTGCCCAACCATCTGGAAAGCAGCTGCAGCAAGTAGGTCGAAACCATGGCACAGAGCAACCAAGTGAGCACCGAGGTGCCGGATCTTTGGTAGTCGTGGCGCATATAATTGCGATCTGAGAGCATCTGAATGCAACTTATGTTGGTCGTGCATTAATACAAGCCTCCGTCACGGTTTCTGACACACTTGTCGCCGGGCTGTTCTTGACAGGGAAAGAGATACTCTTTGAGTGGCCAAATGGCCAACAAAGCAGATAAATGGAAAGACAACGCCGCCGGTAAGTTTTTCGTCGATCAGCAGTGCATTGACTGCGATCTTTGCCGCGAAACTGCCCCCTCATTTTTCACCCGACACGACGATGGTGGTTACTCTTATGTGTATAAGCAGCCCACCACGGAAGAAGAGATCGCGCAATGCGTTGAGGCTCTCGAAGGTTGCCCGGTCGAGGCTATCGGTAAAGATGGTGACGAATAATTTGTGCGACCGCCCTGGGTTTTCAGAAACTTGGGTCGTTTAAGTTGACTCTGGGCTTTAGCGGAAATTCCTCAATTAAGCCTTGGTCCAGCGATCGAACCGGCTTGGGGTAATTACAAGCCGGCCGCGAGTTTCTAGCCGGCCTTTTTTCACTGGAAAACACTGGCTTCCTGGCGATGTTCACCGCGTAACCAATTCTCCTCCCATGCTCATCTGGATTATCCTCATTATCATTCCCATGCTCTTTGGCTTCTACGCGCAAATGCGGGTGTCGAGCGCCTATAACAAGAACGTGCAGATTCCCTCCCGCGGTCGTATCACCGGTCGCGAAGCTGCCGCAGCGGTCATGCACAGCGCGGGTATCAACGATATCGAAATTGTGTCCGTCGAAGGCCAGCTGACCGACCACTTTGATCCGACCCACCGTCGTCTTGCCCTCTCGGAACATAATTACAACGGCACCAGCTTGGCTGCTCTCGGCGTGGCTGCCCATGAAGCTGGGCATGCCATCCAGCAAAAAGTCGGCTAC
>JANYCF010000316.1 GCA_025360455.1 Opitutaceae bacterium | reverse complement strand
CACCGGCTCCGGCAAATCCACTTCCCTCAACGCGTTTCTCCGCCAGATCAACTCCACCGATCTGCGCATCATCACCGTCGAGGATCCGATCGAATACGAAGTTCCCGGTGCCAACCAAATCCAGGTCCGTCCGGAAATCGGCCTCAACTTCGCCAGCGCCCTCCGCCATATTCTCCGGCAAGATCCTGATGTCATTATGGTGGGCGAAGTGCGCGACCGCGACACTGCTGATATCGCCATCCGCGCCTCGCTGACCGGTCACTTGGTTTTCTCCACCTTGCACACGAACGACGCCCCCGGCGCCATCACACGTCTGATCGACATGGGCATCGAGCCCTTCCTCATCACTTCCGCCGTCGAGTTGGTGATTGCCCAGCGCCTCGTCCGCAGCCTCTGCGAAAATTGCAGCAAGCCGGCCCCGGTGAATCACACCGAACTCCGCGATTCGCTTTCGATCCTCGGGCTCGATCAATCCTTGGCCGACAACCTCGAGACGCTCGCCGCACCCGTCGGCTGCGACCGCTGCCGCAACACCGGTTTCCGCGGCCGCATCGGCTTGTTTGAGATCCTGGAGCCCAGCGAAGAATTGCATGATCTCGTGATCCGTCGCGAATCCACCCGCAACCTCGCCAATTGCGCCCGGAAGCACGGCATGAGTTCGCTGCAACAATCCGGCTGGGAAAAAGTTCTCAGCGGCAAAACCACGATGGACGAAGTCCTCCGCGTCATCACGGTCTCGGATCATTAGGATCAATGCCCTCCTTCCGCTACACCGCCCGCGATTCCGCCGGCCAAATGATCGAGGCCACCCTCGAGAGCCATTCCCGGCGCGACGCCCTGCGCGTGCTCACCGCGCGCGGCTTGCAACCCATCCGACTCGAAGAAGCCACTGCCAGCGGCACGACGCGCTCCGCCGCGGCCAACACTTCCGGCGGCAGCAACTCCACTGACAAAGTTAAATTCACCAAGGCCGAACATCTCCCCTTCCTGCAAGCCCTGCATGAGCTGACCGCGAGCGGCCTCTCTGCCGGTGAAGCCGTGCGACTCCTCAGCCTGCGGTTGAAAGATAAAAATCTCAAAGCCCTCAGCCGGGCCATCTGGGAAAGCCTCAGCGAAGGTCGTCCCCTCTCCCAAGCGTTTGAACAGATCCCCGAAACGTTCGACCGCCAGACCGTTTCGCTCATCAGTGCCGCCGAAGCCACGGGCAATCTCAATGAAGTGCTGCAGCGCCTGATCGAGCATTTCACCGAGCAAAAGGAGATGCGCCAAAAACTTCTCACCGCCCTCGCGTATCCCTTCTTCGTCTGCTTCCTCGCGTTCGGCGTCATTCTGTTCTTCGTGTTTTTCCTGATGCCCCGCTTGCAAGGCCTGCTCGCCTCCTTGGGCGGCAAGCTCCCCTTCGCCACCCAGCTCCTCGTCAGTACGGCCAAGTTCACCGTTGACTACGGCATTTTTATTTTCCCGGTAGTCGTGTTTGCGTTGATCGCCCTCTGGCGTTGGCGGCTGACGGAACCCGGCCGTCGCGCGATCGATGCCTGGCTCGTCCGTTTCTCCCTACCCCGCAGTTTCGTCCTGGAAACCACCCTGCTGAATTTCACCCAAGTGCTGGCCGTGCTGCTCGAAAACGGCATTCCCACGGCCGAAGCGCTCCGTCTCACCGAACGCACCGTCGCCAATCGCACGGTGCAAGCCGGGCTCCATTTGGCCACGGACCGCGTCCTCGAAGGCGAGAGTCTCTCCAACTCGCTCGCGAAAACCGGTTACTTTCCCGACCTGCTGCTTGATCGCTTGGCCGTCGGTGAAAGCACCGGCAAACTCGCCCCGTGTTTGCGCGACATCGCCAAGAATTACGCCGCGCAGCACACGCGTCGGCTGCATGCGCTGACCAATGTGATTTCCACCGGCGTACTGCTCTTTGCCTTCACCTTCGTCGGCTTCATCGCCTACGCCATCATCGACGCCGTCATGTCCGTCAGCAACAGCTTCAAATTCTGAGTCCGCTCCCGCCTCTCGGGCCTAGTCGCTTCCTGAAAATGCAAATGTTTGCAGTATTTGAATTGTCTACAGTTTCCTAAGCGAGCCGAGCTTTAATCATTGTTTTGGCTCCAACTGCGCACACAGTGTCCCTGGCTTTGACCCTTGAGTGCGAGCGGCGTGCCGTATTGATGAAGGCTATTCTCCCACTTGCAATCCGCAGAAGCATTTCATATTTTCTCCAATGAAAAATGATAAAACCTCATATCGTATCCTCGAAGTTCTGGTCAAGGGATGAGCGCTCACACCGACCTTACGCGCGCAAAAAAACACCCTTCAGACAGCGCAAACTCCAATAAGGTGGGTTTCTCCTCGTTATTTAATCCCCCGAATGATTTGTCTTGAATTGCAAACGTTGTCATTTATGAAACCGACTTCGCGGCTACGACACCCCTGCCGTAGCTATAGTTCTCCCTAGTTAAATATTATCATGAAAAAGCTAATGAGTTATCTTGGTTTAGTTGTTGGTTTGGCAGTCTCCTGCCCAAGCGCCCATGCGGCTGCGGCCGCCGGTGAAACCCTTATGGGTTCTTGGGATTTGGACGGATCAGGCAGTCTCTCCAATGTTTATAATAGCAATGTGAGAGGTGGATTATCAAAAATTCGCGTCGAAAAAGGGACGTCATCTTATGATTACTTCGTTGAATTCTACGGCCTTGCGCAGAGCTGGAAAATTATGGCCGTGGAAGATATCGATGGTCAAGCAGGGGCGGAAATCATCCTCAGCGTAAAGTACGACAGCACCCACTCTCGCATCCAGATGATCACCCATCGAACCCATAATTCCAGAGACTATTATATCGGTGGGGCGGCTTCGACCGCCTCGTGGGCGCTCATGGGAGTGGCGGATGTCGATGGTCTGGCTGGAAAAGAAATACTGCTCAATGTGTCCGGCAGCAATTATAAGGAATACAAAGTACTTCATAATTCGGCAGGGTATACCACTGAAAGCAGCTACTCATTCAACTTTGGCGAATCAGTTATTTTATTAACCGGTGGAATCATAGATACGGATGGGAAACCGGGCGCGGAAATCGTGGTGAACAGGGGCGGCACTCAAGTATACATCATCCATGATGCTAATCGCACAACGTATACTTATAATATTTCCAGCTCGGCCTGGACTATCCTGGGGTTTTCCGAAATGGACGGCTTGGCCGGAAATGAAATTGCGATCAAGAACGGTGCCTATCTTACCCTGATTAAAGATGCCACACGATCAAGTCGTGATACCTACGTCAGTTCTTCCTCTTGGGTATTTAGCAAATTTCAGAATTATGATGGAAAGGCGGGCAATGAAATTTACCTGAATGTGAGCGGAGTTGAAAAAATATTTGGTTGGAGTTCAGGCACGGCACTTTCCTCACCCACTACCGCACCCGTAGGCTATTGGGACCCAAATTGGCAACGCACGGTATTTTGACCAAGTCCCGATCTATAATATAGGATAGCTCGATTGAGTCAGGCCCATTCATGTGATTGTCTGCCTGTGCTCGGCACCTACCCCATTCATACACATTGATCCCGTAGATTAGTGAACGTGCTAATCTACGGGCAAAGTATAGAAAAATAAAAAAACTGCTTCTAAAAACTGGCACCCCACCCGACAGACACCAGCCCTATTACATGATCGGCGTCAGGGTGGACCCGACGGCTTTGTAGAGTCTCGTCATGATTTCTTTGTTCGAGAGCAGGCCATCCGTCCCGGGGAACGAACCGACTTCCCGGTAGTGTTGATGAAAGGCCGGATCATCGGGCGGTACTTCAATCGCCCCCGGGATCAACTCAAAGCTGCTGGTGTTTTGAATCGGCCAGAGATCAATCGGGCTGAGGGACATCACACCGCCAATCATGCCATTCACCGCCTCCAGACCAAGCGGTAGGGCCCGGCGCGCGATCACCCAACTATTTTCCGGTCGCATATCGCGTTCGATTTCCTGTCGCAGTGCCTGTGCAAAAGCGTCGTCTTCGATGAGCAAGCCCACCTCTGTATTTAAATTCTCCGAGCGGGGATCGAGATTGTAGGAACCGATAAACGCGATCCGATCATCCACCACCAGCGACTTGGCGTGCAGACACAGGAACGGCATCCGGGTTTGTTTTCCCTCGGCCAGGCGCGTTTTCGCCAGTTGGGCAATCAGCGGATATTGCGGGAAGTGCTCGAGCAGCGCCCCAGGCAGCGGTTTGAATTCATGCACCTCGAACTTCAAAGCCTGCACGTATTCGTTGCGCAGCCGATAATTCGCCGAATACGCCAACAGGTTATCCGTCGAGGCAAAACTGTTCGACGACACCCTGATCCTTAATCCCGGATTCTTCTCCTGGATTTCTTGAAATAATTGTTGAGCCGCCGGACTCAGGACGAGGTAGGGCGTCTGCATCACGATGGACGTTTTGGCCTGCTCCAAAGTCATTTTTAGCTCCCGGGTGATGCGGGCCGTGTGGGATTGAAAGCCGCGAGCCTTACCTGGCTCGTCGCAGATGAAGGTGACTTTTTTCACGGGCTTCAGTCGCGCGACGAAGCGCGTGCTGATCACCGCCGCATCATTCGCCTCGTGATCCATAGCCCCAAAGTAAGAACCAAAATCATAGTCGGACTTGGTCGCGAATACCCGATAGTCATGCCGGGCGATCACGGCGGCCACGTCGGTGAGATCACGACTCGAAACGGAGTGGCGGTAGTTCCAGAATTCTTCGAAAGATTCCGCCGCCTCGCGTGCCACTGGGCCGACCGCCAGCACATCGCGATCCCGGAAGTTCAGCTCGGTAGAATGATCGAAGTAGGTGTTCTCGATGTTTCGTCCGCCCGTGATCATGATGGCTCCGTCAAACACCATGAGCTTGTTGTGCATCCGCTGGTTCACATCGTGAAACGAATACAGGCTGGCGAGAATGGTATGAAAAAACGTCGGCTTCATCCGTTCCATCGCCGGACGGTAGTGCTTGAGTTCCAGATTGGGGTGCACCGTGGCGAGGAAGGCCACCGTATCCAAATTCTGATCCGAGAACGGATGATCGGCGATGATCCGCACTTTGACGCCACGTCGCGCCGCCTCGATCAATTCGTAGATGAGCAACCGCCCGGTCTCGTCATTGGTCCAGATGAAGGTTTGCACCACGATGGACGTCTTGGCCTGCCGGATGAGATGCACTCGCAGGAGCAGCGCATCGTAGCCACCGCTCAATATCGCGAGCTGGCTGCCCTGCACGGCATCATGGTTGGCTTCTTCGCTGAGTGCGGTCGCGACGACCGGGCCGAGTGGAGAGTTTTCGAAAGGGATAGCGGCGGACGCCACAGCCGTGGCGAATAACAAACCAATCAAGAGAAATATTTTCATGGTTAACGATTCAGTCGGATTGAAAAGTAGGAGCCTACTTGCAGGCGACACATAACCCGTCTATTTCATACTCGAAACAGGAAAATTCTTGAGACACAGAGTACACTGAGTCGATCCGGAGATCACAGAGTGAGATACGCCAACCAAACAATTGCCAAATTCGATTCAGAAACAGGAATAGATCAGGAAATTGCTTACACCTTGTATACTCCTTCAGCCTCTGTGTCGGCCCTCTGGATACTCTGTGAAAATTGCCTTGATGCATTTCAGTATGAAATATCTGGGTTAACAACCGCCAACGAACCACCCGCCGAGTCGCCTGTAAACTGGCTCCTACAAATACAAGAAATACAGGCATGGGGCATTCGCTTGATCCGAAAATTTCACTGCTGCTCCAGCACCTTGATCAGGGCGGAAAAATCCTCGTCGCCCATACCGCGAGCTTCGGCGGTCTTGAGGGCTTCACGCACGGCATCGAGCACGGGGAAATTATCGCAACCCGCCGTGGCCGACATCAGGCGCATATCCTTGTGCATGTGCTTCACCGAAAATTGCGGCGCATAATCCCGCGCGCGCAGCTTGGGTTCCTTCAGCTTGGTGAAGGGCGAGCAACCGGTGTTTTTCGAGAGCGCACTGAAAAAGACCTCGTCCGTCACTCCCGCGCCGCGCGCCATCGTGAGCGCCTCGCTCAGGCCCTGCATTTGCGCGGCGATGTGCAGATTCATCGCGAGCTTCAGTGCGCAGGCTTGGGCATTCGTGCCGATCGTGAACCGGTACGCGGAGACCAGAGACAACAGCGGCTCCACCTCCGCCATCAATCCCGGATCTCCGCCCAAATAATAAACGGTCTGGCGCTGCTCCGCCGCCGGCTTGCTCCCGGTGAAAAGCGCCGCGAGATACTTCGCACCGCGTGCCTCCACGAGCTCGGCAAATTTTTCGCTGCTCGCCGCATCGATCGTGCTCGATTGCATCACGATCTTGCCCGGCCCAAGTACCGGCAAGATACGCGTCAGCACACTCTCCACGGCCGCCGGGTCCGCGACGACAATTTGAATCACATCAGCCCCGTTGGCGACCGCTTCCGGTGTTGATTTCCACAGAGGGAAATCCGGTTGCGGCGTGCGATTCCACGCTCCGGCGAGAACACCCGCCGTGTGATAATGCCGCGCCCATACGCTGCCGATGATGCCAAGTCCAAGTACGCCGATTTTCATAGAGATAAAAATGATTGTTTGGGATCTTTTATATAAGCAGTTGAATAAGTTCGCCCGTAGTTTTCTCCCTCTGCCCGCCAAGTCACGGCACGGCCACAAGGGCCGGCCCTACGGAATCGGTAGGGCTGGCCCTTGTGGCCATGCCGAATGCGCCAGGTGCGTTCATGCACGAACTTCCTCAATGATTGAGAGGAGCATGTCCTTCATGCGAGAATCTCCAGCATCCGTTCAAACAGGCGGTTCACTTTCGCCTGATTATCTTTCACCAGCTCCTTGAACTTGGTGAAATCAATCTCGGTGCCGGCGAGGCCATTGGCGTAGTTATCGATCAGCGCGAGGCTGTTGTAGCGCAGACCGGCCTCGGTGCAAAGATCCGCCTCGTGCGCGGCGGTCATGCCCACCACATCGCCCCAATGCTGGATGATTTGAATTTCCGCCTTGGTTTCGAAACGGGGACCACGCATCTGCACATAAACTTTGCCGGGGTAAATGGTGAATTCTGGTGCGAGTTTGGTCAGCAGCAGTGGCAGGAGATTATTGGCGATGCCGGGTGCTCCGCCCTTTAATTCGCGATCGAAGAAAGTCGCGGGGCCTTGCTGCAAGCCGACGTAATCGCTGCAGGAGACAAACGTGCCGGGCGGCAGCTCAAGTTTGAGCGAACCCACGGAGTTGAGGGAGACGACATCCCCGCAACCGAGATCGGCCAGCGCTTGGATATTGGCGCGATAG
>JANYCF010000238.1 GCA_025360455.1 Opitutaceae bacterium | reverse complement strand
CTAAATCCGATCCTCAACTCCTATGTTTCCGTCGGTTGCACGGCCAGCGCTTCTTGTTTTTTCCATCGTGGGCCGAAAATATTTAAGGCCAGCCCCGCGATCACGAGTGCTGTGGCGGCCAGTTTCCAGGCCGGCAACGGTTCACCGAGCAACAGCGCGGAACTCAGCATGCCAAAAACCGGTACGAGCAAAGCGAACGGCGTGACGGTCGTCGCGGGGTGACGCGCCAGCAGCCAGCTCCAGAGCGAGTAAGCCACCAGCGTCGAAAGATAAACGATGTAAGCCACGCTCAGCAGCGCCGTCGCACCGACATGGGTCAAGCTGCTGACAATCATCGCCGGTCCCTCGAACACCATCGACGCGACCATCATCGGCACGGGCACCAGGAGTCCGCCCCACACCACCAGCGCGAGCGGATTGACGCGACCGAGGCGTTTCGAAGTGAAATTCGCGAAGCCCCACGACACCGCGGCGAGCAGCACGCAAACGAGTCCGGCAAGGGTGACGTCGCCGCCCGTGTGCACGCCCACCACCACAAAACCCGCGCCGGCAATCAGCGCCCCCGCAATCTGCGCGGGCGAAATCCGCTCCTTCAACACCGCCGCTGCGAGCGCCAGCGTGACAAATACCTGAAACTGCAGAACGAGCGAAGCCAGCCCCGCGGAAACGCCCAGTTTCATGCCCAGAAATAAAAATCCGAACTGAAACCCGAACATGCTGAACCCGTAGGTCAGCAATTGCCGCACGGGCACGGCGGGCCGGCGTAGAAAAAACACCATCGGCAAGGAGACGAACACAAACCGCAGCGCGCAAAGCAGCAACGGCGGCAGATCGTGCAGCGCCAGTTTGACCGCCACGAAGTTGGAGCCCCAGATGGCAACAATCAAAAGAGCCAGCAACAGGTGGCGAAACGGCAGGGTGGCGGCAGACATGAGATAGACGGACTGTGCCGGGCGCTTCTTGCTCTGCAATCGCAACTCTAAGCCCAAGACGACAGAGCCTGACGATTAATCCTATCCGCCGCAGTTGAAATCACCGCGACAGAGGAGAATTGGCTGAAAGGCGGCTCACCTGAAAGGTGAAGTGGCCACCACTTTAAACGAAGCGTTAGTGCGTCTCCATATTTCACAAATCACCTAAGTTCAGAGACTAAAACATACGATTCCCAACTGCGCCGCAGTTGAAAGCCGTCAAATCCGCTCAAATATTGTGATTTTTCTTTCACAACGCACTCAATGAGTAACTGACCACAACAACCGAACTTGAACGCTTAACTTTAACTGCGGGATTTAGGTTAATAGAGGCGTCTGTGCTCATGCTGCGATAATTCGGTGGCGCGACGCGGATGCCGAAAAAGAATTGGCACTTCAATCTTCCGGTGGAGTCGGGATGTCAGGCTTGCCGTCGGATGTTTTCGCGCCGTAGTGGTCGGCCATGTTTTTGCCGTCGAATCCCCCTGTATTGCTTTCCTCGATCTCGGGCCGCATCGTTGAATTCCACTCGTACCACTGGCGTACGAGCCGGCGATAATCCTCCTTCCGGCGGTCCTTCAGGTTCGCGCGCTCCAAGGGATCGTCCGCGACATTGAAGAGAAAAGTGTTTCCGAGAATCTTGAGGAACTTGAGATCGCCGTCGCGGATCGCGCGCTGCGCGTTCGCCTTGTAGCGCCAATACAGGGTGCGCGACACGGGCGGGGAATTCACGGTGAGTGAAGGCAGCAGGTTCATTCCGTCGGTGGGATAGGCTGGATCCGGGACCGTACCGGCGGCGGCGAGCAGCGTCGGCAGCCAGTCCATGGTGATGGCGACCTGGTCGCTCGTCCGACCGCGCGGAATGCGGGCCGGCCAGGAGATCACGGCGGGGATGCGCAGCCCTCCTTCCAGCAGCTCGGTTTTCTTTCCGGTGAACGGCCACGTATCGGAGAAACGTTCCCCGCCATTGTCGCTGGTGAAAATGATGATCGTGTTTTCGGTCAGTCCATTGTTCTTCAAGGCTTCCAGCACCCGGCCGATCTGCCGGTCCATTGCCTCGATCATTCGCTGGTAGGTTTTCTGCGTGCCGCCGTCGTAGTCGAACATGCCTCCGCTCCCCGGCTTGGCCAACCGCTCCGACTCGGCTTCGTCGCCGGGAGCCTCCCACGGCCAGTGCGGCGCGTTGAAATGCAGACTGAGCAGGAAGGGCTGTGGGGATTTCGCATAACGGTTCACCACCGCAACCGCCCGGTTGCCGAGCAACTCCGTGAGGTAGCCCGCTTGCTGGATGGGCACATCGTCATCCCAAAGACCCGGCTTCCCGCCGTCCCCGATATGGGAGTAATAATCCACCGCACCGCCGCGGAATCCGTAGAAATGATCATAGCCGCTTTGCAACGGGCCAAACTTGGGCAGGGCCCCCAGATGCCATTTGCCGACCAAAGTTGAACTGTAACCAACTTTCTTCAGCAGCGACGGCAACGTTGGATGCGCCGGGTCCAGCCCGACGTGCGCGTTGCCGGCCAGTGGCTCTTCCAAGCCGAGGCGCACCCGGTACTGGTAACGGCCGGTGATCAACGCCACGCGTGTGGCGGAACAGACGGCGGAATTGGCATAAGCCTGCAGAAACCGCACGCCTTGGGTGGCGAGTCGGTCGATGGCCGGGGTCTTAAGCTCCGGACGTCCGTAACAGCCGACATCGGCGTAACCAAGATCATCCGCGAGAATAAAGACGATGTTGGGCGGCTTGGCCGCCGATGACGCTCCCTTGAGGTCGAGGCCCAGAGCCAGCGCGAGCATTCCTGTGGCGGCGCCGCGTATTACGTCCCGTCGTGAGATCGGATGATTTTCCAAGGGTGACATTTGAAAAATTGGGAGTCGCCAGGTTCCGTGCGGCGGTGCTCCAGTTGGCGAAGGTCACCCAAGCCTGAGTCGCGACGAGAGGCAAGCGCGTAGGATGCAAACTGCTCCTCTATGATTCGACCTGCTTAATGGAGCTTTGGAAAATAATCCCATCCGATTTCATCCCGGCTGCAATCACCAGCCAATCGTGAGGACAATCCGCTCAGGCCTGCTTCGGTGCGACTACTTCGACTTGGAGCGGCTTCAACGTATCGAGATGAACGTCGCGTTGCGGAAAGGCCATCACGATGCCGGCCTTGGCGAAGGCTTCGGCGATGCGGTGGCGCAGCTCGGTCTCCACCTCGTTGCGCTCGGCCAGTCTGCTCCAGAATTGCGCCTCGAAGGTGAGCGCATTGTCGCCAAAATCGCTGAACTGAACATGGGGCGCGGGCGTCCGGTTTACGCTTTCGTGGCCAAGCATCACTTCCATCAACACGCGGTCGACTTTGCGGGTGTCGGAGCCGTACGCTACGCCCACTTTGATTTTCTTGCGCACGACATCATCGGAGAGCGTCAGATTCGTCACGGGTTGCTCCAGCAGCCGGCTGTTCGGCACGATCATGTGCGTGTTATCGCGCGAACGTACGATCGTGCTCCGCGGTCCGAGCTCCTGCACGGTCACCTGCTGGCCGTCGAGTTCGAGGACGTCGCCTTGGTTGATCGGGCGCTCCACCAGCAGAATGATGCCGCTGATGAAATTGTTGATCAGGTTCTGGCTGCCGAAACCAATGCCCACCGCGAGGGCGCCGCTGACGACCGAGAACTGCGTGAGCGAAAAATGAAAGAGGTGAAACGCGGTCAGGATCACGATCAGAAACAGCGCGTAGAACGACAGCGTCTGCCACGCCGCGCGCCGGCCGGTGGTGAAGCCGAGACGATGGAAAACGGCGCGTCCGAGCAGAGCGCTGATCCAGTATGATACAAAGCGACCGAGGATGATCAGCACCAGCACCGCGAGGATGCTCTTCACGCGGACCGGTTGGTCCGTCACGGAAAACACCTCGTAATTCCACGCGGCGTTGGCCCGCTGTTCCCAGATGGCAATGGTGTCCTTCCACGAGAAGGACGAGACGCGGGCGCCGAGTTCCTCCTTCAACCGGAGGCGTTCGGTGCGGAGATTTTCGAAATCGGCAAACTCCACGTCACCCAACGCCAGCCACGCCTGCAACCGCCGGGTGCGATCGACGGTCCACGTCGGCTGGGGCTCGCCGCCGGCGGTCGCACGCGAGAGTCGGCCCTGTAAGTCCTGCAATTCGGCGCGGCTTTTCTCCAGGTCGGCGAGCTGGAGTTTGCGCTGGTTAGCCATGCGTTCGAGATCCGCGCGGTTGGTCTCATCCCATGTGCGCATTTCGGCGGCGGTGGCTGTGCCCGCGAGCACGCGGAGGCGCAGGTCGGAAACTTTCTCCGCTTCGTCGAGGCGCTCTTGCTGCGCGGCCAGCACGCCGAGCGTGAGATTGGCGGTCTGGCGGTCGGCCCGGCGTGATTCGAGTTCGTCGGTGGGCGTGGCCCCGCTCGTCCGTCGTTCGGCGGCGATGACGAGGCGGGAGGTTTTGTCGGCGTCGACTTTTGCAATGGCGAGTGCGGCGGTGAGTTCAGCATCGCGCTTTTCGCGGCGGATACGGGCGGCGGCGATTTCTTCATCGGCGACGACGAGGTGGGCGCGCAGCCAGTCAAAGCTCGGGCGCAAGAGGGCCTGTTTCGGTTCCAGCAAAGATTGCTGCAGTTTCAGCGTGCGCAGCGCTTGCTCGCGTACTTTCACGGTTTCCTGCGCGAGACGGCTTTCGAGTTCGGCCAAGCGGAGGGCGTTCTGGGCTTTGGCGCGGTCGGTGGCTTTGTCGAGCGCTTCGCGGGCGGCGCGGCGCGCGCGGTCCTTTTCCGCCAAGGTGTCGCGCGCTTCGGCGAGGGCGGCGGTGACGTTGGCCACATCGGTTTTCAACCAACCTCTCGCCTGCTCAAGGTAATCGCGCTCGGCGTAGAGTTGATCGAGCAGCTGCACACCGTAGGGCGGCTTGAGTGAAACTTCGGGTGGACGCCGAGCTTGGGTGCGTTCGGTGACTTCGGCGGCTTCCTTTGCGAGATCGGCCGCATGCTGCAAGGTGCGTTGCTGTTCGAGATAGACATTGTCGATGCGCTCCAGCATCGCGGTTTCCTGCGTCAACCACAGGGCGGTTTCGTCGAGCTTGCCCTCGGGCAGTTTGCCCAGTTCGGCGCGGGTAGTGGCGAGCTCTTTCTGCAACGCCGTGCGCTGAGCGGCGACCGCGTCTGGCGTGAGTTCTGCTGCGACAGGCGCGGCGGCGGGCGTCGCTTCTTTCAGCAAGGACAAGTCGACCGCATGTAGCGCACCGACGAGCCCAAGCAAAGACAATCCGGCGAGAAGAGAACGAAGGCCGCGAGTGATAGGTGACATGGATTGAGCGTGACGCGGATGTCCCAGGAGAGCAATCAAGTCGTTGCTCACTTTGCCTGCTTCATCGGCTCCAAGCACTTCGTTATCGGAGGACTATCGACTGATGAGTCGGGAAAGCTTTAGCCCGGGGCGAGAGCGGGTAGGCCCTGACCGTAGGTTTGAATTTCCTCGCGACTGTGCTGTCGGGCGGGACTGGTGTGGGCGTGGGTGTGGATAAAAATAGCCAGACTGGAGATGCTGGATAAGGCGCGCTGCGAATCCTCGGGGCTGTAGAGGGCGAGACCAAATTCTTCCTCAACGCAGAGCGCGAGTTCAAGCGCGTCGAAGGAGTCGAGGCCAAGGCTGCCGCCGATCAGCGGTGCGTGGTCGGATATGGTATCCGGCTCGGTGATGTCCGGCCTGAAGAGGTCGGCGACCAGATGCTTCAGGCGGGAAGGCAACAGGTCTTGCTTGGATGCGTGGTTATTCACCCCGCAACAATATCTCCTCAGGGGATAATCCGAAATGGGGTGAAACCCGCGCCGAACCACTGGCTCGCTCATACCCGTTGCAGCAACCAGACAAAGCCGGCCGAGGCGATCAGGAGCGAACAGGCGGGCTGCAATCGGTTTGAAAAATTGGGCCGGCTTCGCGCCAACCCAATCAACGGCACCAGCGCCGCCGCCACCGCGAGCTGGCCGAGTTCAACCCCGACATTGAAACCGAGCAAGGGCGGCACCACCGCAATCCCGGTGATTCCCGGCAGTCGCTCTGTGAGTGCACCGGCAAAGCCGAAACCGTGAATGAGTCCAAAGGCAAAAACGAGAACAAGCCGATGCCGCGGTTGCCGGCGCAGAAACAAATTTTCCAAACCGATATAGACAATGGAGACGGCAATCAAAGGCTCGACGATGGACGGTGAAAGTGAAACGCGGCCGAGCGCCGCGGCGCCGAGCGTGAGCGAGTGGGCGACCGTAAACGTGGTGACAACGGCCAGCACGTCGCGGAACCGGGTCGCGACCAGCAGGAGCGCCAGCAGAAAACAAAGATGATCGAATCCGGTCAGGATATGTTCGATGCCGAGCAGGACGAATGAACTCCATGAAGCGCGTGCGGACGCGGACGGCACGGTGGCGGATGCCGTCACGACAGCGGGTGCAGCGGGCAAGTCCCACATGGCGTGCCGTGCGTCGAGCAAAGCGGTTGGCTCCGCTGCGTTGCCTTCCGTCAGCATCATGCGATGGCCGAACGGCATTTTGGCGATGAGGGGAAATTCCACTGTGATGGCGCCGGGCGATAACTTATCCCACGCCATCGTCAGCACGACTTCAGTGGGGCTGGTCGTGCCGGGCGAGAGTGCGACTCGGGTTGCGACCAAAGAAATTTTTTCCGCATAAACTTGAACCAGACCATCGGATGCCTTTGCGAAACCAGGCGCGAGCGCAGTCAGTTGAGCGGCCGTGGGTCGGGCCGGATTAGCCTTGATGGACGTCAGCGCGGCAAAATCAGACCACGCGAATGCCAGCCGAGCTTCGAGGCCGTCAGCGGTGCGGATGAGGTGCGCGGAGCTGAGACCGGGATCGTGGGCTAGCGCGGTCGCTCCGGTGACTAGACAGAGCAGCAGCCAAAAAATTGAGCGGATAACCGACATAAAAAAACAGGGCCGGCGTGAAAACGCCGGCCCTGGGGAAGGTTAGTTGTGGCTGTGATTGCGGCCGTTGAACGGCGTGCCTGCATAGGGGAACACCTTGTTGTAGACGGCGTCGTTCTTGCTGACGCTGTCGATCCCGTCCGCGACAAACGTGAGGGAGAAGGTGGCGGGCCGCAGGTCGTTGACGAGCGCGGTGACCGCAATGTCGATCACGTCGTCGCCGAAGCGCCGGCCGTTTGGCCAGCCGCCGGGCAGCTTGCCGCCACCGAAGCCAGCTTGGATGCTGCTCGTGAGCGTGTCGCCACCAAAGATTCCGAGGCGATTGTAGCCGGCGTCATCCGGCGTGGTCGGATGCGTTGCACCACCACCCGCGAGACGGGCGGCCGAGGTAGAAAGATCCACCTTGATCAGGTCGGGAATGAAGATGCCGACGAGATCGGTGCGGTTGGTCGTGGGGAAACCGCCGCCGCCATTGAAGACAAGGGCGTTGATCAGCGCGCCGAGTTCGGGCGAGGCAGCGTACTTGGTGAAAAGTTTGGCGTCCATCGTGGGCGACGTGCGGTTGTAGAGATCCTTGTCCTTGATCGCCACGAGCGCCTCGCAGAAAAGCGGATTGCCTTGACGGCCGACCTGGACGAACTCGCCGAACATACTGCCCCGGTCAGTGCCGTGCCCCTTATCATCCGGCAGCACGTTGACGCGTTGGCGGCTGGTGGTCGCATAGACACCGGCCACCTGCTGGTCGCCGCCGATGGCCGAGAGCGGAATCTCCAGCACAATGGTGTGAACGTTGAAACCGGCCTGGCTGTCAAATGACGAGGCGGCGATGGCGGGAGTGGGGCTGAGCAACCGCAACTTCAGCAGATCGAAGATCGCATTGATGTCGCCGTAGAAACCATCTTCGCGCTGGCCGGCGAAGACCCGGTGGCCCCCGAAGGAGTAAACGGTCTGGGCGGTATAGCGATCGAGGTCGGCCGAGTTGGCGACGCCGTCACGGGCGACCATCTCGCCATTGCTGTCGCGATTGTAGGCCGGGGTGGCGTTGCCCTGGTTGTTCGGCGGAACCTTGCCGGTGCCGAGCACCATCGTCTGATGGGTGTGATGATCGATACGCCGTACCTTGTAGGTTTGGGTGAGATTTTGCGCGGCATCGCCCACATCTTGGATTACGCCGAGGTAGGATTGCAGAATCGTCGATTGGTTTTTATAACCCGTGTTGAAATCGAACTGATAGGTGTACGTCGCGCGTCCGGCCGCGAGGTCCTTGCCCGTGGCGACATGAATCTCATAGCGCACATTGTCGTCGAAGTTATATTTGTTGGGTCCGACACCGGGCTCTTCGTGCGGATACACGGCGAGGGCGGTGGTGAGATATTTCACTCCGTCGCGCTGGCTCACGAACGCGTAAACGTCGGTCGTATTGGCGGCGGGGTCGAGGGTGATGAGCGGCGCATCCATGTGACTGGAGGCGCGTACGAACGCGGGTGCGGCAGTGAGCAGCACAACAGCAGTGATCTGCGCGATCACGCGTGGGATTTTCCGGGGCGTGGGATTCATGATGTTTTATTTTTTGTGGTTTGGGTTTTGTTGCCCGGCGGGCTGACGCCTTGAGAGAGCAACGAAAGTGAGTGCTGCAAAAGGCGCTGCTCGGAGGGCAGGAGTTGCGCAGAGAGGCGGCCCGCGCGTTCGAGCAGGTCGGCCGCGTCGGGCTGATGCGCCAGAGCGGAGACGTGCCCGGCGCAGAGGAGCAAGCGGGCGTCGGCGGTGCCTTCGGCCAGCGCGGCGCGGCTCTGGATTAACGCCTCGTCGATCCGTCCTGCGTCCGACAAGGCCAGAGCATTGGCGGCGTGAGTCATGATATCCGCGCGGGTGTTCAGCTCGGCCTGGGCGAGTTGCACCGCAGTGCTGGAGTCGCGTCCGTGAATGGCGAGAAAGAGCGCAACCGTGCGCGGATCTTCGGCTGATCCTTCACGGACCAACCGCTCCTCCACCGCCAAGGCTTCGGCTTCACTTCCGGCGGCGCGCAGTGCTTCGGCGTAAACCCAGCGTGGCTCCGGCAGCGGGAGAATGGCAACGGCCCGGGCGAGTGGAAGCAGCGCTTCGGTGGCATGGTCCGCAG
Organism: Opitutaceae bacterium; assembly: GCA_025360455.1. Taxonomy (GTDB): domain Bacteria; phylum Verrucomicrobiota; class Verrucomicrobiia; order Opitutales; family Opitutaceae; genus Didemnitutus. The sequence goes on along the minus strand of JANYCF010000238.1, from coordinate 6,678 downwards.
CCAGCAGCAAACGACCTTGCAGGAGTAACGCTGGAGCAAAATCAGGAACCAGTTCCAAGGCGCGGGCGGCACAGGTGTCCGCCGTTGTGGCGTCGCCTTGTTGCCAGGTGAGTTGACCCAATCGGCAGAGACTCCACGCCAGCGCGCCGGCGTCGCCGGGACCGCCGGAGCGGACCGCCAGCGCTTGCAATTGTACGGCACCGGCGAGATCACCTTTGATCCAACGAATGTTCGCCGCACGTGAATACGAATCGAGGCTCGGCTTCAGATCGACCATTTGTTGGTAAGCGCGGGCGGCTTCAGCGATCCGGCCCTCGTCATAGAGTGCGTCGCCGAGCAGAGCGAAATCAGCGGCGGCGCCTCGTGCCACCACCAGACGCTGGGCGAGTTCCTCTGCCTCGGCAAAACGATGCCGCGTTTGCAATACATGCCCGCGTAACAGCCAGGCTTCCTGCGGCAGGTCGAATTTTTGCTCGAGCGCGTCGGCGGCGATGCCGGCCAGAGTGAAAAACCCGGGATCGGAACTGGCGCGCGCCTTTGCGATGAAGAGCCAGCCGAGTCTTTCCAATTCCGGTCCCGGCGCCGCCGAGGCTTTCAACCGCGCTTGGCTGCCGCGGATTTGTGTATCAAGCGGAGTCGCGTCCCGCGGTGAGATCAGCAACAAGGCGGGAATTGTTCCGTGCGGTGAAACTTCCGCCGTTTCACTCGCGTCAATTCGCGAAGAAAAAATCAGCAGGGCGGATATGATTGCCAGCGTGCGACGCAGTAGGGGTGGGAGAATCATTCCCACTCACTACGCGCATCTGCGATGGACGGATGCAGGAGAATAATAATTTATCGCGAATCGATAAATAGCACCCGACTGACCCACGGCGCTCCAGGGGATTTATCCGTACGGTTTTCATCCAGGCGGTGCCTAATCAGAACAAGCATACCATGCGAAAACCAATCCCATAAATCCTGTTCAATCGTCCCATCAGCCGCCGGCGCTGCGCGATGATGCCAAGGCTGCGGAGCTTTACGACAAACCCAAGCCGCGAAAGGGCAGGATAGGGCTTTCAGGACGCATCTCAGTTTTTGGCGCACGCGATATGCAACCTCGCGGGTTGCGTTACCGAGCGAATGCGACATCGGCCACTGGTTTGGTTTTTCTGGTCAACAGAATGGCGCGGCGCGCGCGCCACCTGCACCGCCCGGATTTGAGAATATCCAAAAATAAGGGATGCGCTCGGGCTTCCATAAAAGGCGAGCCTTTCCCGCCCCGTTATCGGGACGACAGTTCCGTTCGGGAGGGGCTTTATCGTTTCGCGATGAACGTCGCATCACGAGAAGGATGGCACGATCCGGGAAGGGGTGAATGGTTTATGTCCGCTGGGGAAAAGTAGATGAACTAAAGCCTGGGTTTTTGCGGTACCCAAGTTTGGCCGGCCTCTAAAGACGACAGGCTGGCAGCGGCGCCACTGTGGTCTGGATTGAATTGCAGGCAGCGGCGGAAACTATCTTTCGCTTCATCAATGCGGCCGAGCGCGACTAAAATATTGGCGCGATTGTTAAGGGCTTCGGGGTAGGCTGGAAATATCGCGATTGCGCGGTTGTATTCTTCGAGCGCTCCGGAGGGATCGTCGCGGGCCGCCTTGAGGCAACCGAGAAAATAATGAGTCTTGGAGCTGCCCGGTGAAGTCTCGGCGAGCTTCGGATAAAAGGCGTCGGCGTCGTGCCAATCGTGATTGCGGAGCAGTGCGCGGGTGGAAAAGAGCAGGACCAGAACGGCAAGAAGTATCTCTCGTCGCGGCAACCGTGTCGTGCTTTGTACCGCGAGTAAAGCCAGCCCGATACTCGGAAGAAATACGAGGCGCTCGCCCATCATCGTGCCAATGGGCATGAGGAGATTTGCGGCGGGCAGAAAGAGCAGAACCCAAAACGCGAGGCCCAAGCGCGTCGCCGGCCACCGAATAAAAGCGACTACGGCGAGCCCGACCAGAGCGAGACCGGCCCACGCGCGACCATCGTGGAGGCTCATGACCAAGGGGATTTCCTTGTAAGAATAATCCGCCGAGAGCGTGAGGGGAAACAGCGTACGGCTGACATAGAGCACCTGCACCCAAAGTGCCGTCAGGATGCGCAGCGGCGCAGCGATGAGTGACATGGGATTATCAATCGGCGGAATAAAGACGACGCCCTCGGCTACGGCAGCCCGAGCCCAAAGCGCCAAGCCAACCACGGCAGCAGCCACCGTTCCATGGAGTGCTAGGCGAATAAAATTCAATTTCGGACGTGGCGCGGGCTCCAGCCATGGGAAAAGAAAGACCAGACCGGCAATGGCGGCGGCACTTTCCTTGGAGAACACAGCGAGGGTGAAGAGGAGTAGCGAGGTGAACCAGGCACCGCGACGGTAGAGCAGGAGGGCGCTGAGTCCAAATACGGCGGCGAGGAGTTCGTTGCTGCCCACAATCGCTGCGGTTACTTCGGTGTGGATCGGAAGAGCGGCGAACAGCAGTGACGAAAAAAATGCCTGGCGCACCGGCACACACAGATCCTGCAACAAACGATAAACCAGCAAGACGACGGCGGCACCCAGGATTAAATTTAACGCGTGAAATGGCCACGGGTTGCCCGCCCCGATGTTCCAGAAGATACTCCAGCACGTTTGGGTCACGGGCCGGTATAAGGTGAGTCCAGGGCGATCCGGCCAATAACTATGGGTCCAGATTTCTCCCCAACGGGAGAGGGAATGCAGGCGTTCGTTTTGGACGATCAGCGGCAAGTCGTCATACAGAAATGATCCCGTTAATGTCCCCAGGTTCGGCAGCAGAAACACGAGGAGCAGCCAGAGCCACGCAAAACGTGGGGGTGGAATATCCGGTTCCGGCACAGGCGTAACGGCGGTACGTTCGGCGTTCTTGTTCAGTTGTGCGCTGGCCCGATGATCTGGCCGTTTCTTCTTCAAAGGAGAATTCGGTTCAGACTCCTTGAGTCGGGTGGCAGAGCGATGCGCATTTAGGGTTTTATCAAGAACCCGATTCTAACGCGCAAGAGCTAACGCGACAGTATCATCTGGTGCCGTATCGGGCGAGGGAGAGAGTGGTTGAAGATCGTGCGAGGCGCCGGGGAGGGCGTAATCGCCACGGTTTTCAGCCCGTGATAAGAAACCCGGCGTCAGTGTTTGGGGTGAGGGGACCTTCGCGCTTCAAGAGCACGATCACGTTTCGTTTAATGCCTTCGGTCACGACCATCTGGGCGAAAGCGCTCGGCGTCAGTGCTTCGGCGAACGTGGCCGAGCGTCCAAGGACTTTCCATTCGTAGCGGTAAGACTGCTGGACGACTTCCATCAGCAGCGCCTCGGTGACGGCAAGGGGTAACTGCGCATGTTGGGCGAGCAATGAGGGAGTAATTCCTTCGGGGATCTTCGGCGGTTTCATGTGCGAGCATTATAGCATGAAGGACACGGCTTAGGTATGCTAAGTTTAAGGGGAGGTGCGATTTATTAGTATTTGGCTCGGTCCGATTAATCCTGGCGACAGCACGCTTGCTAGATGTTTGATAGAATGGCGGAAATTCTCGTGCGTGGGTTGCGCCGTGTTATTTGCGGGTCAAGAAAACTGGAAATCGGTAGTGATATTCAGGTTTTAGTTACTTTGGGTTGGGATTTTCATAGGGAGGATTTTAAAATCACCGGCATACGCACGAAGAGCTAATAGGCCAAGATCAGGAATGTTATGCGCGGGAGGGTAGATCTTTTTTCACGAGTCTCTAACGAGACGGATTTCGGTTTTTATGTTATACTCGGCGTCTTATGAAACGGCTATTGGTCGCATTCTTCCTTGTTCTAAACGTAATGGCTTACGCGGCCTCTCCGGCGCAGGTGAAGATTCGGGTAAAGCTTCCGTTTGACTCAACGAGTCCTAGCGCGGTAGTCCTGCCCGTTGGGACCGTGGTCACCGTGCTGTGGGCCCAAGAGGATAAATTGATGGTCCGATATCGGCGGGTCGAAGGGCTGGTGCCGGCTGTGACCATCAACTATGTCCCCAGTGCGCATCCGGGAGACATTCGCGAATTCCGGCCTGAACCCGAAGTTAAAGACAGTGCAGTGCCGGTGGTGCGAAATGAGCGATCAAGCAATGAGTATCACGCTCAGACCAGTAAAGCGACGGGGAGTGATGCCGCACTTGGATCATTCTTCACGAATAAAGTGATGATCGGTGCTGGCGCAGTGGTCGTGGTCCTGATGCTCGCCTCCCTCGCCGGAAAAAATAACGATACCGAGCGCCTGCAGCTGCGCCGGCGTTCGTAAGTCGGACACGGTAGCGCGTCGGTCGCATCTTGGTTTTTTGGCATAAGTGGCATACCCCACTTGTAAGTTGCGCACTTGCCGTGCAACGTCGCGTGACTAGCGCGCCACCTACCCAGCTAGGAATTAAGGATAGTCCCAAAACTGAGATGCGCCCAATGGTGTCTCATCAATGGTGAAACACTTTATACGATTCGTAGCGGCAATTTGATCCGATCATTGTGCTTGCTGAAATCATCACTGCGAGCGGTGTCTTACGCCGCCTTGAGCGCGCTGCCGAGCTTGACGGCGGTGCGGGCGAGAGCAGCGACTCGTTGCGTTACGTCTGCGTTGTTAAGCCGTCCGTCTGTGAATGCTTCCGTTGTTGCGTAGACGAAACGCGGCACGATGACGGAGCGAAAATCCAACATGAGGCTGTTTGCGAGGGACATGATCGCCATGAAACTGCCCATGCTGCCTGCGGCGCAGAGAAAACCAACGACTTTGTTTTCCAGCGCACTGCCCGTGAGTTCGATGAGGTTCTTCATCGCGGCCGTGCTGTCATAGTTGTAGATTGGTGTGGCAATCAGCACGGCGTCCGCAGCGCGGAGCTGCTCGGCAATGCGCGCCACATTGGGATGAGAGTAAGACGGACCGCCGTCGCACAAGGGCAGGGGATAATCGCGCAGATCGATCAGGGTGACGGCGTGGCCGTCCTGTTCGAGCACGCGCTTCGCTTCGAGGGCGAGGATGCGGCTGTTGCTGTCGGAATTCAGACTGGAGGAGATGAGGGCGATCATGGTGGGTGAAGGACTAAAAGTTTTTGGGACACAGAGGGCACGGAGGCGATCAGGAGGGCACAGAGTGATGCAACGAAAAGGAGTATGGGGTCCTACTCGGTGAGTCTCTGGTTTGCCTCTGTGTGCTCTGTGAAAAGATCTGATCAGTTGCTCAGCGTGGCCACAGTCGTTTCCTGCGTGCGAGCTTTCGCCTGCGCCAATCGCTGACGCACCGCAGTGGCGCGGCTCTCGAATGTGCCTAGCGGCACCACGCGAGTTTGCGCTCGGGTCCAGAGCGGTAGGCCGGCGACCATGTCTTCCAGTTCCTGTGGCGAATCGGCACGGGCGATGAACGTGAACCCGACGGCGGCGAGTGCGGTGCCACCGGCGACGATGCGTCCGGCGTCGCGCAGTTTCTGGCAGGCTTCGAGGGTGGGCAGAACGAAACGCTCCGAAAACGTGACGACTTCCTGCGGGGAAAGCAGGGAGCCGAACGGCGCGAAGGTCATTTCGACGAGATAATCGTGAGCAGTCATAGTGGTGATGATATTGGTTTGATTCGTGGGAGGAACGCGCCGACGGTACCGCCTCAAGTTAACTTGAGGTCAAGAGGTGCATTATGAAAAAAATCCAAACCGGTGAATTAAATTGGGAGCTCGGCGTTGGCGAGGTGGCCGAACGCAGTGGTGTGGCCGTCTCCGCGATCCATTTCTACGAGGCGAAGGGGCTGATCACGAGCTGGCGCAATGCCGGCAACCAGCGCCGTTATCCGCGCGAAGCATTGCGCCGTGTCTCGATTATCAAGGTCGCGCAGCGTCTGGGCATTCCGCTCGCCTCGATCAAGGCCGCGCTCGATTCCCTGCCGAAGGGCCGCACGCCGACCGACCAGGACTGGAAGAAGCTGTCCGCCCGCTGGCACGCCGATCTCGACGACCGGATCGCGAAGCTCACGCAGCTCCGTGACCAGCTGACCGGCTGCATCGGCTGCGGCTGTCTGTCGATGAAGCAGTGCCCGCTCCGCAATCCGTACGACGAACTTGCCGCGCAGGGCCCCGGCCCGCGTCTGCTGGATCCGAGCTGATGCCTATGAAATGACCAGATTTTGGCGGGCTTGCATTCCGCGAAAGCTGTGGCACGTTGCCTCTCCCGTTCTTTGACCGCGCATTTCCGCCAGTCAGTCTTGGTGCTTCCCATTCTTGTCTCGCCGCAGCTCGTCTGAGCGTAGGCGGATAATACTTTCAGTTTTGGGGGTGTTCCGGATTCGACCCTTGGTTAGAGTGCGCCGCTGCCTGTCGAGAGCCGAAGGCCTCTCGTTAATCCCCCTTCGAAACAAACAAACGGCAACAACGAAGAAATGCTAATGGCCGCCTAAGTGCGGTCACGTTCCTCCTCTGACACCTGCTAGGGGATAGGAACGCCGACAGCAGGCATAACGGAGATGGGTGTTGTGACATCTCCGCCGTATCTTCAACCGCAGCTGGCCGAGGGAGAAGCGCGCGTCAACGCGTCCCCGAGGCGAGATTCAATCTGACGCTATATAGGTAGATGCGGCGTGCGAAGGCCAGGGGCACAGGGGTTCAACTCCCCTCACCTCCACCAATTAACTCGTCCTAGTACCCCGTACCAGCTATA
>JANYCF010000170.1 GCA_025360455.1 Opitutaceae bacterium | reverse complement strand
ACCCACGTCGTCACTGGTCGTGGCGCGCAAGGTCACGTCGGATCTGGCGAAATAACCGAAGGGGCCGGCGACGACCTGCAGCGAACCGCTCGGGGGCTGATCCTGCACCACGGTAATCGGCACAGCCGCGGAAATTGTTTCCACCGATCGGGGATCGCGTGCTCGCGCCGTAAGGCTCATCGACTGCGACGCACCGGCAATTTCCGGCAAGGTGATCGTAAACACATAGTCTCCGCTCGTCCTGCCCGGCAAGGTGGCCACCGGGCTGCCGCCAGCACCGCTGAGGTAGAGATCCACCTGGGCAATACCCAAGGTGGCACTGGCGCTGACGGTGACGCTCACCGCGGAACCTTCGACAAAATTACTTGCGGCAACGACTTTGGTGATTTGCACCGTCGGCGGTGTCGGATTCACCAGCGTCACGGTTGAAGTGACCGAAGACTCCTTGCCGGTGTTATCGCGAGCCCGCGCGACAACATTCAAGGTTCCGGCCGGTTCGCTGAGGGCTACCGGCAGACTGTAGCGGTAAACGTTGCCTCCGCCATTGGCGGAAGTGAGTGCCGCAACTTGGGATCCATTGACTTCAAAGACGACCGCTGCAACCGCGACATCGTCGGAGGCATCCACGGAAATATCCAAAGATACGCCCCGCGCGTGCAACGTTCCATCGACAGGCGATATGAATGTGACTGTCGGCGCCTGATTCTTGGCGATGGTGAGGTTAAGCGGTGCCGAGGCAGTGCTGTTTCCGGCATAGTCCCAAGCCACCAGCGACAAGACCAGCGGCGTGCTGGTGGTGACCAACGGCAACGCGTACTGGAATTGAAAGGTTTGAGGGCGGGCCTGCGACGTCGGCTGCGTATTGTCGGCCACCAGCACACCATTGGCAAAGAGCTGCACCTTCCGCAGCGCGATTGCGTCGTCAGCCGAAGCGCTGATTTGGAGCATCGTGCCTTCAACCACGATTCGCGTGCCCAGCGGGTTCGGATTAGTGAAGACCGGAGTCGTCGGAGCGGCCGCATCATCCAGCACGGTAACGGTGCGTTCCGCCGCGGCGACATTGCCGGCGCCATCCTGAGCTTGAGCCCGGACGATGATTGTCCTGTTGCCGCTGACCAACGGAGCATTAACATCGAACTCGTAAGGTGCGGAGCCCCTGACGGCCACCAAGACGCCATCAACGAAGAACGATACGCTCGGCGTCGATACATCGTCGGTCGCAGTGGCACTGAGATGCAGCACGCCGCCTTCAACCACACTGGCTGGCAAAGCAGCTAAGGCGACGGCCGGCGCCACATTATCGGCATTGCCCAGATTTTCCACCACCCGGGCCAGCATTGGCTTGGGCAGGACGATACGCAGACCTGCTACCGTTTCCATGACGGCACTGACTGAAATTTGTGTTCCTGCGGGTGTGTTCACCGGCACTCTGAGATTGTAGGCAAACGGCGGTTCGGTTAGTTCCAACGCCGGTGCGCCATCGACCAAAACAGAAACCCGGGAAATTCCTGCCAGATTCGACGTGGCAAACGTAATCAAGCGTTGTGCTCCCGGTGCGATATCAAAGCGCGGCGCGGGCAAGTCGGCATGCAACTCAGCGGAGTCCTGGGTCGGATTCGAATAAAATGCCTGGAGACCACCGAACGAGTCGGCCACAAAAAGGGCGGCGCCTAGACTCTTCGTGGTCAGAGCAAAATCCGGAGAATCGTATATCGAGACCGAGCCAGTGCTGAGTTCGACGAGAGCTACCCCGGCATTGCCACAAGCTGCGGCGAGGCGGTTGCCCCAACGGCTGATCGAGTTGATCCGCGCCGGAATATTAATCGCACCGGTGTTTAGCTGCCCTATCAGCTGAGCATAAGGCTGTACTCCGCCACCATAGAGATCGATGGAAGCAGGCTGCGCCCGACTGGTGTCCCATCGTCCCATATACAAAGATCCGCCAGACAGGTAGACACTGGTGATTTCACCCGTGGGCGCAGCAATGGCCGCCACCGTGACGGGGATTCTTGGATCGGATATATCAAACACGGTGACTCCATTGGCCGCCGTCGCGACGGCCAATAAGTTGCCACTCACTGATACATCGCGTAGGGCTCCCGTAACAGTGATCGAATTTAAAACGCTCAAGGAAACGGGATCCAATAAGGAGAGCCCGCCACCCATGACCACGAGACCGCTGTCCGCCGAGACGATCTTCTGAACGCCGCCTTGCACGATGACCGGGGTCGCCACCACGGACGTGCCTAAATTATCCAAGGTTGTTTGCGCGATCCCGCCCATGCCCAGACCCAGGTAGAGCCGATTGCCGCGATGTGACAGAGCGACGACGTTGCCGGGGGCAATTACGTTGCGAACTAACTTCGGACTTTCGAGACGGCTGATATCAACAAGCGATAATCCGTTCAGACCTTTGGCGATAATCGCAAGGTTGCCGACAATTTCCACTTCCAACGCTTCTCCGACCAGACTCACTCCGGTATTCGCCGGTAGTTGGGCGGCACTGGTCGCAATATCGAGCCACGAGAAGCGCCCGCTATCGTGACGGACGTAGTACCGGCCCAAACTCCCGGACACAATCTGACGCGCACTGGCGGGTTGGGCCAGGGCACCGATGTGCGCGAAGCCAGCTTGGCCGGTGACCGAGGCAAACTCGATCCCGCCAGTCGTCGCCGCGAGCACCATCCGCGAGCCCAGCATCGCCAGACTATTCACCGAAGCATCCGTGTTCCAAACCGGCCCGATGGTTTGTTTGCTGTCGACTGAATCGCTCAACAACTGGCCGTCGACGAGTGACCGGATTTCCTTGGCGTTGGCCGCAATTAATCCTTCCGGTTGCAGTAACAGCTCAGCTGCCGCCGGCACACTGTAGGTTTTAACCGTCGTGAGTTGACGGTTCAGTACCTGCACCTGTGTCGCCGTTGAAGTATAAATGAAGGCACCGCGGGACTCCACTTGCAGGCCAGCACTGCTCATAGATTTCTCGAAGACCGGATTATCCGGACGGGCCAAATCAAAGACCGCGAGTTGGCTCTCACCCAAGGCCGCGATCCCGTCCGGCATCGCGACGGCATTGGTGAAGGCTGCCGGGACGGAATTCTTCGCGGTGATTACCATCGCCGCTGGTACCGAAATATCGATGTGCAGCAAGGAACGATCCGCCGTGAACGCGTAGAGATGTCCGGCAGTGGCGACCAGCGAGGTAATCACCGATTCGGTCGGCAGCACATCAAGCACCGTGAATTGATCAGTCGTGGGCTCTTCTGCGGAGAAGATAAAGCTTTCGGAAATTGTTTCCGTACGAGCGACAGTGAAGACACCAAAGAGCATATCACCGGAGCGGGCCAATTGCGTGATGGTGCCAGGGAGCGGACGGCCCATCACCGAACGCGCGAGATGGTAGACCGCCATCACGTCGACTTTGGTCGTCGCTACACTCACATTCCCGGCAAAGTCCGTCGCGGTTGTCGTCACCAGCAGCGTACGGCCCATCAACTTGGTGGCATCGATCGGTTGGGCCAGCGTTTGCTCGCGCGTCGTCGCATTGTCGCGGTAATGAATCTCGTATTTCTGGATGAGCGGCATACCCACCGACGTGATTTCAGTAACGATCGAGGCGATGCCCACATTATCAGTGACCGTTGGACGCAGCCCCAAATCCGTTCCCGCCAAAACCAAAGTCTGAGTCGGATCGGCGAGCTGGCGCGTGATCACCGGCTTCTCGGTGTCGTTCAGAATATTTATGGCGACCTGTGCCGCTTGCGAGACGTGGCTGGCCGCATCGAGCGCATAAACTTTCACCGTCACCGGCGTGAATTCGGTAACATTCGGGAGATAGACTTGCGTCGAGTAGGTGTATGTATGGGCAGTGCCACTCGGGTTGAGTGGCGCAGTGCCGACCTCAGTACTGCCAATCAAAATCCGTACTTTTTGTGCATCATCATTCGAATCTGTCACAGTGCCCGCGATCATAAGGGCCGAGTGCTCCAGATAGGATGTGCCCGGCACGATACTGCTATTCAAGGTGACCGTAGGCGTGCCGGAAGAAGTTGTCGGAATCAGAGCGATCACCGGCGCGGCCGGAGCGATGGTCAGCTGAATCGTACTGGAAAGTTTTTCTTCACCCGACGCATCCCGCAGCCGCACCGACAAGTTGATATTCGAACCTTGCGGCAAACCGAAGGTATCCGTCAGCAGATAAACAAGCGGCAGCCCTTCGCCTCCATAAATAACGGTGTCAATAACCACGCCCTCGACGAGCACATCGTAGAGTGATCCCGCATTGGCCCGGCCACCGATGGCGAGGGTCTTTTGACCATTGATCGGCAACGCAAACAATCCGTCGTCGGTGGTGAGGGTTACCGCGAGAGGAAGAATCGTCAGCGGCACCGTCGTCGTCTTCGAAGAACCATCGGCGAGCGTGAGCTTGGCCACGATATGCGCCTCGGTGGAAGTCGTCACCGTGGGGAGACGCCACTCGAATACCCCACCGTACATGCCGTGGTTGAGCGACGTCGTGGCGTCGCCGATGAAGAGGTCGACGGTCGAAGCCAACCAATCGATATTCGCCGTTCGAGCATCGGGATTTGCCGCAAAGAATATCTCGATCGACGTATCGACGGTAAGCAACGCACCGGAATTCTGCGCCGCACCAGTCGGCGATAGCACCACCGTCGGAGCCCCTGGCACGGCAGCGGCCAGCTGCGAGTATAATGTCACCTTGAAGCTGTCCGAGCGATTGCCCTGCTGATCGATGGCCACTGCGGTAATTTCGAACGGCGTCAGCGCGCCAGTGGCAGCCGGTGCACTGGTAACGAAGGAATACGGAGCTTGGGTATCAACCAAAAGCTTGCCGTTCGCGGTGAGTTCTACCCGAGCAATACCGCGATCATCGGAGGCTTGGACCGAAACAGAAACAAGATTACCGGCCGTAAAGACGGCTCCGGCTGCTGGCGAGATGATCGCGACGACAGGCTTGGTCGTATCCGCCGTCACCGTAAAGCTACGGGTATCCTCCGCCGTAAGACCGGTGACATCCGTCGCCTTTGCCCGGACATTGACCGTCGTGCCCGCCGCGATGCCCGTCGAGTCGTAGACGAAGGCGTACGGCGGCTGCGTCACTACCGCAGTAGCGGTGGAGAGTCCGTTGAGATAAAAAGAGACTGAGGCGATGCCCTTGTTATCCGAGGCATTCGCGGCGATGCGCACCGATTGACCGGCGGTGATTTGCGCACCCGCCGGTGGGCTGATGATTGTGACAGTGGGTGGCTCTGTCTCAGCTCCGACCGTGTAGGAGCGAGTTGAACCAATATTCGGCACACTAGCGTTATCTCGAGTATCGTAAGCTTGCACCGAAACAGTGAAGGAAGTCCCGGGCGCCACATTCGGCACTGGGATCGCGGTGAATGTCGGATTCGTACCGGTTGACTGATTGATCAGCGTGCCATTGAGACGAAGTTCAACGCGTGCGAGCGGTAATTCAGAGGTCGTGTTCGTCGCGACCGTGAAGGTGGTGAGTTCCGTCAGACTGGTCCCATTGTTCGGTGTCGGCGCCGCAAATGCTACGGTGGGTAAAGCTGTAGGCCGAATGGTAACATCAATGAAGCTCGATGTGGTTAGATTCAGGCTGCGATCGCTGGCGGTCGCATAAAGGCGGCGCGTCGTCAAAGCACTGACTTCAGGTAACGTATAAGTGAGGCTCGCAACTCCCGCAACGATCGAAGTCGCCGAACCGATTAGCTGGGGTGGAACACCGTTCTCAACTATATAGAAAATGATACGATCCGCCGTGACGCCTTCGTCAATCGGAGTGCCTTGAGGAGTTTTAAAGATTGAGACACCTTGCAAATTGTCGCCGACCGTAGCCTGCAACGTTATGACCGACTTGGCCAGCAAGGTGGAACCGCCCACCGGCGAGACCATCGCGACAGTCGGAGCAGAATCATCCACCGTCAGATAAGAGTACACGAATTTACTCGAATCCGGAGTGAGGTTGGCCTTCGGGCTGGCGTCAACCGCACCATCGAAATGGAGCGTGTACACGGTGCTCTTGCTGAGATTGATTGGTCTCAATTCCACCGTGGTATTTTGATTCGTCCAGAGATAGGCGGCAGAAACGCGTGCGCCTTGGGCATTCAGCAAATACAGGGGCGATGATGCCGGAGTAAACGCGGCGGTATTCATCGCTTTAGAGAACGTGACGAAGAAAGAAGTCGTCTCCACCGGAAGCGCTTTGGCAGGTCCCGCCGGTGTCACGGTCAACACCTGCGGAGGAATATCATCAACTCGCGCGATTACATTGGTGAGCACCAGTGGATCGGCCCCACTGCGCTCCAGCCGCAAAGTAATGGCCTGTTCACCGGCCGGAAGAACAAAGGTCAATTGAGTGGAGCCAGTCAGACTTTCGATCTGCGTCGGGACGTTGTTCACGTATAACTGCAGATCGCGAGCAAATCCACTGCCATTGATCGTAGCTACGACTCCAGCACCGGCACCGGTCACAGCCGGGGTGATACCGTTGACGTTCACTGCGAGCGGTGGCACAAATTCCACGAATCCGGCCAGAGTGACAACGTCGGTGCCACTCGGGGATGAAATTAATTCGATCTTGGCAAATGATTCGACACTGGCCGGAACCAGTCTGAACACGAGGATTCCCGGCGTTTGTTGATCAATGCCAACCGTCACTCCGCCCACTTTGACTCCTGTGACGGCAGTGAGCCCCGATCCCGTGATCGTGATTGGGATCGGCGAAGTCCCACCCGTGTGGATCTGTCGTGGAACCAAGGTGCGCACCGTGGATTCGTTGACGAGCGCAGGTGTTCCTGTGGCGGAGAGTACATTCACCTTGCTCAATTCGTCACCGACCAGCGGTCCATTGCCGGGGGCAACATCGAGCTGGACCACGTCCCCAGTCACCAAGGGAATCGTCGGCGTCAATGTCATTTGGTTGCCCGAGAGCGCGGACGTGAAAAGTTTAACCGCACCATTAACCTTCAATTCAAACTGCGATCCAAGAATAACGGCCGGCGTCGCGAGCAGTGGGAACTCTCCGGAAATCGGGGTATTGAGGGCAAAGGTGGCAACCCCTGGGAGCGGAGATTTTTTCGACAAATACGGATAAGGCGTAGTGGCGGTAACGACACCAGTCGGTACCTGGGCATAGAGGAGACCGGCGAATTCATCGAGCGACTGCACCGTACCGCCCATAGTAATGTTCGTCTTTAGCTTCACCGCAGCGGGATCAGCAATATCGAACACTTCCACGATGTCATTCTTGGCGGCAAACAACATGCCATTGCGCATCACCGCGTTTTGATAATTTCCGTTGAGCAGATTTTTTGCCGTAGCGATACCGTTCAGGTCCACATGGGTAACACTCGTGGACGACGTCGCGATCAAGGAGCGTCCGTAGAAACTGAGCGAGCGAACCTGGCCTGATAGCACGATACTGCGCACCACCGGCATGCTAGCCGTAGTCGTATCGCAGACATCGAAGCGGAATAACCCGCCGGACTCAATCAGGATGCCCACTTGCGCTGGGCTCCCTTCCACGGCGAAAATATCGCGAACCACGTCGCCAGACACGAAACCATGTTCGCTTACCAAAGGAAGATCGGCCTCGCCCCGTTCCAAACTCAGCAGTCGATTTTGCGCGGTGTCCCAGGCGACCAAGAAGGAATCCAACACCACCGTCTTGCGAATATCGGTGTTTTTGCTAAACGATTTGGTGAGCGACAGCTTGGGGAACTCAAAATCAGAAAAGTTAATCACACTTAACTGATCGCCCAAGGCCACGTAGGCCAAGTTGCCCGCATGAGAAATGTGCTGCGGCGTCCGACTTGCAAAATCGAACGTACCCGACTGAACCGGGAACAACGGTGAAAAGGCATTAAAGAGTACCACTTTCGTACCGGAGGTCCCCAGAATTAATTCCGGGACATTCGCACTGGAAACCACATAATCAGGGTTCGCCAAACTCGACGTCTGGGCGGTGCGCGGAATGGTGAAGAGATACCCGTCAGATTTACTCGATGAGTACGGCGCCTTCAGCTGATTGCGGACTTCGACATTACTGGACCCAACGACGCCATCCGGCGTCTCGCAGGTCAATAGTCCCGCTTCCTTAACGATCACATTACGCGCTTCCCTTCCGGAGAACAGCACCTTGGTCCCGGGGAAGAAATTAGATCCGCGCAACGTGACGGTTTGACCGCCGAGATAACTGCCTTGCACCGGATCCACCGAATCCAACTGCGGATTGCCCAAATAGGAAAAGCTGAAAAGCTCAGCGTCTGACAGCCCGCCCGGATTGACCACGCGAATCGACATCACGCCTGATCCGGGCGGAGCCGTCACGGTCAAACGGGTGCCATTGCCGAAAACGACCACATCGGTGGCGAGCACATCGCCGAAATAGACTTGAGTATCCGAGCGCAAATTTCGACCGAGAATCGATACGGTGTCGCCCCCGGCGATAAAACCGTAGGCCGGAGAAACGCCCGTGATCACCGGCTGGATGGCACCAGTCTGGTTGACGGTTGAGAAACGACTGGAGAAATTATTTTTAACTTTCCGACCCGCCACATCGACCAATTCAGCAATTGTTGTACCCGTGTTATCGACCAATTTTGTCGAGAGAGAAATTGTGTAGTTTTTGTTTCCAGACAAAACATCGTTGGGTCTAAAGGTAAGCAACGAGCCATTGCCGTCGATCGAAGGAATTAAGGTCCCGGTCACGACAAAATTATCCTCATCGCGGCGTAAGCTAAAGAGCAAGGGATTGACCGGAGGCTGAAGAATGCTGTTAAAGCGGATCGTCACCGCGCTCTCGACCGCAGCCAAACTGCCATAGGCCGGCACCACTTCACTGATGGCCAAGGTTTGAAAGGGCAGAAGAGAAATTTCGCCCAGTGAAGTTCCGGCGTAGATAAAGCCATTGGCCGCGCGGATCGACAACGCCTCACCGGCCACCTGACCATATTGCAGGAATTCAGGTTGGTTGAGATTGGCGATATCGAAGACCTGCACCCCACCTGCGGCACACGCGAGGAACATCGTCGAACCATCCACGTATAAGTCCACCACCGGGGCGACCCCAGGCGCAAACTCATCCCGCGGGTTCACATAGCCCAAAGTGATGGGCAAATCATGAGCGGTGAAATCCACCACCTGCGCCACCCCGGCAGTTTGGCACGCCAGATAAGCTATATTACCCACGACTTGGAGCGCAGTGGGGGCCGAGGCCAACACGGCGTTGCCCCGGAGCACCAGATCAGCTGTCTCCAGATCACGCACGCAGAACCGCTGTTCGCCGTTGAGCTGCTGGGTATACAAGAGGAGGGGCCCTTGCAGTGCGAGCGTGCTCACGCCACCCTCAATTAAAATCTCCTTCGACTTCAGGTAATAACCAAAAGGCGTTAAAATGAAAAACTCGAGGCTCTGATTAGTGCCCACGACGAGCAAGTTGCCATGCGAAGCTATCGCCTGAACCGTCGACCCGGCTTTTGTTGTGACGTAATCCCAAACGTCCATTTGCCCAGGTTTGGAATTATCGATCCGGATCACCTGATTGCCACTGGACTGGAACAGGATTTGCGTTCCGGAATCATAGTAGAAAGTCGCCCCATTGCGTTGGGTGACGGAATTGAGCGCGGTCAATTTGAGCGGATCACTGATATCGACATTTTGCAGGGTGGCGCTGCCCGCCTGATCTTTCGCCAAAACGATCAAGAGATTACCTTCCAGCGCGAGCTTGGATATGGCCGCTAATTTCAAGTTACCACTCGGTGGCACCGTTGGAAGCGTGTACGTCAACGCTCCCGGAAGTACCGCAGTCGATGTGCCCACGGTCACGCGGATATCGACCGTACCGAAATCGCCCGGAGGGACAATGAAGGTGAGCGTGTTGACGTTAGTGACGCGCACATCGTCGGCATCCTTGCCATTAATAATTACGCGAGTCTGCCCAGGCAAGAAGCCAGCGCCAGTCAGAGTAACCCGCTGCCCGCCGTTGGGACCACTGGTATTGCGCGAGATCGTATAAACCTGAACCGTGGAAACGTAGATAATCGCTCCGTAATAAATGGTGGAGGCGCCATCGGCATTGTGCACCGCAACGGCAGCCATACCCAAATCGCGGCCATCGAGCGGCGGCAGCGACAGGGTAAGTTTCCCGGCGTTCACAAAAGTCAATGCCCCCGCGCCCGCCGAAAAGGATACATCCCCAACGCTCACCACTGAATTCGCCTGGAATCCACTGCCCGTGATGACCAAATTATTGGCCTGTGTGGCGACATTATACCGTGCCGTCACGGAATTAATAACTAGATCGTTCGCGATAGCCGCAGCCGTGGTGAATGTGGTCACCAAATCCGAGGTCAACGCCGCCGTCCCTAATTCCCGAATGCCTGGAAGTGTCGCCGGATCGTTCGGATCCAACGGCCGCTTCTGATCAGCTGGTGGTGAAATCACTTCGACAAAATAGCGCGAACTTGGCAGCCAGTTGATTGCTTTTCTGTCGGCGCCTGTAGGGGTGAACTCGACCACCGAAGCCGTGGCCGTATAGATGGTTTCCAGTTTTCCTGGCACCCGATTACCGAGTACTTTCTCGGCAGGGTCCAAAAGACCATTGCTATTCATGTCACGGTAGACGCGAACATTTGAATCTATAATTCCATTACCAACGGGATTTCCCTTAGCGTCCAGTGTCCCGCCACCAATCAGATCTTCAGCGAGATCCAAGGTGCCATTGTTGTTCTTATCTTCTCCGGCATCGAGGATGTTATTGCCGTTTACGTCCTCGGCGGAGTCCAGCATGCCGTTATTGTTAATATCTTCCGTCACCGTGTACGGATTAACCGGCAGCGTGAACCGGATGCAGACCTTCTCGTCCAACCGTGCCACTTGATTCGCCGCCGGAGTCACTTCCTCGATATTAAGAATCGGCACGACAAACGGCGTAATGACATTGTCGCGATCAACGCTGCTGCTCACGTCATGATTTATATATAGGACGCCGCGATAATTATCGAACGCACTCACTTCATTGGGCACTTCCGCATAGAAGCGCACTTCACCGGTGACGACATCGGCCACGAGTACGCGTTTGCCGACATTGATATAGGCCAATCCGCCTTTCACTACGAGGGTCGCCTGGGTGGGCAACACACTGAAATTAGAGGCGTCAATCGTGCAGGCCGTCTGCACGGTGGGATTGAGTGGATCTATTGTGACGATCTGTAATTTGCCATCGCGCACGCGCGCGACATACAGCCGGCCGTTGGCTGCATCCACATCGAGTAAGTTACCAGGCACCTTAATTTGCTCCAAGGTCTGTAAGCGAGGGGTTACCGGCTCGATCACTTGAATCAACGAGTCCTCAGGATTCAATTTATTCGACACCGCGACGTAGAGATTGCCTTGGAAAAACTTGATGCCCCGGGCCTCGCCAAAGGTCGCTACTTGGTCCACTTGAAAGATTTTGCTCAAGTCGTGGATATCGAATACCTGCAGGCCGCGATCACCCGCAGCGACGACCGCCATGTCGTTCAGGATGCTAACATCGAAGGCAGTACCGATCCCTGACAGGTGACCTTTCAATACGGGCCGGCCTGGCACAGAAAGATCAAAGACATCGAAATCAGGGCCGACCATGTAGGCCAGGTCATCGACGATGCGCAACGCCGTGGCCGCAGTACGGACAGCAAGTGCCGGTGATTGCTCGAGAATGTAGGTGTAATAGCCAACGATTCTTTCGGTGCCATTCGGGCAGCGGACTTTAATGGCCACGCGTCCCGGGAAATCAGCTCGAGGGACCAATCCCGACAGTTTCATTAACGATTCGAGATCCAGATCAATCAGATCACGGGTGCCGCCAACCCCCGTGCCACCCGTCTTGAAAAAGGCATCGCCCTCGAGAAAAGCTTTGGTTCCCGGCGGGAAAGCGAGATCGGATGCCGTGATGACCAGGCGGTCACCACCACCAAGCACTGAGCCGGAATCGCGGCTCGCTTGCAGACTCGTCAAAGAAGCGAGCGGACGGATGGCTACGAATTTACCAAAGTGGGTATCGGTGAGACCGCTCGGATTGGTTAGCGTGACCGTCCCGATACCGGTCTTGCTGAGCGCCGGAGCGCGGAAGGTGAATTTCGTACTATCAATGACGACGATCAATGCCTTAATTTCATCGCCGTCGTTCAATTTGAACGAAGACGTGCTCGCGGTGGGCAACAACGACTCAAACCCACTTCCGGTGACGGTGATTTCTTCACCGCCTTCGACGGAAATGTAGTAAGGCGAGAATCGAGCAATGTTCGGGATGGATGACCCGCTTGGCGTAACCCGGAAAGTTTGAGAGACAGGCGACAATAAGTGACCGCCCTCTTCGTCAGTGATCCCAGGTGTCAATTCGACGCTATAGGTCTGCCCCGGAATGAATCCACCCGTCGGGATAAATTCCACAAGATAAGTGCCCGTGCCGGTAGTCGGATAATTGAAGACACCGACAACTTGAGTTCCATCTTTAGCCAGTACCTTGAAGTTTCCGCCGGCGACCAAATTCGGGGTGAAAATATTTCTTGAGAAATGCACCCGCACCCGAGCATCCGGTGCCACGCGTTCCGCACCCGGTCCCGGAAAGATACTGATCACGGAAGTAAACGGCGTATCGAATACCTTGATCTCATTGTCACCGGTCGAGACGACCGCATCCTCGACCAGCTCGATATCTTGAGCCATCTCGAGATTGCCCGCACTGATCAGCTTGGGTTTGGTCGGATCGGCGATATCGTAAATCTGCACCCCACCCTCTTTCGCCGCCACGTACAGCAGTGAACCGCGAATCTCGACGCGACTGTAACGCCCGGCGTTTTCCACTTGGTCAACCGGCAAATTAACATGAGCGAGTAATCCGGGCACAGGATCGCTCGCGCTCAAATTTTTCACATCATACAGATAGAGTCCGTCATATTGCACCGCCACGGCCATGAGGCCGCCAGCGACCGCGACATCAACCGGACTACCCGCAGTATAAGTCAACGTGTGGAGAATCCGACGATCAGCCCGATTCAAATCGACGATCTGCATCGTGCCGCCGCTGCCCGGCTTGCCGGGAGCTGTGCCGTATTCGGTCGAATTCAATCCAGCGGCAAACTGACCAAAAGTTCCCGTGAAGCGCGGTGCTGGGTACATCGGGAAGGTGGGACCGGAAGGACGATCGGGGATTTCGGGCTTCGCATCATAGTCGGGCTGCGCTATTCCAGTATTCGTCACGTACAAAATCCCCTTCTCAATCGCCACGCGATTGCCTCCGAGATTCACCGCTTCCACAAAAACCGGATACTCCGGTACCGTGAGATCATAGAAATCCAAGCGACCACTGCTGGCGACCACCGCCAAATTTTCATGCCCAATCACTTCAGCGGCCATCCCGCTGCCTTTGCGACTGGCCAACACGGTCATCGCCGAAGGATCATTAATATCCATCACCGTGAGACCCAAGGTCCCATTCGCCACGAGTAGCAGCGAACGTTTGTCGCCATTCAAATCGGTCACTTTGGTCACCGCGACGGAGCGCGAATCAGGGGCACGGCCGGAGAACGAGAATAGTCCGTCCCCTTCGTTACCCACGATAAAACGGCGGATTTCATCATTCGTCATCACCGTCGACCGGCCGGTCGCAGGCAGCGGCCGAGTGGCATCGGAAAGATCGAAGCCCAGCGCGTAATAAGACGAAAAAATCGAATCCATCCCCTGAACTCCCTTGATGGGGTACTGCGTATTATTGCCATCGTTAAAGAGTCCGCCCGAGCTATAAATTAATTTGCCGAAATTATCCTGATCATGTGCCAGAAACTTCGGAGCGGCCCCCTTAAAGGAGGTACGGCCAATTTGAGTCAGGCCATAACGAATACCTTCGTTGACGACGATCCGATCAAATCCGGGCGTTTGAATGCCAGGATTGGTCACGATGATATTGGCCGGGCCAAACGGACCGGCCGGTACAATTCCGGTGATCTTCTGCGGTGAAATGAATTTCAGGTCCGTCAAAGGAACTCCATCCACGGATACGGTCGTGCCAGGCTCCACCGTGTTTCCGGGGGTAAAACCATTCCCCTGAATTGTGAGTTTGGTCCCACCCTTAGGATTTACGAAACGAGGGAAAGTCGACGTAACGCTGAGTTGATCAAAATACTGTACTCCTCCTAACCAGGAATCGGACAGACCGCCCGGATTAGTGACCTTGACTGCCGCCAGCCCAGAAAGTGAATTTGGCACAATCACCCGAATGACCGTATAGAAATCACGCGCGGCGTCATACCCACGCAGTTCAAACACCGTCGTTTCTAATCCACCGATTGTTACCTTAACCCCTTGCTTGAACTGATTGCCCACAATCGTGAGCTGTGTGCCCCCACTGGTCGGCGCAAAGCCCGGGTAGATTTCCGAAATAGTGGGCTGTACTGCGATGATTTTATTGTCGAGGGGATCGCGTGGGCTATCGATCTTCTCCGTCGTGCGGAAACGCCACACCAAGTCCGACAAGGGCGACATCCCGAAGATGTCTTTAATGGTATTATCCACCTGCACGCGGTAGTTATGACCGGGCATCAAAGTCATGGCGGAGCCAGCCGTCAGAGGCGTGAGCGTTAAAGCGATCGTGTTACCCTCAACCGCCAATAGGTAATTGCTCACCAGCACAGCAGTGCCCGTCGTCTCGTCAAACACCCGAATGGCTGAAGCTGCTAGCACCTGGGTTTTATTCAAAGTAGCCGTATAAACGGCTCTGATTTGTTTAAGATCGGTCGCCACCAGCGAATCCGCTTCAGGGAAAACAGAATGAGGACTGATTTGCTGAGTGGCCAAAACTTGAATTTCGCCATTGGCGAAGAGTCCATAAACAACCCCAAAGGACTGATAAATTTGCAGCAGCGTCTTATCGAAGGTCGGATTGGTCGCGGTGGCCAAAACCGATCCGCTCGCCAAGTTGGCACTAGCGAGATTGAGATACTTAATTCCCACATTCCCAACCGCCGCAAAGCCGAGATCGAAACGCACATCAAAATCATTGAGCTGGCCCAAACCACCCAATCGCCCGAGGAAGACGGGGGCGCGGCGATCTAAAATATCGTATTTCGAAAGCCCATCGAGCTGGGAGATAAAATACAGATTATTTCCGACCACTCTGATCCGTTCGAAATCAAGCTCGATACTGCTCAGCGGTTCGTGCTCGGAACTGATAATATCAAACAATTCAGCCACTCCGCTATTCCGCTGTACCTGACCGTTCGCGTAAGGATAACTCTTTAGGGAAACGGGAGCGGTTAAGGTCCCTTCCCGAACCAACAAGGCCGATTCACCCACGATTTTCACATCCAAAGCGCTATGGATGGGCAACCCCTGCTGATTCTTTTTCATCTGAATCGTATCCATCAAAAATGGCTGATCCGGAAAATGTGTATTGAACAGGCGGACGCCTGCGTCGCCCGCGGCGACATATACGGTATTCCCTGCCGCGGTGATGCCACCACCCTGACTGCTATCCAACGAGCATTTGGCGATCACTTTCAGTTCATCCGTAGGATCGCTGGTCACGCTGAGCTTGCTCGCATCGACGATAATCAGATCAGTCTTCGTACTCACAAAAACGAGATCCCGTCCGGGAAGAATGGCAATCGCACTGACCGTATCGGTGGGCAACTCGAGCGAGGCGATCGTTTGGAGGAGACCGACACGTTGCGAGAGATCCTCCACGCGGACACTCAAATTCACCACCTTGAGCATTTTATTGTCACCGATGACAAAGGCCGCATTAAAAACGGGATCGATTGCCCAATCACTGACTGTTTTCAAACCTGTAGCCAAGGTGACATCCGAACTTTGGGCATATTCAAAACCGCGAACTAGAGTTGCCGTTTCGGCATTCGTTTTCGTTGCATTATTTTTCACCACCACATCCACCGATCCCAGCAGCCCGTTGGGTGTGGTCGCGCGGAGATGTTCGCTGTCGACCACCTGCACAACTGTCGCTAAATTCGAGCCAAACTTCACTTCGATGTCATTATCGACAGCGAAGCCGGTGCCGGAGATAACCACGGATGTACTGCCGGCGGCCGGACCAAAGTTCGGTTGGATTCCAAGCAAGCGGAACGGCTCCAGATAAATATAAGCGCCAAACAAGATCGCGCTCAGCCCATTGCCATTGATCACTTCAACTGCGACCTGCCCCTTGTTGTTCGGCGGCGTGTTGAACGTAATCGTTTTCCCGTCCGCACTCACGACTTTTCCGTTCACCAGCACTCCGCCCATGGTGACTTGAGCATTAGTATCAAAATCCGATCCATACACCACCATGGGTTCACCGCCTAAAATTGATCCATGGGTACTCGACAACGATATAATTACCGGAACCAAGGGCGAACCAAGGGCGGTGGTGAAGCGGGATTGAACCGGCCCCAGTAGTGGAAAACCCGAGTCGGCGCTGACCATCCCGCGCGTCAAGGTGACCACATATTCCTTCCCCGCCACGAGCGGCACGCTCGGGGTGAAACTAAAGCGCCGGCCAAAAATTGTTTTACTGACGCCCGGATCAATGTTGGAGCCCGTCACATCAAGATCCTGAATCGTCCCTGGGATGGCATCGACCCCGGTGCCCGAACCAAAGGGACTGGATAACACAAAACTGCTCTGAGAAACTGAAACAATCTCCGACAGTTCAACTTCGATGGAGGTATTAATCGCTACTGCGGTGGCGAGGCGTACCGGTGAAATTTTCACCAGGTGTGGAATCGGCATTTGGATGAAACGCAATCCACTGCCCAACCCAGCGCTTGGCTTAGGATTCTCTCCCTCAGGTAAGACCGACATTGAAGCGACCGCCATACTCCCATTCATCACCAGATCAGTGATCAAGACCGGATCCTTGTCCGAGACAGGCGTCACTTTCACCGCATCAAAGACCCGAGGGTTATTTGAATTGGAAAGATCGAATACACCAACCGTATCCTTATAAGCGGCCAACCCCAGACTGCCTTGAAGTACGGGATGTCCCGTGAAGGCTGCGGCGGGAAACAAGCGCGAATCAAGCGAACTGATGAGACGTGATGCACTGATCGGCTCGATGTCAGCCAGTTGTAGCGCCGGTTGTGATCCGACCATCATCGCCAACTCACCTTCGATGGCTTGCGCTCCCTTGATCGTAGGTTCGTAACGCACGATATTGAAATCGGCGGTGCGAATATCGATGGCGATCAAACCCACGTCTGTACCCAAAATGGCAATCCCGCTACGCACCTTGATGGAGTAAATAGCCGGGGTCTTGACCGTGCCATTCAGAATAAATGATGTCTTATGATTCACCACCACCGGACTTGCCGGCTGCGCAAGATTAACCCCGAAGAGCCCATTGGTCCGGGTCCCGATCAGGGCATAATTGCCAATCGTCGCCATGGCGGAAACTCCGCCCTCGATGATCCCGCGTCCTTTCCCCTTTTTATCGATCGTACCATTTTCGAAAATTGCCGGCGTATTAGGATTGGTGACATTGACGAGAATGATGCCTGGATCGTCAATGAGCTGAGTGGGGGCCAGCTTCGGCGTCCGTCTCGATTCGACGGCTACTACCGCCCACTTAACCCCAGCAATCTCTGTCACCGCCACCCCGGTAGCATATAACGGCAAAGGCAGATCGATTTGCGCCTCGATTTTCGGTTGATTATTAGAGGTAATCTTCCCCTGTGGGACCTGCACAATGGCCAAGGCGCTATGTTTAAAATACAACTGGAGCTTCTCGGTATCAGCGGCTGGATCGACGGGGAGCCCAGTGACCAAATCGGGCACCGATGCACCTGGCCAATCAGATGACGCATCAATCGCGACGTAGAGATGATTGCCCTCTATCGCCAAACCCCGCGGAAAACCGGCCGCAAGCTTCATGGCGGGATCATAAATGACCGGATTCTCACGGTCATAAATATAATTGGGGAAAGAATAATTTTCCTTGAGTCGGCTGTAGATGAAACCCTGCGCCAAGCTGGCAGAGCGCCCACGCGGCCCCGTCACCAACACATCGGCGAGACCAAAGCTACCCGCCGGCGTGGTGCAAGCGAAGCGATTTGGCCCCATGAGCACCACGTTGGTGGCGGCCACACCATTTAAAGTACACGTCAGGCCGGGCTCAAAGCCATCCCCCACCACTTCGATCCGATCTTTACCCTCTAAAAAGCCAATGGCGGGATCAAGGAACGAGATCGCCATTTTTGCTAAATAAATAAAAGCGCCGTAGACAAAGGTGGAAGTGCCATTGCCGTTGATCACCTGCAAGGCCGCGCTACCCGCCGCATTGATCGGCGTACGCACCACGATTTGAGTCGGTGAAACACTGACAATCTCCGCGGTTTGACCTCCGATCAGAACGGTCACGTCATCCGAAAATCCCTGGCCGGTAATCGTGATTGTCTGTCCGCCCCCTTGCTCAAGGTACTTTTCGAGTTGTCCGACGTTCGTAATAACCGGCGACAGGGCTGCAACGCCTGCACCGGTGGGAAAGGCACTCACAAATGAAGCGCCCAGCTTTTTGCCGTTCAGGGCAAAAACCTCTGGTGAAACGGAAATTCTATAGCGCTCCTTAGGCAGCAACGGACTGAGCGGAGCCAAGCGAACTTGGCGGCCCGTGACGGTAATTTGCGTGGGCACATAACTGTACCCGCCCGCCGTCAAACGGTCCAAACGAATACGGTAAGTGGTTTCACCAGTTTGCGGATTGAACAAGGCATCAGGATGGATTGTCTGGCTAAAACTGACCGTGATCGAAGAGTTTAACCCGATCGCCACCGCACCGATAGCAGGCACGACGGCATCGACACTGAGCACTTGTTGAGGAATGACCTGCAAGCCGGCTGTGCCACCAGCGACCATCACATTCCCATCCACTCGCGCCAGCGCCAAGCCACTCAGCGGCAGATTGGCGCGGCGGAAGATACTAGGCGCCGTGGGGTCGCTGATATCCACCAATTGCAACATGCCCTTGGCGAAATCGCCCTGCTGCGTCAAAATCTCCGTCGTGATCATGGCCAACGTGCCATTGACGTATATCGACAGACTGCCCCCGTTGCGATGGTCTTGGCGCAACGGCGCGTAATCCAACCGGCCCACCAAGAGCGGCGCGTTCGGCTGCGACACATCGATCACCGAGAGAGTCGAATTTGCCGAAGCGAACTTTTCAATCGCATCGCCTACCACATAGAGATAGTCGCCTTGTAAGGTGAGCCCAGCGGCCGAGCCAAAAGTGTCCACGGTCCCGACAATAACTTTGGCTGAGCTCGCGATATCCACGATCTCAACGCCCTTAACACCAGCGGCCACGTAAGCATACGCTCCACGCAAACAAACGTCGCGCGCTTCTCCCTGCGTTAGCACATTCTGAATCCGCAACGGATTTCGCGGATCGGAAATATCCATGATCTGCAACCCGGCCGCACCATTGGCGATGATCGCCATCTTGTCCCGTATCTTAATCGCATTGGCTTCCGCCACCGGAAATACCGTATTGCTCATGATCTTGGGATTGAAGGGATCCGTAAGATCGAGCACGGAAAGGTAACTCTCACCCACCCCCTTCCCAATCACATAAGCATAGTTATCAGCCACCGCCAACCCCGTGGCGAATTTGTGAGGGAAATTTTCCGGGCTAAGCGGCTCGCTCGGTTTGTAAGTCGGAGTCAGATAAAATCCGAGCCGAGCCGGATTAGTTGGGGCCGTGACGGCGTCCAACACCTCCAATTGCCAACCCTCTTTGAATGAGGAAAGGGTGTAGAGAAAGCCCGAATCAGTTTGCACGCCAATCGTACTAAGCGGGATCAAATCCCCCTCGCTCATAATCGATATCGGGATCGACTTACTCGTCAGCATCCCAATCTCCACGGTCACGGGTTGAGCAAACCCGATGTTCCCGGACGGATCCTTCGCCTGAGCGGTGAAAGTAAGAGGCTGTCCCGCTTTGCCGACCGGAACCTGATAAACCGCTTGATAAGGCTTCAGGACTTCGCCCGGAGTGGCGACTTTCGAGGTCAATACTTCCACGCCATCGACATAAAATGTCACTTCCGCGATGCCACCGAGATCAACCGTATTAGCTGTTATCTTCAGTATTTGTCCTTCGGTGACGACATCTCCCGCCGCCGGATCAGTAATGATCACCGACGGAGCAGTCGTATCGCGCAGCTTGCCGATAGTCACACTGTTGGAACGTGTGACATGCCCGCGTGTATCGTAGGCCAACGCGTAGATTTTGAAAAGATTCCCATCTGAGGCCACGGGAGCACGGAACTCGCCTTTGAAAATAGCCTTCACGTCGAACTGACCATCATTCCCCAAAGTATTTCTGGTCGTGTCCTCCAAACGTCCATTCACATAGAACTCAACTTTCGCGATCGCGATATCATCGGTGGCGTTGGCCTGGAGCGTCACCAGGTCGCCGTCGAAAACCAAGGTACCCGGAAACGGCAAGTCGAGTTCGACCACCGGAGGTTTGTCGTCGATCACGGTGATAATGCTCACACGCTCGGTCGTCTGCCCGGCCGTATCTCTTGCGACCACCTTGAATTCCATCGTGGTACCCACCCGACCCAGCGGCATTTGATAGGGCTGCGTAAACGGCAACACATTATCGGTCGCCACCAATTGCCCATCGACGAAGAACTGCACATTGACAACATCGACATCATCGTCGGCCTTGGCGGAAAGTAGCAGGATGCTCCCGTCAATTGCCGTCGTCTGGGTGCTCCCGCTAATTGCCGTCGTAGTCTTGGTCGGCGTAACCGTTAATGACTCGATAATAGGCGGCAGATCCTTGATGGCATTAATGGTCAATGTCGCCGGCGCTGAAATATTGCCGGCCGCATCAACCGCTGTCGCCTCAAAGACGAACCGCCGATCAGCTGGGCTGGTGGTTGGGTCCGCCGCATTGGCCGGCATCTGAAAGAGAAATTCATAAGGTGCGGCCAGATCGACTAGGTAGGGTGTCGGATTCCCGTTCACTCGGAATATCACGGAAGAGACCGATACATTATCTTGCGCCGTCGCCCGCACCCAAAAACTGCGACCCGCAATGACGCCCGAATTATTAGCCGGCTCCTTAAACACCACCGTAGG
>JANYCF010000135.1 GCA_025360455.1 Opitutaceae bacterium | reverse complement strand
CGCGTGATCGCCGAGCTGCGCAGTGTGGGTATCAAATCCTCCGAACGCGGCGAAATAGATCTGACGCCGCATGCCGAGAGCGCTCTGTGCTTTTATCAGGCGAAGAATAATCCGCAACTGCCCCCCCAGTTCGTTGAGCTCACCATTCGTTTCGGCGGAGGCGACGAACTTATCTTTATATTCCGGCACGGTCGCGAGCACGCTCTTAATCAAAGTATCATTGGCCACCGCCCGGGCGTAGACGTTGATGTATTCCTGTTCGAAGATATGGCCGTAACTGTGGCCGAGCATTTTCTTCACGCCATCATACTGCTGCTTGCGTGGAGTGTAAGTGGACTCCAATTGATCGAGAGAGAGACTGCCGTTTGCATCCACTTGGTATTGCTGCACCTCATTGCCGACTTGGAAATAATTCGTTCCGGCAATCGAGATATTCATCGAGATCTGCGAACCGGCGTTAAGGGATTGAGTCAGATCCGCCAAGCGTCCACCCCAGCCGATCTTGTTCGGCGAATCGGCCACGGAGGTTTGCCACTGGAGCGATTGATCACTGTGGGAGAAAAGATAAGGGGGCACGGCCGCGCCGCCATTGAGGTATTGCGCCTTGCTGAGTGGGCCGACGAGTGTCCCCACATTCGCCACCATGGCGGCCTTGTCGCCGTTAAATAGCCCGGCGAGGCGAGGCAGCGAGGGGTGCAGTCCAAATTGACGTCCATCCCCCGGAGGCAGCGAGAGGGGGTGCAATTGGGCGCTGGGTACTGCCAGAACACCACGACCCTGCGCATAAGCGGCATAGCCAGTCGTATCCCGCGGAATGAGCACGTTATTGCCGTCATTCCCACCGTAGAGAAACAGGCAGATCATCGCCTTAAAATCACCCGTGGGCGGAAGCGTCTGCGCAGAGAGTCCGGCATTCAGGAGCCGCAAGGTGCCCATCGTGGACAGCATGCCGCTCATGCTCAAGCCAGCACAGGCCGCTTGACCGATAAATTTACGTCGTGTGGTCATGGGGAAGTGGGTTCAGCGCGTGATGTTGAATTCCGGCGAGAACATCACCAGATAAAGTCCGGTCCTGATCAGGTTATTCTGGTAGTCGGGCAGATCAGAATAATAGGGCACAGCGGCTAAGGATTCCAAAATCGTCTGTCGGAGAAACGGCGACATCGTGCCGCCCATCAGGCGTTGGTTGAAAAACTCCACCATGTCACCATGGACCTTGAGAGAAGTCCTGCCGGTACCGGAGGTGGCTAAGATTCCGCGCAGTTCGGTATAATCCAAGTTCATGACGGAATAATCATTTCCGCCCGAAGGCTCATTGATCCACAAACCCCAATCAATGTTGCCGATGACGCGATTGGACGACCGAATGGAAGCGATGTCGGTATGAATTTGGAATTCCGGCGACACCAATCCGGCAGCGGAGATCGGGCCGGGTTGAGCGAAGCCGGGCTTAAAAAAATTAAATACCGTCGGGGAGTACATCGGCGATTGCTCATCCATTTCCCAAAGCAGCATGATAAAAAGCCGGTTGTCCCCGACGTTCGCATGCGGCGCCGGCCCGGGTGGGAAAGCCCGGAAGAGCCGGGTCATACGCAGCAAGGGTTCGGCGAGCTTGCCGAATTTCACATCCGTCAGTGCTTCCGGACGGCGAGCCTCGGGATCGAGCAACACCGCCCGAAGCGTTGCCCCCAGATCACCACGGACATTCGCGCCGTTATTATTGAACGCGGAAGCGACTCGACGAATATACGCGGGGCTTGGATTGCTCGTCACAAAACGCTGGATCAATTGCTTGCCGACAAAGGGTCCGACGTTCGGATGATTGAACAAGGTATCGAGGGCCAACTTCATCCGCTCCGGGCCGCTCAGAGTACTGGCCACCGTGACGCCACCCAAGATCGTGCGCGTTTTCAAATCGGCAAATTTTTGGTAATAAGTCATGGGACGACGCATATCCCCACCCCACTCGAACCAATCATCCATCCGCGCGATTTCTCCACTGTACGCCCAACGCGGCGGATTGGCCGGATCAAAATATGGCCCCCAACCGGTGAGCACATGGGCGAGGCCAACAATATTGGGCTGGGTATAGGTCGGGATTGATTGGCCGTTAACCGCAAGTTTAAGCGAGCCGTCGAGATTCAGCTCGGACAGACCGATCGAAAATAACTGCATAATTTCCCGCGCATAGTTTTCGTCCGGCTGGCTACCGCTGACCGCATCTGGTTTCCGATTTCTCATCATACTGAGGTAGGAGCCCATCATGGGGCTGAACGTGACCTCCTCCAGCAACTGCCGGTAATTCCCAAAAGCATTTCGCACGAGCAGATCATAATAGATCGTCGAGCCCTCATGTTCCCCTTCGAGGCTGCTATCCTGAGAAACAACCAAGATCTCGCTCAAAGCCAGAGCCATTCTCTGCCGGAGTTGGTCCGGTGCGGTCAACGCCTGCTGCCACCAGACTTCTTGGCGTGGGCTGGCATAACCTTCATTCTCGCCACCACTACGGGCCGAATACTCTGCCGCCCGTTGCTTGAAACCTGGCAGGTGATAGGACGGAGCCAAGAGCAGTTGCTGATCGATCCAGCTCTCATAGGTCGTGGCCCGGAGCTGGGCCATCGCTGGACCCGAGGGTCCAAAACTGGCTTGAATTAGAAAACGCGACAGCTCGGCATCGGTGGACGCCGACTGCACCGTCAGGACCAGTGTTTCTTGGGAAGCGAAGAACTCGATGCCAGACTCGAAGGCCTGCACACAGTAAGAGTAGATTCCGGGGGTGGCTGGAGCAGGAAAACTGAAATTCACCGTCCGACTTGCACCGGGCGCCACGCCGTTGAGTGAAATAAATCCGAGGAAATTATCATCCGCATCCCGGAGTGACAGATAGTAGGTTTCATCCCAAGTCTTGGTCCCACGATTGGTGAGCGTGTAATTAAAATCCACCGTGGCACCACGGATCGCCGAGCTCGGGAAATTCGTGCCGGTGTAAGCCACCGCGTTCGTCAGCACAGGGGCCAGCACGTTTAAGACCACTACATTCTGTGTGTCGAAAAATTCGATGCCGTTTTCCAACGCCTGCACATAGTAAGTATAAATTCCCGGGGATGTCGGTGCAGTGAAACTGAAACTGCTCGAATAAGTGCCACCGGGCACGACTCCGGTCAAAGGGATGAAGGACAAATAGACCGCATTGTTATCCCGCAGCGAAATATAATGGCCCGTGCCCCAGGCTTGCGTGCCAACGTTGCGGAGTTGGTAGCGCAAATTCACCGTAGCACCTGGCATTACCGCATCCGGATATTTCGTCGGGTTGTACACGATTGCATTCGGCTGCGGCGCGAGGACGATAAGCGTGAGATTGGCCTGCGTGCTAAAAAAAGTCGATCCATCGACCAACGCTTGCACCGTGTACAGATAGCTCCCCGGGGTCGTTGGCGCGGTGAAACTAAAGTTCACCGTCTTGCTCTTACCCGTCGCTAATCCGCTCAAAGAAAGATACGAAAGGAAAATCCCATTATTATCCCGCAAAGACAGAAAATGGGTCGAGCCATACGCATTCGAGCCAGTGTTGGTCACGTTGTAACTGAAGTTCATGATCGCTCCAGGTGCGGCGCTGACCGGAAACGTGGTCGTGTTATAGGTAATCGAATTCGTCAGCGAGGGCAGTACGTTCAACTGAATCGTCGTCGCGGTACTAAAAAATTCGATCCCGTTTTCCAAGGCCTGAACGCGATAGGTGTAGATCCCTGGTGTCGTCGGAGCCGTAAATTTCAAATTAGCCGTCGTGCTTTCTCCCGGCATCACCCCGATCAGAGGCGAGAACGCGGCAAAGACATCATTGATATCACGGATCGAGAGATAG
>JANYCF010000066.1 GCA_025360455.1 Opitutaceae bacterium | reverse complement strand
TCCGTACTCGGCGATCAGCTCCGTGGCCTCGTTGCCGATGATGTGCACGCCGAGAATTTCTCCGGTCTTTGCCTCGCTGATGACCTTAACGAAACCTTCGGAGTCGCCCGAAGCCACGGCTTTCCCGACCGCAGTGAACGGAAATTTGCCGATCTTGTACGCGAGGCCTTTCTCCTTCGCGGCCTTCTCGGTCAGACCGGTGCTGGCGACCTGCGGCTGGCAATAGGTGCAGCCGGGAAAATTGCCGACTTGCTTGGGCTTCGAATGTCCAAAGATGCCGTTGACCGCATTGATGGCGCGGAACATCGCGACGTGCGCGAGCCAAGGTGGGCCCTGGATATCACCGCAGGCATAGATGCCGGGCGTGCTCGT
The DNA here is from genome assembly GCA_025360455.1 of Opitutaceae bacterium. Classification (GTDB taxonomy): domain Bacteria; phylum Verrucomicrobiota; class Verrucomicrobiia; order Opitutales; family Opitutaceae; genus Didemnitutus. Next base: position 6,545 of record JANYCF010000066.1, on the reverse strand, counting down.
CTGGTAATGGGCGTCCACCTTCACGAAACCACGATCGAGCTCGATCTTCACCTTGGGCGAAACCAATCCTTCGAGATTCGACGTGATGCCGATGGCGACGAGAATGGTGTCCACTTCGATCTCGGTCTTCTGGCCATCCTTCACGAGATCGAGCTTCACGCTGCTCTCGCCGACGCGGATATTTTCGCTCTTGGTGCCGACGTGGCAGGAGATGCCCTGCTTTTCGAAACTGCGATGCAGCGTCTTCGCGACTTCCTCGTCCTCGACCGGAAGAACCTGCGGCAGCATTTCGATGAGTGTAACCTTTGCACCAAAGGCATTGAAGAAATACGCGAACTCCACACCGATGGCGCCGGCGCCGATGATCGCGATGGACTTCGGGGGCGTCTTGGCGGCGAGGGCTTCGCGCGAAGTCATCACGCGCACACCGTCGGCGGGCAGACCGGGCAACTGCTTGGGCTTTTGACCGGTGCAGAGCAGAATGTTTTTCGTCGTGAAAAACTTTCCTCTGTGCTCGCCGGAGGTGATCTCAACCATACCGGGAATCGTCACCTGGCCCTTGCCCACGATGTAATCCACTTTATTTTTCTTGAAAAGAAATTCCACGCCTTTGGCCATCTGGGCCGCAACGCCCCGGGAACGCTCGACGACTTTGGCGAAATCAAAACTAAGACCGGTCACGCTCAAGCCGTAGCTCTCGGCCTTCTGGATGGTGCGATAGAGCTCCGCACTCTTGAGCAAGGCTTTGGTGGGAATACAGCCCCAGTTGAGGCAGGTGCCACCGGCACGCTCCATTTCAATGCAGGCCACTTTCTTGCCCAGCTGGCCCGCGCGGATTGCCGCGACGTAGCCCGCTGGACCGCCACCGATGACCACCAAGTCGTAAATAGAGTCAGACATAGTTTGATTGAATGAACGGCCAAAGTCGCCCCCCGAGCCAGCCTCGTCAAACGGAAAGTCTGTCATCTATGCAGGCATTGACTTTCCCTTAAAGGTGGAACGGGTTGTCTCCAACATGCTGGTTTGAACTCTGCTACGCAAAACGCGCTGGGGGCAACGCGCTCCACCCTCCGTATCCAAACCGTATCACCTCACCACATCCAAATTCAGCGTCACCACCACGGGCCGGTGGTCGCTGGCTTCAGCCACGCCGGGACCATCGTAGACCTGGCCGCGCCCGCCGAGAACCAAGGGCTGCAAATCCGCGGAGAGCAGAAAATAATCGATGCGGCTATAGCTGTCTTCCTTGTAGTAGGAGTGGGTCCAGACTTCGCCGCGCGAATCGGTGGCGCGCAAAATTTCACCCAGCTTTGTCTGCCCACGTTTTTGAAGTGACAGCACCGGCTTGCTGTTCCGGGTGTCGTTCCAATCGCCGCAGAGAATGAATCGTCCTTTCGCCGGATCAGGGAAACGCTTCAGAATGAGATCGCGCACGGCCTCAGCCTCCTCCTGCCGTCGCTTCACCCCTTCAACATCTTCCTTTTGCTCGGTCCGTCGGCTCTTCAAATGAATGACGAATAACGTGAGCTCCCCTTCGCTCGTGGCGAACCTGACCTCCAACACCCCACGCTTCACGTTATCCTTCTTGCCCATGACCAGCACCGGAACTGTCGCATGCGGTGTGATTTTTTTGAACGGCACTTTCGAGAGCACGGCAACGTGACGGTCCGGATCAGGACCATCGAGCAAATTCACGTGAGGATAGTCGACACCGTCCTTCTTCAAGTCGCGCAGCAGCTCGTCGAGATACAGCTGCGTGCCCATCTCCTGCAAAGCGAGGATATCGGGCGCCAGGGTCTTGATCACCTGACGCAGGGCCATCTTTTCATGCTCCGGCTTCGGATAGGCATCGCGATAAACGCCCTCCACCATGCGGTCGGCCACGAGATAGTTTTCAACGTTGTAGGTGGCGATAGTGAGTGCGGCGGAGGCCACCAAGGTCGAGCCAAAGGCCCAGAAGTTTATTGCCACAAAAAACACCAGCGCCCGAATTGAGGGGAAACATCTTGGATTGAGCAGACTTATTTCCTGAGCTGGAACCCGGCCTCTGGCCGGGTTGGTTTGACGCACGCCCGGGAAAACCCGTCCGGAGGCCGGGTTCCACCTTGCAGCCATGTCGCCGCGTTGGAGTGCCAGCGACAACGTGGTTCGCTCGCGAAAGGCACCACGTTTTCGGGCTACGCCCTCAAACGCGGCTACCCAGACTCCGTTGTGATTCTTAGGCAGGGTGCGACCGCTGGGCGCGCCGTAAAAACATTCACGGACGGCCCAGCGGCGCGAAGTGCAACGGCCTTCGCGGTCCGTCCCTACCCGCTGAACCCGTCTGCTCATCTTTGCAGCGAGCGCTCGCGTTCCGTGATCGTCGGATGCGAATAATAAACCGCGCTGTAGAGCGGATGCGGCGTGAGGTTGCTCAGATTTTTTCGCGCGAGTTTACGGAGGGCACCGATCATCGGCCCGGCTGACCCCATCGCATTTTTCGCAAAGGCGTCGGCTTCGTATTCGTGCTTACGCGAAATCCAATTTCCGATCGGTGAAAACCAAAAGGTCACCAGCCCGCCAAAGAATCCGAACAGCAAAAAAGCTGGGGCGAGCGATCCAGGCGGCAGCCCGAAGGAACCATTGAACCACGGCGCTTGCGCCAGCCACGCCACCACGCCAAACCCGGCGAATTGCATGAGCGCGGCCGTGACGAGCCGCTTCGGAATGTGTCCGCGTTTGTAGTGACCGATCTCATGGGCCAGCACGGCTTCGAGTTCTTCCTGGGAAAGCTGGGTGATGAGCGTATCGAACAAGACGATGCGACGGAAGCGACCAAAGCCGGTGAAGTAGGCATTGGAGTGGGCGGAGCGTTTGCTGCCGTCGATGACCTCAATGGTCTTGGCGCGAAAATCCGTCCGCTCCGACAGTGCGAGCAAACGGGTGCGTTGTTCACCTTCGGGCAGCGGTGAAAGCTTATTGAACAGCGGCAAAATGAGCTTCGGGTAGAGTACGATCATCAGGAGCTGAAAACAAAACAGCAGGACGAAGCCCCAAACCCACCAGGCCGCGCCGACCCAACCCACCAAAGCGAGCAAGCCCCAAGCGAGAGGGAATCCGATGACGAGGCCGAGCAGGACGGACTTGATTTGATCCATGATCCAAAGACGCGGCGTGCTTTTGTTGAAACCAAATCGTTCTTCCAAACGGAAGTGCGACCACCAATCGAGCGGCCAGCCGGGAATACTGAGCAAGACGCCCGTCCCCACGAGAAACAGGGCGCCACTCCACGCCGAACCCGGCGCGAGTGCATCGAATTTCGCCCACAGCCACGGCAACAAACCGCTAAAGAGTACGATCAGCAAAATCACCGCATCATAGACGAGTTCGAAGCAACTGAAGCGACTCTTCGCCAGGGTGTAGTCAGCGGATTTGGCGAAGGTTGCCTCGTCCATGACCCCAGTCAGGGCCCCGGGCAAAACGCCTGCATGCAGCCGGGTTTCGGAGCGATTCAGTGCCTCCAATACGAGCTGGGCGGCGAGGCGCAGGAGCAGGAGTACAACAACGGTAAGCGGGAGCCAATGCATGCCCGTACTCCACACGGATTTACCCCCGCGCCAACTCCAAATACGCATTGTTAGGGTGAACGAGAAAGATTGTTTGAAATCAATCCCTCCCCTCACACAGTGGCCACGTGGAACCAGACAAAACCGCCAAACTCAGCTTTGAAACCGCCCTCACCAAACTCGAATCCATCGTGGATTCGATGGAACAGGGCGAAGTGCCGCTAGCTGAATTGCTGGGTAAATACGAGGATGGCACCAAGTTGCTTCAAGTCTGCGAAGCCCGCCTCAAAGAGGCCGAACTTAAAATCGAAAAACTCCGGAAACAAAAAGACGGCACCGTCACTTTCGAGAACTTCGAGACCACCCGCGGCGAGTAATTCGCTGCCGCCCCCACCACCCCTTTCGATGAGTTCCACTCGTATTCTTGATCGCATCCACGGCCCCGCCGACGTCAAAGCCCTGGCCGCCACCCAACTGCCGCAACTGGCCCAGGAAATCCGCGAGGAATTAATCGCGGTCACCGCCAAAAACGGCGGCCACATCGGTCCGAATCTCGGCGTCGTCGAGCTGACCATTGCGCTCCACCGCCTCTTCGATTCGCCGACCGATCAGTTCGTCTTCGATGTCGCGCACCAAGGCTACGTGCACAAACTGCTCACCGGTCGTGGCGGAGAATTTTTCTCCAAGCTCCGCAAGAGCGGCGGTGCCTCGGGCTTTCTCTACCGCAAAGAAAGTGTGCACGATGCCTTCGGTGCCGGTCACGCCGGCACCGCGCTCTCTGCTGCGCTCGGTATGGCCACGGCTCGCGATTTGCGCGGCTCGTCCGAACACGTCGTCGCCGTCTGCGGCGATGCCGCCTTCACCTGCGGCGTCACCCTCGAAGCACTTAATAACGTCGTTAGCTCAACGAAGCGCCTCATTGTTATCCTGAATGATAACGAGTGGTCCATTGCGAAAAATGTCGGCGCGATCTCGCAATACCTGAATCGCATCAGCACCAACCCGACCTACAACAAGGTCCACCACGACGTCGAAGCCTTCTTCAAGAGCTTCCCCGCGGGCGAAGGCATGAACCGCGTCTACAATAAGTGGAAGCGCGAGACGAAGGACTTCTTCGTCGAGTCCTCCTTGTTTGAGAAATTCGGTCTGCGTTACCTCGGGCCGGTCGACGGTCATGACCTCGACGCCCTCGCGAAGAATCTGGAATTTGCCAAGCACTGTGATGTGCCCGTGCTCATCCACGTTCTCACCAAGAAAGGCAAAGGTCTCGAAGCCGCCGTCGCTTTCCCGGAAAAATTTCACGGCTCCGGTCCGTTTGATCCCGTCACCGGCGAGCACAATAAAAGCGTGCCCGGCACCGCAGTGCATTATCAGGTAGCCTTCGGCGCTGCGCTCGTGCGCTACGCCAAGCAAAACCCCAAGGTCATCGGCATCACCGGAGCTATGCCCAGTGGCACCAGTCTCTCGACGCTCGCCAAAGATGTCCCCGGACAATTCTTCGATGTCGGCATCGCGGAAGAACACGCCGTGTTATTCGCCGCCGGTCTCGCCACGAAAGGTTTCCGCCCGGTCTGCGCCATTTATTCCACCTTCCTCCAGCGCGCCTACGACATGGTGATCCATGACGTCTGCCTGCAAAATCTTCCGGTGACTTTCTGCATGGATCGCGCCGGTCTCTCACCCAACGACGGCCCGACGCACCATGGTCTCTTCGATCTCGCTTACCTGCGCTGCGTGCCGAACGCCACGATCATGCAGCCGAGTAACGAGGACGAACTCACGGACATGTTGCACACATCGCTGCAACTCCCCGGCCCCGGCTTCATCCGTTATCCGCGGGGTTCCGGCACCGGCATCAAGATCAAGGCACAACCCGCACTTATTCCGATCGGCCAAGCCGAGGTCGTACGCGAAGGTTCAAATATCATCATCTGGGCACTCGGGCCCATGGTGCAGGAAGCGCTCAAAGTCGCCGATCGTCTCACCGCCGAGGAAGGATTGTCCGTCGGCGTGGTGAACGCCCGTTTCATCAAGCCCCTCGATCGCAATCTCCTCCTCAGCCAGGCCGCGGTCGTACCCTTGCTCGTGACCATGGAAGATCATGTCGTCACCGGCGGTTTCGGCAGCGCGGTGCTCGAAGCGTTACAGGAAGCGGATTGCCTCACGCCCGTCGAACGCATCGGTTGGCCCGACAAATTTATCGAGCACGGCAACAGCGTGGAAAGCCTCCGTGCTGCCTACGATCTTTCGACCGACGACATCGTCCGCCGCATCAAAGCCCGCGCCAAACGCCTCGGCCAAGCCACCGTCGAAGCAGAGGCGTAAGTCTGAAGGTAGGAGCCTGTTTACAGGCGACACGAAGTTACGCCGCGCGCATATTTTTTAGCGCCTGCAAACAGGCTCCTCCATCAAGACACCTTCATTCGCGCTTGCATAAAAAAACCGCGCAGGGTCAGTGCGCGGTTTATATTTGCCTGGTGACCAGGGAAGCTAAGCGCTCCCGTCGACAATAGCGGACATGCCCCGGGAAAGGGCATCGTTTTTATTCGGCGGAGGCAGCCGGCTGCTGGCTGTGGTTTCCAACACGATCACTTTGGGCCATCGCCGCATCGCTAAAAGCATAGCCAAAGGCTACACCGAGAGCAACCAGCGCGCACAGTCGCAGGGTTCGCATGTTATGGGGTGGGTTATGGGGTGACTGAGGTGACTCACTAACGGACTAAAAATAAACTGGGGCTGAACTCAAAAAGGCTGGCCGTGCCATGCGAATTTGTATTCGCCGACAGGATGAAATGCCCTCCGCCGCCAAGGCTTCGGAGGGCATGCTTCGCTTTCGTATTACTCAAGCGAAGCATGGTGCGGGCGGAGGGAGTCGAACCCTCCTCTCATGCTTGGGAAGCACATATAATACCGATATACTACGCCCGCGGGAAAGAACGTGTTCAGTGCTAACCATCGTCTCCCGACGGTCAAGCCCGCAACGGGCTAAATCGCCAATGA
>JANYCF010000044.1 GCA_025360455.1 Opitutaceae bacterium | reverse complement strand
GTGGTGGTGGTGCGGGTGGTCTGGCCAGAGAGCGAATCAAAAACTTCGCCGGTGGTGGTGACGGAAAGTTGAGAGTTGAGAGATGAGGGCTGAGAGGAGGAAACGAGGCGACCGGCGAGATCGTATGAATAGGAAGTTAGGAGCTGAGAGTTGAGAGCTGAGAGTCGAGAGACGGTTTTCACGCGACCATCAGCGTCGAAGGTGGTGTGCGTGGTGAGGCCGTTGCTCGTGATATCGGTTTGCTGGCCGAGATCGTTGTAGGTGTAGGTCGTGACGGTGCCAGAGCGGTCGCGGGTCGCGGCGAGTCCGCAGCAGGCGTAATCGCGGGTCGTGTAGGTGCCATCGGTGTAATCCGTGCGTGTCGGCCGGCCGAGCGCATCGAACTGAGTGACGACCGAGGTACTAAGCGGAAGAGCGCTCGCGATATCGGTGGTGGATTCGCCCGTCACCTGCCCTTGCGCGCTGGTCATGGTGGTGGTGCTGGTGCCGGAGACGATGGCATCGCGCGTGGCGTTAAAGAGACCGGTGGCGGTGACGGTGGTCTGAACTCCGGCCGCATCGAGCGAATAGCTCGTGAGCGTGCCAGTCCCTTCGGGATTCACGCTGCGGCGGGTGCGGCCGATGTAAGGATCGGCGGTATAGATGAGGGACTCGCTGACGAGGTTGGCGGGATCATTCCAAGCAGCGCCGGCGGCGACGCAACGGATGTCGGTACGGCGGTTGCAGACATCGGTCCCGAGTGTAACTGGCTTGGACCAATCGATGCGGTAGGTGCGACCGGTTTCCTGGCCGAGGGTGCTTTCGATTGTGGTGGTGAGCTGCTCGACGGTGCCATCGCCATCGGCGTCGGGCAGCGTGGTATAGGAGTTGGTCGTGACCCGGCAGAGATTGTCGGCCGCGGTGGAAGGCGCGTTGAGGAAGGGTCGGATGGTTTTAAGCGGGCGATGGGAGGAATCGTAGGTATGGTTTTCCCACGAGCCATCGGGATTGGTGCGGAGTTGCAGTAGGTCGTTGTTCATGCCGTCGTCGTAGAAAACGTAAGTTGTCGTGAGCGCGGCTCCGTTGGGGTCGAGGACTTCTTTGGTCTGCTCCACGCCCCAGCTAAAAGTGTGGTAGGTCTTGGCGGTCTTGCTGACGACGACGTTGTTCGCGTCGCGGATGGTGGAGGTTTTGGTCGTATCGACGCCGTTCACCACGATGGCCAAATTTTCCTGACGCAGGCCATTGCCCTTGGTGAGCGACCAGGTGTTGGCGGATGTATCGAAGGCATATTCATTGACCCGGACAATGGAGCCGCGGGTTTCAGTGATGCGCAGTCGGTTCGTCAGGCTCTGCGCAGCATCGGGATTTTCGAATTTGTAGGTGACGTACGGTGTGCCACTAACGGCGTAGATTTTGGTGACGGAATCCTGGGCTCCGACCAGATCAGGCGTGTAGAAACGCACTTCAAAAGTAGACGTATCAAGTGTGACGATGTCGGCGAAGGTTTGCGCGGACTTGAGTTGGCGCGGGGCGTCGGCGGAGTCGCGGATGAGCGACGCACTGCCGTCGGACGCCACGACGGCGGCAACCAAGGCGGACGGCGTGTACGAGGCGGGAGTGAGGGTCTCGGTTTGCAGCCGCACTTCGCCGGCGGAAGTGCTCGCGGTCGTCTGGCCGAGGCTGAGGGTGACGTGGACGCTGCTAATCTGCAGATCGGAATGCCCGGGCTGTTGATCGCCGCCGCAGGAAGGCTTTTGCAGGGTGATGCCAGTGATCCAGTAGTCGGTATCTTTGTTATCGATCTGCACCTTGCCTTCAATCGTGCGCGTGCCGCTCTCGAGACGCTGACGCTCGACTTTGTCGTGGTATTTGGTTGTGCCCGGACCACTATGTGGTTTTTCCGCGTAGGTCGTGTGGATGTCGTAGTCGCCGGGACAAGTGACATTGAATTTGGCCTGAAAATCGACTCGACCGAGATTGATCCAAGGGTAGGTGACCTTGAATGAGGTTTTAAAGGCATGAGGTGGGTTTCCATAATAAACGGCAAACCCCGCAGACTGAATCGCAGTATCCGCCAAGGTCTGCGCACGATTCAAAACGTCGCTTTCTTTATTCTCATCGCTGAGCTCGATGGAGGCAGTGCCAAATTCCTTAGCAGTCGGCCAGCCGGGCAGCGGCGAAACGCAAGCATTATTCCCCACAACAGTTTTCTTGGTGCTTGTATATGTGGTAGTGGATCCCCCGACATTTCCATCGGTGGGATTATTACCGAAGGAGGAGCTCGGTTCATTTGGCGGATATGGATCTGGTGTTTCAGTGCGATAAAAAGGAAGATTATTGTAATCAATATATCGATAATCACTAAAAGAGCTGGGATTCACGCCATCGTAGAACCGATCCATGAGTCCATTTGCGCTCAGCTGCCCATTTTGGTCGTATTTATCCTGACCAGAGTATACTCGTTTTGAGCCAACATCCGGCCAACCACAGGGTTCAGGTGGTGGATGCCCTTGAAAACTAAGAAACTGTACGATAGTCAAAGAGCCATTCCAT
>JANYCF010000395.1 GCA_025360455.1 Opitutaceae bacterium | reverse complement strand
CGTTAGGCAGTTTGACGCGGATGCGTTGTAAGTTCGGACGGAACTTACGGGGAGTCTTGCTAGTAACGTGCGTGCCAATGCCGCCGCTCTTTTTAGACTGTCCCTTACGGTTGATGATGCTGCCCTTGCCGGGGCGTCTGCCAGTGATTGCGCAAATTCGTGCCATGGTGTTTCTTGAGTTAAAGGGTCAGGAATACAAGACGGCTCGTCGTTTTGGCAAGGGGAATTTATAAAAACCTACAGTCGTCTCAATTATTTGCGCAAGGCGTTCAAAACCTGAAACTTTTGCCCCATGTTGCCCGGGTGCATCAGGTGCATAAGCATCCGTTTGCGTGAGCTAAATTTGCCGGCATCGTCCGTGGTGATTTTAGCCATGGTATCCTCGGCATAGCGGACGAAGAAGCTTTCCTGAGATTCGGTTCGAGGTTCGCCGAAGCCGGCTTTGATCAAACCGTCCTCCAGCCAATCCCAGCAAATATGGCAGGTGAGGTCCTGTTTGCCGGGGCGAGAGAGCAAATCGTTGCCCTGTTTTTGCTCGAAATAGGTGCGGCCCGTACCTGCGGGGGTGTTTTCCGCCAGCTCCTGCCAGAACTTACCATAATCAAACGCGATGAACAATCCGGTCCATTTTTGCCCGATGATGCGATCGAGAATCGGCACGGTTCTGATGGGTAAATCGATGTGGTAATTCTCTTCGGCCGTCTTCGGCAGTCGGTCGGCGGCAGCGGCGAGCTCGGGCGTGAACGCCGGTAGCTCCACCTCGCGCAGATGGCGGCCGTGAATGAGCACGCCGAGCTCTTTCCATTGCCCGCCCCGCCAGACGACGCGGTGAAACGGTTGAGCATCAAATAATTCGTTGGAGAAAACCACGGCTTTCTCGGGCAGGGTGAAAGGCTGGCCGAGCGAAATCGGCTGATAACTGGCAAACGGATGCTTTTGTCCGCGCAAAATACCGCCGTAGGTCTCGGCGCCGATTTCCACGAAAACATAATCCGCAGGATTGGCGGGGGCGAGCAGCTTCACGGCCGCAGCGACCACCAGTTCTCCAAAAACCGGGCTGAACGTGGTGGCCGTGTAGAAATCTGCCGGCGCATCCCGACCGACCCGGCGCTTTTTGCTAGTATAATAGCCCGCGAGCGGATGATACATCGCCAGCTCCATGAAGCGGGCAAAAGATAGGCCGGTAGCCGAATTTGGCTCGGCCGCGAAGATTTCGAAGAAGTCGGAAGATGAACCCATTTGCCAATTGATGCATTTGCGCCCACTGAAAGCCATGCTCAAACGCTTTTTCCTTATTTCGCTGGCCGTGGCCGCCGGATTTCTGCTCGCGCAGACGGCTTCCCGGCACTCCGGCGCCCCCAGTTGGTGGCCGGATCGGGAGCGCGATCGCAGCGTCCGGTACTTCCGCGAGGTGATGCAAACGGTGAAGGAAAATTATTACGACGGCACCAAAGCCACCTATCCCGACCTGACCCGGGCCGCGTTGAAAGGCATGGTTAACCAACTTGATCCACACTCGGAATTCATGACCGCCGATGAATTCGCCGAGACCGAAGAAGAGCTCAGCAGCGAATTCAGTGGGGTGGGCATTATGGTCGAAGAGCATGATCACCACATCGTCGTCGTCACCTCCATTGCCGGTACGCCGGCGGAGGAAGCGGGGATTCGCCGCGGAGATCAGTTGGTGAAGGTGGACGGGCGGTCGTTGGACAATCCTACTCTCGATAAGACGATTAAACTCATCCGGGGCAAACCCGGCACTGAGGTCACGCTCACCATGCTGCGTACCGTGCAAAACCGGGAGCTCGACTTTAAACTGAAACGCCAACTCATCCAGCTACCGAGTGTTCGCAACGCCAGCATGCGCTCGGACGGCATAGGGTATTTGCAAATCACCCAATTCAGCGAACCCACCGGCAGTGAGTTTGCCGATACGCTGACCCGGATGGAAAAGCAAGACATGCGCGCGCTCGTGATTGATCTGCGCAATAATCCCGGTGGGTTGCTCACGTCGGCGATCGACGTGTGTAATGAATTCTTCGAGCGCAATGAGCTCGTGGTTTACACTCAGGGTCGGAAGCCCGATTCCCGGGAAAGTTTTAAGGCCGACGGCAAACACCCCCCGCGAGCCTATCCCATCGCGGTCCTGGTCAATGGTGGCACCGCCAGTGCAGCCGAGATCGTCTCTGGCGCAATGCAAGACACCAAGCGGGCCGTCATCGTGGGTGAGCGTACTTTCGGCAAAGGGTCGGTGCAAAGTGTGCTCGAAATGGACAACGGCGAGGGTATGAAATTAACGACCGCCCGCTATTATACACCCCATGGCCGGGTGATTCACGAACACGGCGTCGAGCCTCAGGTGGAGCTGGAAATTTCCGACGACGACGAATCGAAACTCCGACTCCAGCAATCGCGCCTCGAGCTGAATGAGAAGGCTGATTTTTCCGAAAGATTCGGTTTTGCGCCCATCGAAGATGTCCAGCTCAGGGCGGCCGAGGAAGTTTTGGTGGGGCTGCTGGCCGTCCGCGGCGTGAAGAAGTGAGTGCTGGCTGAGAAAATCCCATTGCGCCGGTCCCTCCGGCCTCCAATTCTGCGCGGCTCCATGAGCGACATCCCACAGGACATTTCCCACGATCAATACGCCGTACGGCTCAAGAAGCTGCAGGACCTGCGCGCCGCCGGTTCGGATCCCTTCCGCGCTAATTGCACGCAAAGCCACTTTTCCGGCGACGCCAAAGCACTGTACGTCGAAGGTCAGGACAACCTCGTGACTGTCTCCGTGGCCGGCCGGCTGGTGACTTTTCGCGTGCAGGGCGGAAGTTCCTTCGTCAAAATCCAAGATCAGCAGGGGCCGATCCAGCTCTACTTCCGCCGCGATGTACTCGGTGAGGAACGCTACGGGGAGTTCAAGAAATCTCTCGATTTGGGCGACATCATCGGCGCAACGGGCACCTTGTTTAAAACCAAGACAGGTGAAATTACGGTGCGGGTCGATGCCTTCACGCTCGTCAGCAAAGCCCTGCGTCCGCTCCCGGAAAAGTGGCATGGCCTGACCGATGCCGAGCAGGTGTATCGTCAGCGCTATCTCGATCTGATCGTGAATCCCGAGTCGCGCGCTCGCCTGATGATGCGCAGCCGTATCGTAGCCAGCATCCGACACACATTGGAGAGCCGGAAATTCCTGGAAGTCGAAACCCCCGTCCTCGAAGGCGTGGCCGGCGGCGCAGCGGCTCGACCGTTCGTGACGCATCACAATGCGCTCGGTACTGATTTTTTCCTGCGCATCGCGCTCGAGCTGCGGTTGAAACGCTTGCTCGTCGGCGGCTATGATCGCGTATTCGAGATCGGCCGCATTTTCCGTAACGAAGGTATTTCCCGGAAGCACAACCCAGAGTTCACCATGCTCGAGGTTTACCAAGCCTACAGCGATTTCCAGGGCATGATGGATCTCGTGAAAGCGATCTTCTCCAATCTTTGCCGCGACGTCATCGGCACCTTCGAGATCAAGCACGCGGCCAGCGGCCAGATGATTAATTTCGCCGGCGACTGGCGAACGGTGCGGTACTTCGACCTGATTGACGAAGCCGTGGGTTCCAAACTCAGCGCGCTCCGGGGCACCGAAGGTTATCGTCCGGCGGTAATCGAGGCCGCCACCAAGCTGGGTTGTGAGGCCCGCGACGATTGGCAGACCTTCGAGATCGTGAATGAAATCTTCGGTAAGAAAATTGAACCCGCGCTCATCCAACCGACCTTCGTGACGCACCTGCCGAAGGAACTTTGTCCGCTGGCCAAACTCAATCAACAAGACCCCGGCCTGATCGACGTATTCGAGCTGTGCATCGGCGGCATGGAAGTCGCCCCGGCTTACTCGGAGCAAAACGATCCGTTCGTCCAACGCGAAATGTTCGAGGCCCAAGCCGGCGAGGAGAAACAGAATATCGATCACGACTTCCTGCTCGCCCTGGAACATGCGATGCCGCCTGCGGGTGGCATGGGCGTGGGCATCGACCGACTGTGCATTCTGCTCACTGGCGCCGAGAGCATCCGCGATGTGATCTTGTTTCCCTCGATGCGGCATTCAGAAAACAAAGGCTGAAAAACTAAAGAACTGAAAGACTGACACCGATCACGGAGCTTTAATTTTTCAGTCCTTCAGCCATTCGTTTCTTCAGTCTTTTCTCTCCCCATGCCCTGGCCCGTCTACCTCGCGTTTAAGCAGCTCTTCCCGACCGGGCGGATTTCGTTTTTCACGCTCATCTCCTTTCTGGGGGTCGGCCTTGGTGTGGCGTTGATGCTGGTTTCGACCAGCGTCATGGGCGGCTTTGGCCACCAGATTCAGCGGATGATCATCGATACGCAGGGAGAAATTCAGATCAAAGCGCGCGTACCGCTCAATGAAGCCAAAGCTGCGGCGGTAGAAAAAGTGCTGGCGGAGTCAGCGGGCATCGCCGCATTCGCTCCCTATGCGGCTGGCGTGGTGATGCTGGAACACGAAACCAGGCCGGCGTTTCCCATGATACAAGGTTTCAACTACGAGGACATGCGCCGGGTGGTTCCACTCGAACGTTATCTGACCAATGGATCGCTGGAAGATTTGGATGATGACTCGATTATTCTCAGCTCCATTCTCGCCAACTCGCTCGGCGTCAGGGTGGGGGACAAAGTCAGTGTGTATTCACCACTCATGATGGAGCGGATCAAACGCAACGAAGTCCTGCTCCCGCGCGAGGTGCGCGTGGCGGGACTTTTCCACATCGGCCACCAACAGCTTGATAGCTCCACCGTACTTTGTTCGCTGCGACTCATGCAGGATCTTTACGGGCTTAAGCAGTCGTTTCATGGCTATAATATCCGGCTCAAACCCGGTGCCGATATCGACGCGACGGCCGTCGCGCTGAACGTCGGCCTGCCGCTGGGCACGTCCGCTCTTACTTGGTTTGAATCGAACGCCGACTTCCAGGCCGTACTCAGCTTTGAGCGCAACATGATCTTTTTTCTCCTCACCTTTATCATCGTGGTGGCCGCGTTCTCCATTACGAGTTCGCTGCTGATGTCGGTGGTCCGCAAGACGCGGGAAATCGGATTACTGGCCGCGATGGGTGGCCGGGCCCGCGATGTGGCACTGTGCTTTTGCGCCCAAGGCCTCGTGATCGGTTTCGGTGGCACTGTGCTGGGACTCGCCATGGGATTCACGCTGCTTCACTTCCGCAACAACGTCGTGCAATTGATCGCAAAATTCACGATGGGGCAGGATGCTTTCGAACACTTCTATCAATTCAGCTCACTCCCGGCTTACACGACTTCGAAAGACGTGATCATCATCGTGCTGTTTTCGCTGATCGCCTCGATGCTCGCCGGACTCATTCCAGCTTGGCGGGCCGCGCGACTCAAACCCGTGGAGGCGCTGCGCAGTGAGTGAGCACATCACAGGTAGGGCGAATCCTCCGGATGAGCCGTTATGCGAAGCGGCTCGTCGGGGACGACTCGCCCTACCCATCAAACGCCATGTCTGATCCCGTCCTGAAAACCGTTGGCCTGCGCAAAAATTACCGAAGTGGCGACACGACGCTCGAGGTGCTGCGCGGTTTGGATTTCACTGTGTCGGCGGGCGAGAGCGTTTCTATTCGCGGCGAATCCGGCTCCGGCAAGAGCACCTTGCTCAATCTACTCGCCGGACTCGATCGTCCCGACGCGGGTGAACTCTGGTGGGGAGCTGAAGCCACGCATAAACTTTCGCTGGCCGAACTCACCGCACGCCGCGGCCGCTTTCTTGGAATGGTTTTTCAAGCCTACTACCTCATCCCGGAAATCGATGCTTGCGCGAATGTTCTCATGGGCGCGCGCATGGTCGGCTCCATCGGATCAGTCGAACGCGACCGTGCCACCATGCTGCTTAAACGCGTCGGTTTAGCTGAGCGCTCGCATCATCTACCGTCTCATCTTTCCGGCGGTGAACGTCAACGCGTCGCCGTGGCCCGGGCGTTGATGAATCATCCGCCGGTTCTCCTTGCCGATGAACCCACAGGCAATCTCGATGAACGCTCCGGCGATGAAATCGTCGCCTTGTTGCTCGAAGTGTGTGCCGAAGAAAAAGCTGCGCTCGTGTTGGTGACCCATAACCCGGCGCATGCCAAAAAAACCAGCCGCCAGCTCTTTCTGAAAACCGGACAACTCGACCATGGCTAAACCTAAAATCAAATGCGGCGTGATCGGCGTGGGTTCACTGGGCCAACATCATGCCCGCATCTACGCTTCGCTTCCCGGCGTCGAACTCACCGGTATTTTTGAAACTGATCCTGCGCGCGCGGCGGAGATTTGCGCCAAATACAATTGCCGTCGCTTCATGACGATTGAAGAGCTGGGCGAGGCGTGCGATGCTATCAGTGTCGTGGTGCCGACGGATAAACATGCGCTGGTCGCGCTCCCGTTGCTTAAACAAGGTTGTCATCTGTTGATAGAAAAACCTCTCTGTGCGAATCTGGAAGAGGCCGAACAGGTGTTGGCCGCCGCGCGAGAGCACAACTGTCTCGTGCAGGTGGGCCACGTGGAGCATTTCAACCCGGTGATGAGTTACCTGGAAAAGCACACAGGCCGACCGCAATACATCACGACGGAACGTCTCGCCCCTTACCAGACGCGCGGTACGGAAGTGGGAGTGGTGCTCGATCTGATGATTCACGATATTGGTATCGTGCTGGCGCTCGTGAAGTCACCTATTCGTAAGATCGACAGCGTGGGCATCAGCGTACTGTCGAAAACCGAAGATATTGCGAATGCCCGCATCGAATTTGAGAATGGCTGCGTGGCGAATCTCAGCGCTTCGCGCATGAGCATGAAAAAGAACCGGGAGATCCGCGTGTTCCAGGACAACGCGTATCTCTCCCTCGATTTCATGAATCAAAAGGGCCACCTCGTGAAGAAAAGCGACATCATCGCTTACGGCGTGAAATTGAAAATCGGTCTGGCCAAAGCCGGCGAAGACAAGGTGCCGGTCCACGAAATTCCCATTGAAAAGGGCGAGCCACTGGCGATTGAGTTGACGCATTTCACCGAGAGCGTACGCGATGCCACGCAACCGAAGGTGGGTGGGGCGCTCGGAAAATCGGCGCTGGAAGTGGCGATCACGATCACGGATCAGATCCGGAGGAAAAGGTAGGGCGGGACCGCTGGGCCCGCCGCAAAAAATGAAGGTACTGCCACAAAGATCCAAACTTCCTCACGGTGCACCCGCTTGGGTTGCTACCGGCTCGATCTATTTCATTACGATTTGCTGCCAGCCGCGCGGGCTGGATCAGTTATGTAATCAACAGGTCGCGGAGTGCGTTTTTGAAGCGATCGACTTTCGGAATACTGAAGGTCAGTGGTATGTTGAGCTACTGCTACTGATGCCCGATCATCTGCATGCCCTGATTTCGTTTCCGGCGGATCGGGAAATCACGAAGGTCTTGAGTTCCTTCAAGGAAATCACCGCCAAGAAAGCAGGTATTTGTTGGCAGCGAGATTTTTTTGATCACCGGCTGCGTGTGCAGGAATCATTCGAAGAGAAAGCCGGCTATATACGGGAGAATCCGGTTCGGAGCGGACTGGTAACGAAGAAAGAGCTTTGGCCATGGAAGTGGGAGTCTGGCATGCTGAATCGCGGCGGTCCCAGCGGTCCCGCCCTACCCAAGGCAATCCATGTCTGAACTAGCACTTCACGAAGGCCTCGCGGCGCCGCATGGCGGATCGGTCGATCTGTTGATCGTGGTAGGTGAGCATTCGGGAGACGAACACTCGGCGAAATTGGTGCGCGAACTCCGGTCGCGTAATCCGGACCTCCGCGTTTACGCACTCGGGGGTCCCCGATTGGCCGGTGCCGGGGCCCAGTTGCTGGTCGATCTTACGGCCAATTCCACCATGGGCTTTGCGGTGCTGAGCAAAATTTCCTATTACCGCACCTTGATCGCCGATGTCGTGCGCTGGATCGGCCTTCATCAGCCAAAGGCGGTGTGTTTTGTTGATTCCTCGGGCTTGAATCTACGGATTGCGAAAGGGCTTTTCGAACAAGGTTTCTCCACGAAGGCCGGCGGGAAAACCAAAGCTCTCTACTTTATCAGTCCACAAATCTGGGCTTCGCGAGCAGGAAGGCGGTTTGAGATGGCGAAACATCTCGACGGACTGGCGGCAATTTTCCCCTTTGAGCCGGCAGTTTACGCTGACACCTCATTGCCGGTGGAGTTTGTGGGGCATCCCTTCGTGGCACCTGATTACGTCGCACCGGTTTCCTTTGATCCCAACGGTCCGGTGTTGTTGCTGCCGGGAAGTCGCAAGCAAGTCGTGACGCGCTTATTTCCCGTGCTACTCGAGGCCTATCGACAATCGAGAACACATCGACCGGCGGTCGTGCTTTATCCGAGCGATGCCATACTCGCGACATTACAGGCAGCTAAACCACCTGCGAAGGTTGAGCTCCGTCGTACTCACGGAGCAGACGGGCCTGTCGCCGCTTCCGCCGTGCTTACTGCCAGTGGCACGATGTCGATGCATTGCGCGCTCGCGGGCATCCCGGGCGCGATCACGTATCGCACGGATTGGCTGACTTACCTGCTTGGTCGGATGTTGGTGAAGGTGGAGTATATCGGCATTGCCAATCTACTCCTGAAGACGCCGATGTACCCAGAGTTTATTCAGGGCGCTGCCAAGCCAGAAGCCTTGGCTGCGCAATTACGTGAGTGCCTCGATTCACCCCGGCGGGTGGAGCAGACAAAAGCAGACGCGGCGAAATTACAGGCTTTACTGCGTGCTCCATCGAAGAACACCGCAGCGGATTGGTTGGCCAAGCAATTGGCTTGAAGCCGGTGTTGCGGGATTCCGCCATCGCGCCAAGGTACGGGCGGACAAAAAGCCACCCGCTCTATTATCTAGAGCTGATCACTTAATATCCGCGCTGAGTATTAGGTCGCCGCAGGAGGCTCGGTCGTGGTGGAGCTGCGACCGCGGATCCAAGCAAAAAGTTTTTTGATCGAACCGGCGAGGGCGATCAGGCCGATGATAATGAACTTCTTTAACGCCAGAATGCCAATCCAGAGTCCTTTAAACAGGCCGGCTTTGGCGGCGACGCCACCGGCTACGAGAGCGGCGAGGCCGTAGGTGGCGGTCTTGTCGGTGCTGGCGTTGTAGTCGGCGTAGCGCTGGCCTTCTTGGAAATTCACCATGGTTAAAATCGTGGGCGTGGCGGCTTCGACTTCCGCGAGCTGGCTCATCGACGCCACGGCGTTGAGTACGAGCACGCCGCTGCGTCCGAGCATGCGAATATTGTAGTTCAAAGTATTTTCTTCGTTCTTACCAAACTTGATTTCTTTCGCCCAGTAAAGTTTGTGACTGGCCGAATCGTAGCGGGGCGGCTTGGCCCAGCCGACAAGTTCGATCGGGCTGTAACCTTCCTTCACCCGTTGCTCACTGGATTCACGGGTGCTTTCTTTCATATCGATGAGCTGCTTGGTGTAGTCGATTTTGGCGGCGTCGTTGTCTTTTACATAGCCATCTTCGTCATAGGTAATCACGACCAACCAGCTGGTATCGCCGAGCGGATTGAAGCCGGCGGGAACCAGCGCTCCAAGCGTGTCGGAACTTTTGGGATTCCCCCAGATTTTGGTTAGGACAGTGCTGGTATCCTTGGCGTCGAGATAGCGGAAATTTTCAGGTACGGTAATTTTGGCCAGGCCCTTGCCGATGATGGTTTCGCCTTGGCGGAGGGTGAGGCCCGCAGTGAGCTTTTGAATGGCGGCGATGCGCGCTACGGCAGGATCAACGGCGGTAGCCGGGGTGGGAGCGGGGACGGGATCAGCGGCGAAAAGGGTGCCGATCATGAGCAGGAGCGAAGCGAGCAGGGGTAGTTTCATGGAGCTTATTGGTAGTGACTGTGGGGGTGAATAAAATTGGCGACGAAACGGAGAATGTCCGGAAAGAAAGGGCCGAGAAAGCGCGAGGCGATGATAATGCCCACGAGACGAAGCCAAGGCGCCCGCAAGAATTCAGCGTAGCGGGCGGCAGCGGCTGGAGGGAGGAGCAGGAGAGGGACGTTGCTGCCGTCGAG
The DNA here is from genome assembly GCA_025360455.1 of Opitutaceae bacterium. Taxonomy (GTDB): domain Bacteria; phylum Verrucomicrobiota; class Verrucomicrobiia; order Opitutales; family Opitutaceae; genus Didemnitutus. Next base: position 21,825 of record JANYCF010000395.1, on the reverse strand, counting down.
GGGCGGAAGGGGAATGAGATTAAAAACGAAGAGCAGAAGATTGAGTGACAGGACAACGCTGATTACTGAAGCTGCGAGTTCGGGCCAACCGGATTGGGCGGCCACCACGAGGCGGGAGGAGTTGATGCTGTGCGGGGCGTCGAACCAATGCCATTCGAGGCCGATGCGAATGATCCACGCCGCGCCAATGACCAAGAGGAGATTGGCGGCGGGACCAGCGAGTGCCATGAGCGCGGCGCGACGGGGAAAGCGACGAGCCCACTCGGGATTAAACGGAGCGCTGGCCCAGCCAAGCAGCCAACCACCGGCCAACCACGAAAGGATCGGCATGACGACCATGCCGAAGGGCTCGCGACGGATGTGCGGCCAAGGATTCAAGGAGACTTGTCCACCGCGGGCGGCGGTATCGTCGCCGAATTTGAGTGCGGTCCACGCGTGGGCGGCTTCGTGCAGCACGGTCGAAAATACGAACACGCCATACCAAAGGATTCCCCGCTCCCAGTCGGATTGCATCGGCGGACCCTAGCGCTCGATCCGTAGCGGGAAAGGAAAAACCGACTGGCTGAAATTATGTCTGGGCTAACTTGGGTGAAACTTCGGCTTGGATGTGGCGGTGAAGACGTCTAGGCTTACTCGTATGAAAAACCAGAAATTTATGTTCGGACTGGGAGTGGCACTGTTGATTTTGGCGGGCTGTTACACGGTGCCGGAAACGGGACGGCAGTCATTTATCATCCCCTTGGGTGACGAGGTTTCGGAAGGAGCGGCGGCGTTTGCAGAAGTGAAAAGCAAAGAGACCGTCTCGCACAACCCGGTGTATAACGAGAGGGTGCAACGGATCGGCGAGCGTATCGCCGAGGCGGTGGGCGCCGACTTGCCTACGGCGAAGTGGGAGTTTGTGGTTTTTGATGAGCCCAAGACGATCAATGCGTTCGCGTTGCCCGGAGGTAAGGTGGGGGTTTACAGTGGATTGCTGGTTTTGGCTGTGACCGATGACGAACTCGCGATTGTGATGGGACATGAGATTGGCCACGTCACGGCGCGTCATGGCGCAGAGCGGATGAGTAAGGGAGTGTTGGCGGCCATACTCGGCGTGGCGCTCGATGCGACGACGCAGGACAGCAAAAATCATGATTTGGTGTTAGCTGCTTACGGTTTGGGCGCGGGCGGCGCGATGTTGAAGTTTTCCCGGGACAATGAATCCGAGGCTGACCTCATCGGCATACGTTACGCGGCAAAGGCTGGCTATAATCCTCGGGCGGCCATCACGTTTTGGAAGAAAATGGAAAAGGAAAAGACCGGTGGTCGTCTCCCGGCTTTTTTGAGCACCCATCCCTCCGATGAGCGCCGGATTGCCGATCTGGAGAAATGGATGCGGGCAACAATGCCGCTCTATGAGGCGGCGAGAGTGCGCTACAAATAAGCGGGTGCCGGTTTTTCGGACTAGCCGCCGGTCGATATGCGGACCAAGCTCTCAGCATGTTCGATCCTATTGAGAAATTGAAAGAATATGTACGGCACGCGAGCGTGTCGGCCGATCCGAAATTCGCTGATGGGATGGTCGGCGCGCAACGTTTCCTGACCGGGCTGTTTCAGGAACTCGGCTGCAAGGTGGACGTGATTCCCACGGCATTGCATCCCGTTATTGTGGCGAAACGTATCGGAGAAAAGTCGTGGCCCCACGTGATCATTTACGGCCACTACGACGTACAGCCGCCCGATCCACTGGCGTTGTGGAAGACCCCGCCGTTCGAACCCACGATCAAGGGCGGGCGCATTTATGGGCGGGGCACGGCGGATAACAAAGGACCGTTGCTGGTGCACATCACCGCCGTGGCGAGACTGCTGGAAAGTAATCCGCAGCTTCCGCTTAATATTACTTTCGTGGTCGAAGGTGAGGAGGAAATCGGGAGCAAAAATTTCAAAACTTTTCTCAAGACGAACAAGCATCGGTTGGATGGAGATTTTGTTTTTCTATCGGACACGGGAATTCCCACGCCCGATCAACTGGTAGTGACGGTGGGATTGAGGGGCATGCTGGCGTTTGAGATCGAGCTGACGGGGCCGCAAAGTGATTTACACTCCGGGATGCACGGCGGCGTATTGATGAATCCACTGCAAGCGCTGGCGGAATTGTGCGCGTCATTGCACACAGCGGATGGGCGCGTGAATATCCCGGGGTTCTACAAACTGGTGGTCGAGCCCGAGCCGTGGGAACGAGCGCAGTTGAAGAAAGCGGGATTGAATAAAAAGCAATACGCGAAATTCCTCGGGATTAAGCAGTTTCACACGCCGCTGGGCTTCACGCCCTTTGAGGCGATTCGGTTTTTGCCGACCCTCGAATTCAACGGCATGAGCGGCGGCTATCAAGGGGAGGGGACAAAGACGGTGATTCCGAGCAAAGCCAGCGTGAAGATCACCTGCCGCTTGGTGCCAGATCAGACTCCGAAAAAAATGAAGGCGATGATTTTTAAGGCGATTCGGTCGCGTTGCCCGAAAGGGGTGACGATGAAGATCACCGAGCAGCACGCGGCCACGCCCTATATCGTGATTCCGCCTGATCGATCAAACACGCCGAAGAATCAATCCCTGGCACTGGCGAAATGTTTTCGGGCCCTAGATAAGGCCGGGACGGAAGTCTGGGGCAAGCCGCCCCTGTATTTGCGCGAAGGCGGTAGCGTCGGCTTGCTGGCTGATCTGAAGGAAGTGCTCGGGCTCGACGCGGTGATGATGGGATTATTTCTCCCTGAGGATAATCTGCATGCGCCCAATGAAAGTTTTCACCTGGGCGTGATGGCGAAGGGCATTGAGACGAGTCAACGCGTGTTGGCGGCGTTGGCGGGGGTGTAGTGAGTGGGGCACGACCGCTGGGTGTGTCGTAGGGACAATCGCGGCCGGCCCTGCCTCGATACCGGCCAACAAAAAGGCCGCAGATTGCTCTGCGGCCTTGGAAATATTATTTAGCGAAGATTACTTTTTCAACACGATGAAGTCGACGCGGCGATCTTTTGACCACTCGGACTCACCACCGGATTGCTTGGCATCGGTGGAACCCTTGGAAAGGGTTTCTAGTCTGGCCGCATCGACGCCCATGGATTGGAGGAAGAGTTTCACGGCCATCGCGCGACGGTCGCCCAAACCGAGATTGTATTCAGCGGTACCACGCCAGTCACAATGACCGGAGAGCACGAGATTCTGGCCTGGATTATCGGCGAGCCATTTGACGGCGGCCTGCAGCTTGGAGCGTTCAGCTTGTGGAACCGCAGCGCGATCCAAGGCGAAATAGATGGGTTCAACGACACTCTTGGTCTCGTCGAGTGGCCCAGTCGTCGGGCGATTGGCCAGTCCGGCAGCCGAATCATCGGTGAGCGCGACTTGATTAGGATCGATGGTCGTGCCCATGGCATTGCCATCATCTGGACCGCGGGTGGGCTTCTTGGAGCACGCGGTGAAAAGCAGCGTGCTGATAGCGAGGGAGAGTCCGAGGACTTGCGAGAATTTCGTCATGGGAAAAAGGTAAACCAGTATCTTGGGCTTATATCAGTGAAAGGGCAGGGTCGGGCAAGAAATAAAACCCTAACCGCCAAAAGTCTTTACCAAGTCTGGGCGCGATGATCGATCAGACCGATCTCCAAAGCGTAGCGGGTGAGGCTGGCCACGTCATGGAGGTTGAGCTTGCGCATGAGATTGGTGCGATGGTTATCGACCGTCTTGACGCTGATGCTGAGCTTAAGGGCGATTTCCTTCGTGCTGTGGCTTTCGGCCACGAGTTTGAGGATTTCGCGTTCGCGGTCGGTAAGCAGATCCGTGCCGGTGGCCGGGCTGGTGTTTGCCACGACATTGCGGAGCAAAGCGGCAATCCCGGGGCCGAAGTAGGTGCCACCATTGGCTACGCTTTCCAGACCTTTCTTTAATTCGACCAAGCCGGCCGTTTTCTCGACGAAGCCGTGGGCCCCTGCTTCGAGCATCTCGCGGACCAGGGCGGGGCTTTCGTAGCCAGAGAAAATGATAATACGGGTAGATTTGAGCTGCTTGGCCACCCGGCGGAGAATATCGACGCCACTGAGGCCGGGCAAGCGGGCATCGAGCACCACCACATCAGGCTTGAGGTCGAGGAGCATGTCGCATGCGAGTTTACCGTCACCGCATTCGCCGACGATTTTGTAGGAAGGATCGAAACGTAGAATTTCGGCCAGCATCTCGCGGATAGCGGTCTGATCTTCGACAATGACGAGGCGTTTGATTTGGGTGCTGGTAGACACGAAAGGGAAAAATTAACCTGCGCTTTTTAGGGGTTCAGAGTGGAATTGATGGCGTGAGCTGGGAAAAATACAAACACGGATTAAATGAAATTCCCGCTAAATTACGCCGGTGCTTGAGGTAAGGGAATGGTGGGACGACCGGGATTCGAACCCGGAACCAACAACTTAAAAGGATGCTGCTCTACCATTGAGCTATCGTCCCATGCCAATACCAGCCGGCAGTTATTTTTACCAGCACGGGCAAGGCAAGAATTATTTGTGTTCATTTTGGAAATTAACTCTGAGTCCACCGTTTGGTTGACCCAGTTGGGGCCGTCCGAATCGCCAACTGAGCGTCTAAATTGCAGCAATGGAGAATTGCCAGAACCGGAGTCTCGGCGGTGAAACGGTCGTAATACCCCGCGATTATTGCTGATTCAGACCTGTTGCATGTTGACCCATTCGAGGAGGAGGTGTTATTGTCGAAATCCCGCAAAATATGGGAACCTTATTCAAATTTCCCGATCCCAAGGAGGCAGAAGACATGACTGCCAAAGCCCAAGAAGTTGCCCTGGATCGTCTATTAGTTGACCGCTTTCGCGGCGGCGACGCCACCGCGTTTGATCAATTGGTTACCCGTTATTGGGATCGCATTTACGCGATGGTGAACCAACTCCTGCGCAATGCTCAGGACGCGGAAGAGGTGACTCAGGATGCCTTCATTCGAGCGCACCGTGGCTTGGTCAACTTCCGGGGGGAATCTGCCTTTTCGACGTGGCTCTATCAAATTGCCACCAACCTTGCCCGTAATCGCTATTGGTACTGGTGGCGGCGTAAGCGCGATAAGTCTATCTCGTTTGATGCGCCGTTTGGTCCGGACAACGATAGAACGATCGCGGACATCATTCCTTCCGAGCAGGAAACTCCGGAAGACGCTACGGTCACGCAGGAGTTCGTCAATCGCGTGGCGCAATGCATGGAATTACTGAACGAAAAACACCGGGAGATTCTCATACTGCGTAATGTGCAGAATCTCGCCTACGAAGAAATCGCCGAAATCCTCGGCATCAGTGTCGGCACTGTTAAAAGCCGTATTGCCCGTGCACGCGAAAGCTTGCGCGAAAGACTAGGAGGAGAATTTCAACCATGAAAGACACACGCTTCATCGAATTGGTTAATCTTTATGTCGACCGTCAGATCTCACCGGCTGAAACCGCCGAGCTCGAGGCGGATATTCAGGTCAATCCCCGTCATCGGAAAATCTACCAGCAGTATTGCCACATGCATTGCGCGACCAAGCAGGTCTATGAGAGCTTCCGCGCTAATGCCGAGCAACCGGCCTCAGCGAGCGAGTCAGCTTCATTGGGTGGCAGCGTCGCCCAGTTTGAACACAGTCGCCAACGTACCCAGCGCTCGCGCTGGTATTACTCGGCCGCTGGCCTCGCGGCAGCCGCTTGCTTCGCGGTTGTTTTGGTTCGCTTAGGTACGTTTTCGCCTTCCGCTAAAGTTGAAACTATCGCGACCGTTCAGCCAGTGGCCCCCACGGTAGCCGCTTTACCCGTAGTCACGGCTCAACCCGTCGTCTTGCCGACACAGGAAAGCATCGCGGCCTTGGCCGAGCAGCAATATGCGGCGCAGCTTTCCGCCAAACGGCAGGAAGAGATGCGCGCCTATGCGCTCAGCCAGCCACGGGCGGTACAGTCCCTCTCGCTGTTTGCGGATACTGGTTTGGATGAGAAGCAAATCCTGACGGCGGATGGGCAAAAAGTATTCCAGCTGAAGCGAAAGACTGAAAAGCCAGCCACTACGGAATTCACGGCGTTTCAATTCCAACGGTAATCCGACTCGCACTCAATTCCTCAAGCCCGCCTCCTTCCGGCGGGCTTTTTAATTTTCCAGTGCCTTCTTTATGAGGCTTTCGGTGGTGGCTTTGGCCCCGAGAAATACTAAAGCCTGACGGACAGCCTTGTCGGCGTCAGGCGCCTTGTAGCCAAGGGCGACAAGAGCCATCACCGCGTCTCGAATCTTATTGTTACTGACTGGACTATCACCCGAGACCGTTGCGGCGCTGGTCATGGGATGTGAAATATTTTCAGCCGTGAATTTATCGCGCAGTTCAATAACCAATCGTTCGGCGGTCTTTTTGCCAATGCCCGGGCATTTGGCCAAGAGCCCGACATCGCCCGAGACAATCGCGCTTTTTAAGACAGCGAGGGAAAGCTTGCTGAGCACACTGAGGGCGGTTTTGGGACCGACACCCGAGACTTTTTCGATCAGGAGACGGAAGAAATCACGCTCATCTTCTGCGGCGAATCCGTAGAGCGTCTGCGCATCCTCCCGATAGACCACATAGGTGTGCAACCGCGCTTGCTGGCCAGGCTGGGGCAGGCGTTCAGCGGTGGTTACCGGGACATGGACTTCATAGGCGAAGCCTCCCACTTCGATTACAGCGGCCAGTGGCGAGGCGGAAACCAGAATCCCGGTGATGCGTGTAATCATGCGCTCAATCGTTTAACCCGAGCACGTGTTGCATATCGTAAACTCCCGGCGGCTGATTCACCACCCACTGGGCGGCGCGCAAAGCGCCACGGGCGAAGATACCGCGATCACTGGCTTTGTGGGTCAACTCCACGCGTTCACCCAGTGCGGCATACATCACGGTGTGGTCACCGATCACATCGCCGCCCCGCAGGGCGTGCACGCCGACTTCACTTGGGGTGCGTTCACCGGTAATGCCTGAACGACCATGTCGCAGTGCCGAGGCGTTGAGTTTGCGCTCTTCAAGAATGAGTTCGAGTAAACGCGCCGCAGTGCCGCTGGGCGCATCTTTTTTGAAACGGTGATGCATTTCAATCACCTCGGTGTCGTAATCCGCCCCGAGCACTTGAGTCGCGCGCCGAGTCAAAGCGAAGAGAAGATTAACGCCGACAGAAAAATTGCCGGCCCAGACCGTTGGCACCTGGGCGGCGAGGGCGAGCAGATGCTTTTTTTCCTCGGCAGTATGACCGGTGGTCCCGATGACGAGGGCTTTCTTTTGCGCGATGGCGGACTCGATTACTTTGGCAGTAGCGCTATGAATCGTGAAATCGACCAGAACGTCTGCACCGGCCAGGGCGGCCGATAAATCGTCGCCCATATCGAGAGCGGCGACCACTGGAAGCTTCATGTCCGCAGCAGCGGCCAGCAAAGCATGCCCCATGCGACCCTTGGCGCCGTTGATAATGATGCGGGCCGGGCTCATGATTTGCCCTCATAGTTAGCGATAGCATTGAAGAGAATTTTGCCACCGGCCGCGCTCAAAGAGCAAAGGGGCGACCGTACTTCGTCGGAGCCGATGATCTTGCTGCGGGCCATCGCGGCTTTGATCGGCGAAGGATTCGACTCCACAAAAATACTGCGGAAAATCGGATACAGCTTCTGGTGCAAGACCCGGGCCTTGGCGAAATCACCCTTGAGCGCGTGGGCGGCTAATTGGGCGACGGCCTTGGGATAAAGATTACTGGCCACGCTGATCACGCCCTTGGCTCCGACGGAAATAAAGGGCAGGGTGAGGGAGTCATCACCGCTCAATACCGTGAGAGAATCACCAAGGGCTTGAATGAGCTGATCAACCCGGTCGAGTGAGCCACCGGCTTCCTTGATATAATTCACATGCGAATAGCGGGCCCGCAGACGCTCCACGACGCCGACACTGATCTCGATGCCACAGCGGCCGGGGATGGAATAAAGGACGATGGGACGATCGGTGGTTTCCGCGACTGCGCAGAGGTGCTGGAAAAGACCTTCTTGGGTCGGGCGATTATAGTATGGGGCAACCACCAGCATCGCATCGGCTCCGGCAGCGTGCGCTTCTGTGGTGAGATGAATGGCTTCTTTGGTGCTATTCGAGCCGGTGCCGGCAATCACCGGGACTCGCCCGCGCGTTTGCTCGATGACACAGCGGATGACGTCCATGTGTTCCTCATTATCGAGCGTGGGCGATTCACCGGTCGTTCCGACTGGGACTAAACCGTTAATTCCTTGTTTAATTTGCCAGTCAACGAGGGCGCGTAATTCGTCGTACGCGACGTTGCCGCCCTCGAAAGGCGTAACTAATGCGGTGATGGCTCCAGTAAGTGGTCGACGTGACTTCATAGAAAGTTACCTTGAATGGTGAAGAGTAAGACTGTAGGCAAAGCATACTTTCCCTCCGGATCACGCCCAAAATACCCGATGAGCAATACATTTCATACCGAAATCATGAACGATCTGTTGAAACTGGCCGTCGAAAGCGGCGCCAGTGACGTAGTCGTCAAATCAAACAAGCCCGGCTATTTGCGGCTTAGCGGGCGTCTTCGTCCCGTCGAGATGGATCCGATCCTTCACGAGCATGCCGATGCTTGGGTCAGCGAATATGTGCCGGAAGTGTATCGCTCCAACTGGGAGCGCGACGGCCAGTGTGATTTCGCGTATTCCGCCGCCGACATCGGCCGGTTTCGCGTAAATGGTTTCCATCAACGCGGCACGGTCAGTATTGTTTTCCGGCACATTAAAAATCGCCCGCCCACTTTTGATGAGCTGAATGTTGATGCCGAGGTACTGACGAAGCTCGCGCAAGCCAAAGATGGAATTTTGCTGGTTTGCGGCGCTACTGGCTCAGGCAAGAGCTCGACGATGGCGGCAATGTTGAACTGGATTAACCAAAACTCGGACAAGCATATCATTTCCATCGAAGATCCGATCGAATATACTTTTTCAGACGAAAAATCGGTCTTCCAACAGCGGGAAATCGGCATCGATGTCCCCAATTTCGAAATGGCGATCAGATCGGTGCTCCGGCAAAATCCCGACATCATTATGATCGGCGAAATGCGCGACAAAGAAACCTTCGAAACTGCTATCATGGCGGCCGAGACGGGCCATCTCGTACTCTCAACGATGCACGCGGCAACCGTCGCGCAATCCTTGACGCGACTATTTGAGTTCTTTCCGCCTGAGCAGTTGACTCAGGCCCGCCGGCAAATCGCCGGGTCGCTGCGTGGCTTCATCTGCCAAAAACTTATTCCCGCGATGGAGGGCGGAGGCCGGTTTGCCGCCTTGGAAATTCTAAACGCCGATGCCACGGTCCGAAATTTGATTCTCGAGGGCCAGAACGACAAAATCCAACAGCTCTTGGAAACTTCCTCCGACAGCCTGTCGCGGTCCTTCAATCGCGATCTCTATCGGCTCATCAAGGACGGCAAAATCAGCAAGACTGACGGACTTCGTTTTTCCCCCAATCCGCAGGCGTTGGAGATGAATTTGAAGGGAATTTTCTTCAAAACCAGCTAAGCCAGGCTACTATTTGTTTTGGTCATCTTGCACGGGTGCCGTCGCATGAAGTCGCTCCCTCCTTGGGCTGAAAAACGGCCATATGAGTCTTTAATCCCATAATCGGGCGGGAATGATTATGGACATTAGTTTTAGGGCTTGGTTTTTCGGGCAGGGACCGGTTTAACCGACCCTTTAATCTATGTCATTGGCATTACTTTTTTCCGGACAAGGGGCCCAAAAGGTGGGTATGGGGAAGTCGTTGTACGACGGTTCTCCTGCTGCGCGTGCACTTTATGAGCAAGCCGACCAAGTGCTGGGCTGGAGTTTGAGCAAAGTGAGCTTCGAAGGTCCGGAAACTGATTTAACCCAGACCAAAATCTGTCAACCGGCGCTCTTCGTTCATGGCTTGGCCATTGTCGCGGCACTTAAGGAACAAGGGAAGTTGCCCGAGGTGAAATTCGCGCTCGGCCTGAGTCTTGGCGAAGTCACGGCACTAACCGCTGCGGGGGTATTTGATTTTGCCACGGGATTAAAGGTGGTCGCAGAACGTGGGCGACTGATGCAGCTGGCGTGCGAGCAAACCAGCGGTGGCATGGCTGCGATCATCGGCGAAGAGCGAGCCAAAGTGCATTCGCTCTGCGAGAAATTCGGGATCGAAGCGGCGAACTTCAATGCCCCTGGACAAATCATTGTAACCGGCGAGAAGGCCAAAGTGGATGCACTCGTCGCGACAGCGGCGGAAAATGGGCTCAAGAAAGTTATGGTGCTTAAAGTCGCCGGTGCCTACCACAGCCGTTTAATGGAATCAGCCCGAACAGCCTTTGCTGACTATTTGCAGACTATCCCATTCAATCGTCCAAACTTCACCGTTTTCACTAACACCACCGGGCAAGCAGTGAGCGAACCAGTCCAAATCCGCGAGGCACTCGTACGCCAAGTCGTTTCTTCGGTGCTGTGGGAAGATTGCGTGCGAAGTTCTGTTGCCGCCGGAGCTACTTTGTTCTGGGAATGCGGTCCAGGTGCAGTCTTGGCGGGCTTGGCCCGACGGACGGAAAAATCGTGGCAAGTGAAGAGTTTGGCAGAGTTCGCGGAGGTCGCCGCCTGATGTCTTCCGCTCCTCTCACTCGTAATTTTTGCATTATTGCCCACGTTGATCACGGCAAGACGACGTTGTCCGACCGGTTGCTCGAATTCACGAGTACCGTTTCGATGCGGCAGATGACCGACCAGCATCTGGATGCGATGGATCTGGAAAAGGAACGCGGCATCACGATAAAAATGCACCCCGTGGCGATGAGCTATCCGGCCAAAGACGGGAAAATCTACAAGCTCCACCTCACCGATACGCCGGGACACGTGGATTTTTCCTACGAAGTTTCCCGCACGCTCGCGGCCTGCGAAGGCGCGTTGCTCCTGATCGATGCCGCCCAAGGCGTGGAAGCGCAGACCGTGGCAAATGCCCACCTCGCGTTCGCGCAAGGTCTCAAAGTCATCCCGGTGATCAACAAGATCGATCTGCCGAGCGCGAATCTGGAACTTTGTATCAAGCAACTCGAAGATATTCTCACGATTCCCGGGGAAGAAGCTATTCTGGCCAGCGGTAAATCCGGCATTGGTATTCAGGATATTTTGGAAGCGGTCGTGACGCGCATTCCGCCGCCCCGTTGGACGGATTATCCCACCACCCGGCTGCTGGTGTTCGACTCTAAGTACGACGCCTATCGCGGCGTCATTTCTCATGTGCGCGTGTTCTCCGGCTTCATGAAGGCCGGCGAAATGATGATGTGCATGAGTACCGGCCAACGTTCCGAGGTGAAAGAAGTCGGCGTCTTTCGTCCGGGCATGGAAAAAACTACGCTGCTGGGACCGGGCGATGTCGGCTATATCGTCAGCAACATCAAGAGCACCGACGAGATCAAGATTGGCGACACCATCACGCACGCGAACAAGCCCGCTGCCGACATGTTGCCCGGCTATAAGGAAGTGCGCCCGATGGTTTATTGCGGCCTATATCCGCTCGAGTCGAACGACTACGAAAAGCTCAAAGTAGCCCTCGGGAAATTGCGACTGAACGATTCGGCGTTGATCTATGCGGCGGAGACTTCTGTGGCACTCGGTTTTGGCTTCCGCTGCGGATTTCTAGGTTTATTGCACATGGAGGTTGTCCAAGAACGCATTCGCCGGGAGTACGACGTGGATATCATTTCGACTTTTCCGAGCGTGGTCTACCAGGTGAAGAAACACGGCGGTGAGATCGTCGTGGTCGATAATCCCGTGGACCTGCCTGATCCGGCCTCGATCATGGAAATTTCCGAGCCAACCATCAAGGCTTCGATTCACATTCCCAACGAGTTCATGGGTGACATCCTGAGCCTCGTCATGGAGAAGCGCGGCACCTGTGATCATACAGCCACGCTTGACGCCACGCGCGTCATGCTGGACTGCACGCTGCCGCTCAACGAAATTTTGATGGATTTCAACGACCGCCTGAAGAGCATCACGCGCGGCTACGGCTCGATGGATTACGAGTTCGGCGACTATGTAGTCTCGGATCTCGTGAAGATGGAAATCTGGGTTAACGGCGACCCGGTTGATGCTTTTGCCGGCATCGTTCACCGATCCAAGGCCGAGACGCAGGGCAGGAAGCTGTGCGAAAAATTAGCCGAGATTATTCCCTCCCAGATGTTCAAGATCGCGGTGCAGGCCGCCATCGGCGGCAAGGTCATCGCCCGTGACAATGTCCGTGAAATGAGGAAAGATGTGACCGCGAAATGCTATGGCGGCGATATCAGCCGCAAACGCAAATTGCTCGACAAGCAGAAGGAAGGCAAAAAGAAGATGAAGTTGATCGGCAAGGTCTCCATCCCACCCGATGCCTTTATCCAAGTTTTAAAGAGTAACACTTAACCCCGTTTCCCTGTGTTTGAATTCCTGCTGTCAGCGGAAAAGAAAATGCGTCGCCATGCGGCCAACTGGCTGGAAGTGGCCGAGCGCGTTTTCAACTTTCGGAGAGATCAACTGAGCGACGTGCAGCGCCAGCAACTCGAAGCGGCGACCAACGAATTGAAATTGCGACTCAAGGAGAAGGCTGATGTCGTGAAACTTAAACTCAGCATTGAGAAATTAGAAACAGTTCTCGGAAAAACCGGTGGCCGGCAATATCCCGGAAATTCGATGACCGAAAACGTCGAGTTCTTCCTGGTCGCGGCGATCGTCATTCTTGGACTACGCGCGTATTTCGTTCAGCCCTTCAAGATTCCGACGAATTCCATGTGGCCGACCTATTACGGCATGACGCATGAGCTTTTCAAAGAAGGCGAGGAACCCGGATTGATCACCAGGGCAGGGCGCCTCGTGAGCAAGGGAGCCATCAATTATTCTGCTCAAGCTGCCGCGGAGGGCGAAGTTCTCGTGCCCGTAGTCCAGTTCGGTCACAGCATGCGCATCATTGGATCGGATGTTCCCGGACGCACTTTCGGCGTTTTTTCCACCACGTTGCGCGAATATGTATTTTCAGTCGGAGGTGAATTTTCAAAAATCACTACACCGGTTGATTTCGATTTCGAGCGCGTCTTGGAAGAAAAATATGTTGGGCCAGGTGGCGATCTTGGTTCGTTTTTGTACCAACAAGCCGCCAAGACGGGCCAGAAACTAGAAAGCTCTGTTATGTCCATGACCAACGGTGGCCAGCGACAGGATGTGCGGGTGTACTGGGTGCCGGTCGGACAACACGTCAATCGTGGCGATAAAATCGTCACCTTTGATATTCTTACGGGAGATCTGCTTTTTGTTGATCGTATCACCTATAATTTCTTTTCACCCAAAGTGGGACAGGGCTTTGTTTTCAAAACCGAAAATATCGACAGTCCGGAAATGAAAGACGCTCGCGGCGCCCAAATTCGCCAATATTACATTAAGCGATTGGTAGGAACACCTGGTGATACCCTTGAGGTTAAAGAACCCGTGCTCCTGAGAAATGGTCAGCCGATTACGGGAGCCGCTGCTTTTAATCGCAATGCCCACCGCGATGGCAAATATCCCGGCTATAACGCTACCCGTGAGCTCGCCGCCGGACAAATCGTCAAAGTTGCCGAACACAATTACTACGCCATGGGGGATAACTCGCCACGCAGCAAAGACAGTCGCTATTGGGGATTCGTGCCGGAGAAAGACGTGGTCGGTAAGCCATTGTTTATCTATTATCCGCTGACCACACGCTGGGGTCCGGCACAGTGAGTAGTAATAACTGTAACCATAGTTCATTCGTAGATAGAAAAAGATCCCACTTTTAACGCACAATATATGTTGTGGTCGTTCCGATGACAGGAATATGTGTCTGATGACAAATGAAGATAGTCAATATCGATTGTCTCTATTAAACGGCCTAAATATAGGTTATATTTACTAATGAAATCCGCTTTGCTTCAATTTCGTATCAAACCGAACGTCCTTAAAGAAATCGACAATCTCGCTGGCGCCGCGAATTTGGACCGTACGGAATACCTCCGTTTATGGATCGGAGCGATTGCCCGATTGAAGCGGGAGAATGCCACCCGCGCCTTGCACGCCATCCCGCAAGATATGTTCAAGGGCCTTTCCGGGCGGCCTTCCGACGAACCGAGCGAAACTGCGAATTAAGAATTTTCTCCAGCCGTGACCACGCTTCGAAATAGTCTTGGCGTGAAGCATTGAAGGCACCGCCGCAACCGATCCAGATATTCAACAGCATCAACGTGCGAGGACTGACCGGCTTGCCGTCCTTCTCAAGAGACTTTAATTCGAGTCCAAGTCTCGCCGCCGAATGCCACTGACGCAGGATTGCGGGCACGCTGGAGGCTTCAACAGGCTGGGGAGGGGTAAGGGTCCACTTCCAACGAGGAGGCGTCATTTGAGGCTGAATTTGGGAAGGGTGAAAGATTTGTTCTCAACGCCCGGCCGCAGACGATTAACGCCGTCTTTGTCCATCTCCCACGACGAATCAGAAATATTAGCGACCACCTTTTCCTTTGCGTCAGCTTTTTCTGAAGTTGTCGCAAGGGCCGTTTCTTCGATCGGTAAAGCCGTTTTAGCGGGGGGAAGAACGGGAGAAATAGCTTTGGGCTGGGTTTCTCGTAGAAAATAAACCACGCCGTTTTTCAGGCGCAAAGTATGCCGGGTCATGATGGCCGATTTAATTTCGGGATCTTGTTCAGTCAAAACCATCCCGTCAGAAAAAACGAAATTAACCATGCCACGAGCGACCACGTAACCGGTAAGCTGAGGTTTTGCTTTCTTCGGGAATTCTACGTCGGAGGCTGTTGACGGGGTGGGGGTGGCAACTTCCGAGGACGCCAACTCACCGCTGGGACGTTCCGCCCCCGACCGGCTTCCGGTCGGAACGTCCGCGAGTACCACGGCAGGCGGCGAGCCGTCCTGCCTAACTGGGGCTCCCTTCGCCCCAGACCCCTGCTCGGACTTTTTCGCGTTGGTGAAATGCGCAAGCATATCACTCAACTTGTCGGGAATGTAGGTCATCAGCACGAGGAGCACGAGCGCAGGCACCGCAAGCCAGTACACCGGTAGGCCCTTGAAATCCTTTCGTTCTGGCAGCTTGCGGCCCTTGATACCGACCCCGGCCATCGTCTCATATGTGTTCGCCAATTCGAGATTAAGCGCGGCAACCGTGTTGCGGTCGACGGGCGAAGGCGGGCACTTATAACGCGTCTCAGTGCGGAGCTTGGCCGGCAAACGAAAAAAAGTCAGGATACGCCGCAGAGAATAATTCGTACACTCGATATATTCAGAGCCGAGGTCACGAATGCGGCCCTCGAGGTGTTTCAACACCTGACACGTCATAATGACTTCATCATTCAGCTTGGCATGCTGTTGGGTGTAATACGAAAGTGAACGGCCGTTTTTCATCCATGAACGGGAGTCCCAAAGAATTTGCGCCTCATCGATCAAAAACAAAGTGCCCTCAGGATGCGCTTCTTTGCGCGGGTTGAAGTCGGGGAAAATGCCTTTGCCCTCGTCGCTTTCCGAAACGTCGGGCGTGTCTTCATTCGGCGCATGATGCAGCCAGAAGCGTTTCGCTTCCTCATCGCTCAGGTGACGGATACGCCGATGCAGATCGATGCGATTGCCGGGCGAACGTTTTTCCAGATACGCGTGCAGCTCGGGCAATTTGACGACCAGATTCGTGACCACAATACGGTTGCCGTAAAGCAATTCTTCCACGCCGTCACACCACATGTGGTACGACTTGCCGGAGCGGACTTGCCCATGAAATAGCCGGATCATAGCTCGGAGCCGGTCGGCTTGCGCAGCAGTCCCGCAAGGCGAATCAGGAAGCCGAAAAGTTCAAAAACCATTTGGATTTTGAAGCCCAATTTAAAGTAATCCAGCCAGACGAAGGAGGGCGCAGAGTACGAAATCTCAAAGGTGGGATTGATCGCGACAAACGCACCGTCAACGACGTCCAGAGAATAACGCGCCGCTCCTGAATAGAGAAAAATGATATTCCCCCCTGTCGCCGGGAGATTAAAGACCATAGAGGTTTTTGTTGCCGTGGTGCCAAAGCTGACCGAACCATTCACTCCACCGTAAACCGACAAAGCAACGTCCGTATTGTTGGCCACGGTAACCGAGGCAGAGACCAACACCGGAAACAGGCAAATGAACAGCAAGATTTTCATGTCAGGCAATGAACCAACGGACAGCCGCCGCCGTGCCGAAATAAACAATCAGCCCGCCTCGCTGAACGACAAACATCGAGGTCAGCGCCGTGGTGATGGTCACCATCGGCAAAAAACCATAGAGCAAATAAAGGGCCCCTTGACTATAGCTGTCTGTACCACCGGCAAACGGATTGATAGCCGAGCCACTAGGCAGCAGCGGTGCAGCCGTCCACAGCGCAGAAATAGCCGTGGGCAGGGTCAGCAGGACCAGAGTCATCCAAGCCGCAACCAGCGCCGAAGTGACTTGCCCGCCCGAACCGGCCACGGTGTTGCCCTTGGCCGGTTGCAGTAACGAAGAGAACATCACGTATTGCGCGAGGTGACCATAAGCCCACCACGTAAAGAAGCCGGAAACCAACACTGCGGCGACCGCCTTAATAAAGGTGGCCACGCCGGAAGTGTCAGGTGAATCAAAAGGGTTTAGATTTAAAATGTCGTTTCCGCCGACCGCGCCACGACCGGGAATTGTGATTTGAAAAAAATTAGGAGCCCCGGGGCTGGCATCCTGAAAAGAGTGCACCGGAATGACCCCGGTCATCGTCGTGACTGCCGTCCCCTGGGCATTCGTGCCAGAGGCTTGACCACCGGCCGCCGCCGCCGTGGCCTCTGCTTTGCGGGCATCATCCCAGATCTTTCTTGCCGCGTCATTCGTGACCAATGTTTCCGCCGCCGTTTTAATTGCCGCCGTGTTGGTGTTGCCGGTGCCAAGTAAATTATTGGTGGCCGTCATATCGGTGCCGCTGCTTTTGGCGTTCAATCGATCCAGAGCAGCGACCGTTTTATTTTGTGCAGTGATTACGCCGTTGATAGCTGTTGCCGTTAAATTTGCCCCCGCCGTTGCTCGAGTGTCAGCCGCCTGAATTGCCGCCGTCACTTGGTTGCCCATCGTCATGATATCCGTTTTATTTGCCGCCGTGGTACCGGTCGGCGTAGTAGGAGGAGTTAGAGTTATGCCGCCGCCGGTGGTTGTGACCGTAGGCGTGGAAGGCGTTTCATTAACTGGCTTCGTGGTTGGCGGGTTGCTCGTGTTGTTGACCGTGACTCCTCCAGCCACCGGCGTTCCTGTGTTCACACCAGTCAATTCAGTCAAAGGAGTGATAACCGGCGTATCAGTGCCATCATCGCCCACGGAGCCGCCAGTAATCAGGAAGAGCGTAACCGGGGCGGCAAGGGGCAACGGTCCAACGACAAAGGAAGTCGCAGCGGCTCCAGCGGCGTGCGTAAAGAATGCTACAGCCAGATCATTCTGATAGGCAACGTAGTGTTTGGTGTAAATGGTGCCGTTGTAAGGAATCGAAAAAGTGACACTGTTCGCCGTGCCCGAAGGTCCCGGTGCAGGCATCGTGGAATAGACCGCCGCGTTTTTTCTTTCACTAAAAACACTATCCGCTGACTGGTGCAATGATTCGACCTCAAGGACGAGTTCGTCCCCCTCGGAGAATTCGAGACCATCACCGACGCCCACCGTCGAGGGACTTTGTGCCGCCGTAAGATAATCACCGATACCAACGCCGTTAACGGAGACATTCCAAGAACCCGTTTGCAGCGGAGTGTCAGAATTCGCAGGCGCATCGGTTGCGATCGCTACCACTTGCCAGATGTTTCCTTGGGCCTGAATTTGTGCCGTGACAGAGTAGCCGTGTGCCGTGGTCGCGGTCAAAGTTCTGACGGTAGTGAAAGCAGCGGGCAAAACGCCCGCGCAAAAGAGAGACAGGAAAAAAGCAATTTTAGTTTTCATCGAATCAAGTGGTTTTACGGAGGGCCCGCATAAGCAGATGCGCCGCGATCATGCCCAGAACAACCAGGGCCATGGCTTGTGTGCTCATAAGAAAAGGAGCGGGTTAGTGACTTCCCCGCGGGCGATTAGCGGCCCTTCACCAGCTTAACGAAGCTAAGCAGGATGAGGAAACCGACCACCGAAATCTTCACAGCCTTGACGGCAGTGAAAACGGTAGTGGCATCGTTCGTCATCGCCGTAATGTCGGCATCAACAGCAGCGTGAGCAGCCGTAGCACCGAGCAGCAGAGCGAGGACAGTGAGAATTACTTTGAGGTAATTTTTCATGTTGTTCCTTGGTTTAAGATGAGCGGAATTGCTCACCGAGTATTTCGGTTTCTGAAAATCGCACTGATCCCGCCAAGCAGGTACGCCACCGTACCCACCACGACGAACCAGAACAAAAGTTCAGAATCCATTTGGTTCAGGCGTTGAGGACAAGAACGCCACGCGCGGAATCCTCCATGCCCTTGATTTCGATTTCGGCGGGCTTGCCGACCGTAAGGCTGGCGGTCTTGCGTTTCACGTCGTCCTCCGTTTTTCCCTTCATGCGGATGACCGCAACGGCCCCGCTGATGGAAATAACCGTAACGTCAGAATAGATCGAGGAACCATCACGCTGGGCGCCCTTGTCGTCTTTAAACGAGTAGAGTTTGTTCGTGATGGGTTGGGCGCTGATGACTGATTGGGCTTTGTAGACGAGCATATGCGTAATCCCCCTTGATGGGTGTTTGAACGGCAGTCGGGGGTTCTTCGTTCAAGCTCCCGAGGTCGAGCCCCGAGAGAAAATGATTCACGGCGTCCGCGCCGTTGTTGGCTGCAATCACGAGCGGGAACTCAGCGCGCCATTTGAGAATTCCGCGCCACTGCCACGGCAGAAGAGCGCCCAGAAATTCATCAGTTTTCAAAACTTCCTCCTGTGAAACTTGAGCGTCAGTTTTGTCTTCGCCCATGCCCACCGCATCGCGCAGACCACGCGACCAACGCACAGAGGAGACCTTCTTGGCCGTCACGTAGGCCACGCCCTCAGTCCAAGTTTTAGCGGCCGTTAAATCGCCCTGTGTGGCCGCGAGCAGCAGAGAGGCGAAGTTGCGGCCCTTCGTGGCACTCGACGCAATTTCAGAGCCAATGCTCCGCGCCTGTGCTTCGACAGAAGTCGAGAGCTTCGCCACGTAGCGAGCCCCGGCCTCAGAGCCAACCACACCCGCGTCAAATGCGTGCCGATCAGCACCGGACCGCAACCGGCCAACGTAGTCGAGAGCGGCCAGCCATTGCGCCCGATTCAAGTCATCGTTATACGTCCCGGGCTTGTCGTAACGCAGTTGGTGCTGATGATAATTCCAACCGTGTAATTCGCCCCAAGTGACTTCCCGGGCGAGATGATTGCCCAAAGAATCCTTTTCCCGGCCAATACACTTTCTACCGTTCTGATAGTGCTTCCATGCCGCTTGAAACACCTGAATTTCAACGCTTAACGGTGTATTGGACGAGTGGGGAAGGGTGAAAGTGCACAATTTCGCCTGAAATCCCCCCGTAATTGCCCGTTTATAGCACTCGGAAACCTGAGCGGCACGGAACGCGGCGATGCGCGGAGCACAGACAGGACAAGCCAGACTTTGGCCACACATGCAGACCCCGCCAACCCGTCCATAAACCCGATCTGGACGCCGATAAATACTGACCCCCTGAAGCCTCGTTTGAAGCTTCGCGCCGCAATATCTCATTCGACGCTCCAAACCTGCTTTTTTGAGCAATTCCCGTGCAAAACTCCTTAAATACCAAGCTTTTACTGTCGTTGGGGGTGGCAGTTCTGTAAGTTGTTGAGCATTAACGGTGGAAGTTAAATCCGTAGTATTACCAAGGGAAGGCACCGAAGCGACCGCTGCGCGGTCGCATTCAGTGCCTTCCTGAAGGTCGAAAATGGGCATCATTTTCCGCCTCCCAATAAAGACCCCGCCAACACCGGAAGGCGTTTGGCGGGTTTTAACTTTCTGGAGAAATTAAGCTGTTTTACGATGTCGTCAGTGCTCAGATGCAGCCAGAGCTGGCGGGATTTCGCCGGGGTAATTTGCAGGACATTAGATGCCATAAAGCCGATGCTTTGACCAAAACACCAAGTGCCTCTTGGCAAGGGCCTTCGAATCGACTTAACGCACAATATATGTTATGTCTAATGTGGGATGGGCATAATATCAGGTAAAAAGGTGGTTCGAACTCAATCAGCAGGATTCTATTCCAAAAATAATGAGCCGCAGCACAACATCGGAAGAAATCCATCTCAGCGAGGTAACTTTGTTAAAAGGTAAAAATCTGATTCGGCCCACTCCCACTTGGAGGACTTCATTATCGATGTCGTCAAGAGTCGGCTGGACCAAATATCACTAACGCGAGGTAAACGTTTAAAAAAACGCCCCCAGCAGAATGTATTTTAATCTAGACACCTCACCCACTCTCAGCCTTCTCCACAAAAGACATGCTGGTGTCTTTCTCTCATTTTTCCACAAATCGTTTCGCAGTGAGCAGATTGATGTCGTGCCTGAAGAGCGCTTGGAAAGCTGGTGGCAGTCATTCATCGAGAACGAAGTCGCCCAGAGTGATTGGGAGGACGAAGCGCCAACTAACTCGGCAAAGTTTTATATCGAAGACTGGTGTAAAAACCGATGGCTTTCTCGCCAATACAGCGAAAAGGAAGGAGCCTATGTTTACAGGCTCACGGCTTACACCGAACAGGACATTCTATTTGTCGAACAGCATCTCTCCGAAAACCGCCGGTCATTCGTAGGTACTGAATCAAATTTCTCAAAAATATGGAGCGCCCTTACTGAGCTGGCCGAAAAAACCCAGACTGACCCAAAGGTTCGGGAAAAACAATTGAAGGCCGAGCGTGACCGAATCGATGCGGAAATTTCCGAACTCCGGAAGACCGGTAAACCGCAAACGCTGGACAAAACCGCGACGAAGTCCCGCGTCTTCGATCTGATCAACATGACCAACAGGTTTTTGACCGACTTTCGCTTGGTTGAAGACTCCTTCCGTCGTCAACGAGACGACATTCAAAGCCTCTATCTCGGCCAAGAGCGGTCCCGGGGTGACATTCTGGAGTCCGCACTCGATGCGGTCGACCTGCTGAAGGATTCGGACGAAGGTCGCTCCTTCTTCGGCTTCCAGAAAATGCTCAGGTCGTCGGAGGACGTGGACAATCTCCGCCTCCTCATTGAGCACAGCCAGAAGCTCGCTCGCGAGTACCAGATCGATACCGGCCTACTTGACGGCCTGATCGGACGGCTCCTCGCCGAAGTAAACCGTGCTCAGCATACCTACAGCGCCATCGCCCGGCAGCTGCATGTAGTGGTCGAGGAATCGTTTCAGCGCGACCGCCGGATGCTACTCGACGTGGTAACCGACATTAAAAAGCACGCGCACATTGCTCGCGCCACACCTCCGGAAACCAGTATAGAGTGCCACCTCAATCCGTCCGTGAACCCAATCATGGGTCTACGTTGGTTTGAGAAGAAGACAACGGGCGCCCTAAACACCCAGATCAACAAGGACGACGATAACCCCGACCTTTCCGGATTTTTCAAGGGCATCGGACACGATTTACGCATGGAGACGATAATTGCGATGATCGATGCGGAGCTTGAGCTGCAGCCCAGGCCTCACTCTCCGCCATCCTCGCCAAAAATGAGTTGAAGCACGGTGCCATCGACCTCCTTTGCTTCCTCTTCGCTGCGGGCCGCAGTGAGCGTCACCAGGCGCTCGACCAGCGCATCGAAGTCGTCCTTTCAACAGATCCTCTC
>JANYCF010000275.1 GCA_025360455.1 Opitutaceae bacterium | reverse complement strand
TGAATCCATGATCAATGCATTGCTCCACGGTTGCCAAGGCCGTCCCGAATTGCAGGGCCAACTCTCGATCACGGTCAATCCTGCGGAACGCACGCTGCGCACCATCATCAGTGACCCCGGCCCCGGACACGATTTCACCCGCAAACCCCACGAACAGGACGATGAATTGGCCGACCTGCATCGCGGCCTGAGTCTCATCAACCGACTCGCCACCCAGATGACCACCAACCGCAACGGCGCGGAGCTGATTCTCGATTTTCGCTACTAATATAAACAACCATCCGACCCAATCCTCCCATGATTAATCATCTGCTTAATCCCTCCGAAAAATCGCTCCAACTCACCTTCTCCGGTGATTTGCTCAGCACCAATACTGATCAGGCCAAAAAAGAAATTATGGCCATCATCGAATCCGCCGCGGTCAAATCCTCGGGCTGGACCACGCTCAAGCTCGATCTCACCGCCGCGAAGATGATCGATTCCGTCGGCTTAAATCTCGTGGTTTCCCTCTACAAGGAAGCAAAGAAAGCCAACGCCAAGACCACGGCCGTGATCAGCAATCCCAACATCCAGCGCACCTTCCTCTTCACCCGCCTCGACACGCACATTCAAGTCGTGATGGCGTGAGAGAGTGTGTGGCACGGATCTCCGACCCGTGATTCCCGAGCGTCGCCGGCGAAACACACGTATCACGCGAAAAAGAAGAGAAGGAAACAACGTCTGGGACAAGGAAGAGTAAATCGTTCTCATCTCCTACTCGTTCTCATATTGGAAAATACCATTCTCCCGCGGATCGCGGGCTTTCGCGGATAAAACACCAGCCAGCAATCCACCCGCCTTTTATCCGTGCCTTGATCCGCGTTATCCGCGGAAAATGAGTGGCAGCTCCCGACTTTGGTTTTCCTCTTTCGCGTCTTTCACGTATTTCGCGGGCACCTTCACTGGCTCGCCTGCCGTGCTTATGCCAATTACGCTAGAGTTCTGGACTAAGGGAGGGACGGACCGCTGGGCCGTCCGCGTATGTCATTACGGCGCGCCCAGCGGTCGCGCCCTACCGCCAGAAGTCCAAATGCTCACAGCAAATGCTATTACTCTGTGTCCTCGGTGAGTCTTTTCCATTCACTCGGTGTCCCTAGAATTTTCTTGGATTGGTAGCCGCGTTGGAGCACAGCGACCACGTGGTTTTCATACGCCCGCGAAACCCACACCGTTTCGGTCTGCGTCTTCCAACGCGGCGACAGCACACCAGTCCCACCCAAACCCGAGACCCCAAATCCCGGACCCAATTATCCACTCATCCCTTCACGTAGATCTGTTCAATTTTCTCCGCGCGGCCGGCCATATTAAATTCCACGATCGCACCCGAGAGCCGGTTATCACCCGTTGCGACCTCGAAGCGGCGCGGCATGCCATCGAGAAACCGACCCAGCACCGGCTCAATTTCCCGACCCAGCACGGATTCATGCGGCCCGGTCATGCCTACATCGCACATGAATGCAGTCTGCTTTTTCAGCAGCGAAGCATCAGCCGTCGCCACGTGCGTATGCGTGCCGAGGACCGCGGTCACGCGTCCATCCAAATACCAGCCCATCGCTTGTTTTTCCGAAGTGGCCTCCATGTGGACTTCAACCAGCGCTCCTTGAAACTTCCCTTCGTGCTTTTTCAACAATGCATCCGCGCCTGCAAACGGACAATCCACTTTCGGTCCCATGAAATTCCGCCCGAGCACGGTGAAAACCAGCAGTGAGAAACCATTTTTCTCCAGCACGAGATGATCTCGGCCCGGGCAGATCGCGGGTAAATTCGCGGGGCGACAGACCCGGTCAAAGCCGGCAATATCATTCTCCCACCCTTTCTGATCCCACACGTGATCGCCGAGGGTGATGGCATCGACGCCCGCTTCGAGGAGTGACTTGCAAATCGACGCGGTGATACCGGAACCCGCGGCGGCATTTTCGCCGTTGGCGATAATAAAATCCAGGCCGTGCTGCGCGCGCAATTTCGCCACCTGCGCGCACACGATCTCGCGCCCGGGCTTGCCGACAATATCGCCGATGAAGAGAAGTTTCATGTGGGGGAAGGCCGCGATTAGTTTAACTTGTAGGAGCCTGTTTACAGGCGACTCAGGATATGCACCGGAAGTGAACGTCCTTGTCGCCGGCAAGCCGGCTCCTACAAAATAATATCAGCTCACTGCGCGAGGCAGTTCGCGCTCCACGCATTACCCAGCGAGGCCGGGCTGATGCGGGTGGCTTTGCCTGATTCTGAATCAACCAGGTAAATCGCACGCGAGGTGGCACTGCGGAAGGTGCAGAGGAAATGCCGTCCATCCGCGAGCCAGACGGGCTCGGTCGCATCCATCGGCGCCTTCGTGATAATTTTGGCGCCGCCACCGGAGAAATCATACACGGCGGACTGGAAGCCCCGACCCACGCCGGCGGTGAAGACGATTTTCTTCGGATCCGCCGCGCTCCAATCGGGCTCGGCGCAATACTTGGAAATGTTGGTGCTCAAGCGGGTCATCGCACCGCCGCCAGCCGACATGACATACAGCTGCGGGCCACCGGCCGCATCGGAGGTGAAGACCAGACGCGAACCATCAGGCGACCAGGCCGGGGACGCTTCGACGGATTGATTATTAGTCAGGCGTTTGACCTGTCGGCCCTGCGGATTACCGACATAAATTTCGGGATTACCCTCACCGGAAAGCACCATGGCGACTTGACTGCCGTTGGGACTAAACCGCGCGCCACTGTTGGTGCCCTTGAAACTGGCGAAAACATTCAGCTGGTGCGAATGCAGATCGAGCACGTAAATATCGGGAAACCCGGTGCGGTAACTGGTGAAAAGAATTTTTGAGCCATCCGGCGCCCACCGTGGCCCCATGATTTGTTTGCCCTGAACCGGGTGGCTTTGCACTTCACCGAAAAATAAATCGCTCGTGAAAATGGTTTGCTGGCCGCCGCGATCAGAAACGAAGGCAAGTTTACCGGCAAAGAATCCGCGCAGGCCGCTCGTCTTGAACACCGCAACATCTGCGGCGCGCAACAAGGCATTGCGGAGAGTGGTGCCGGACACCGTCTCGCTGTGGACAGCCGCACCAGCACTGCCCTTGGTGATCGTGACCGTGACTTGGTTGCCACCGACGGCGTTGAAAGTGATTCCGTAGGCGCCGTTCGTCGCTACCCGATAACGTCCGTGGGTCCCGAACGCGGTGAGGGCGAGATTTTGCAGCTCCGGGTTATTGGAGCTGACGGTCACCGGAATGGTCAGGGTGTCACCTTTGACATCGACGATGCCGATATCGCGTTGGGCAAAAGCCGTCGCTCCGAGAGCGAAAGCCAGAATCAAGCTGAAGATTTTCTGCATGGAGAGGGCGGGTGGATTAATGACTGACACCGTTCGTAGGTTTTTGTTTACTCGGGGCCGTCTCTTCACAAGGTCAAACCACCGTTTTCTTTAAAAAATTTTCCATCACCCATCACGTGACTGCCGATTCCATCAAAGAAGCCCTCCAGCAAGTAAAGTACCCCGGATTCAGCCGGGACATCGTCTCCTTCGGACTCGTGCGTTCGGCGGCGTTTGCCGACGGCACCGCCAAGGTCTCGCTCGCGATCACCACGTCCGATCCGAAATTGCCGATCATGCTGAAGTCCGAGGTGGAAAAATGCCTGCTGGCCCAGCCCGGAGTCAAAGAGGTCATCATCGAAATGGCCGTATCCGCCGCCAAAGCCGCCCCCAAACCGGGCAGCACGAGCGTCGGTGGCGGCACCGCACCTCCGGGCATTAAGCGCTCCGTCGCCATCGCCTCGGGCAAGGGAGGCGTGGGCAAATCCACTTTCGCGGTGAACCTCGCCTGTGCTTTGGCGCAGTTGTTGGAAAAACAAGGCCGCCCCGGCCGGGTTGGCCTGATGGATTGCGATATCTATGGGCCTTCTGTGCCGTTGATGATGGGGATTTCCGGCCGCCCGGAAATCGAGGGCGATAATCTCATGCCGCTGGAACGCCATGGCGTGAAGGTCATGTCGATGGGGTTCCTGGTCGATGACAATACGCCCGTGGTTTGGCGCGGTCCGATGATCATGAAGACCATCCAGCAATTCGTGCAAAACGTGCAATGGGGTGAGCTCGATATTCTGTTGGTTGATCTGCCGCCGGGCACGGGCGACGCCCAGCTTTCCCTCGTGCAAACGCTGCCGCTCGATGGTGCCTTGCTCGTCACCACCCCGCAACTCGCCGCCACCAATGTCGCCCGCAAAGGCGGCCTGATGTTTCAAAAAGTGAATGTACCGTTGCTCGGAGTGGCGGAAAACATGAGCTGGTTCGAGGACGCCACCGGCAATCGACAGTATCTTTTCGGCGAAGGCGGCGGCGCTATCACCGCCGAGAAGCTCGGCACGACTTTGCTGGGCCAGGTGCCGCTTTACCCGGAAATCCGGGCCGGCGGGGATTGCGGTTTGCCGATCGTGGTCAACTCACCGACCAGCCGACCAGCCGAGATATTCCGCACCATCGGCGAGACCCTGCTCGCCCGGCTAAAGATATAACCAGAAATAGAACAGTCCTCAATTCTTCGCGCTTTCGACTTATTGACAGCGAGGCAAAGTCCCGCCTACTTGGATGCCGTCACCCATGTTTTATCCCTTGCCCATGCCTGCAGGTTTAAATTTTCCTTCACGGAACTATTGCTGAGCCCCCACCCCATGACTGCCAATATAACCGAGGCCAAAGGCGGCAAAGATTTCGTCAAACAGTCGAATCTATACCAGGAATTCCTCGCCGAGCGGGAAGAGATCCTGAAGCACAAGTGGATGGAATCGGAACGGCTCGGCTATGATATCGGCTTCGAACGCGCGTTATTAGACTGGATCCGCAAACATCGCGATTCATGGCGCGCCAGCCGTCGGGCCCAACTGGGCACCGGGGCGACGGGCGTGACGACGCAGCCCGATCAAGCGAAGAAATAAATAGCTGGAAGCCACGAGGGCCAGCGAGTGGAGCATCCCAGTTTTTATTACCTTGGGTTTCATGGCTGTAGGGCCGTCGCTTGCCGACGTGCCGGATCGCACTCTCTGCGGCACGGCCACAAGGGCCGGCCCTTAAAAATAATTGCGATGCGAGCGCCAGCGAGTGGTCTTTCTTCGGCTCGCTGGCACTCGCCGCTACTCAACCAAGCCGGAAAACTCTTCGAGATATTGCCCCTCCGAAAATAAAAAAGCCGGTCCTAAGACCGGCCGACAAAGGGGAGCTAAGCGCGAGGCTTACTTGATCTCTTTATGGAGTGTATGGCGCTTGAGGAAGGGATTGTACTTCTTCTTCTCGATACGCTCAGTGAGAACCTTCTTGTTGCGCTTCGTGAGATAACGCGAGACAGGTTTACCTTCTTTACGGGCTTCAGTGCACTCTAGGATGACGGTTTCATTCATGACTTAAATGGGTTAAACGTTGAGACAAAAGCTTCCGCCCTGCCCTGCGCAACCCTAAAGTTTTTTTAGTCAAAGATGGTTCGTGCCCACCCCCTCGTCAGTCCCACTCCGGCTAAAGCCCAAGACCGCGCTCCATTCCTTCCCGGCCCACGCCCATCCCGGCAATTCCCGCTCCTTCAATCCATTACCTTCTTTTCCGACAAGGGCATCATGACGCCTCGCCGAAAGAGTGTGACTTGCCCGGTACTGGAAGAAACGACGATAGCAATGCAGTCCGCGGCCAAAGAAATCGCCGAGGCCGCCGCGTGGCGCGAGCCCAGTCCGCCGGGCAACGCATGATTACGGTCTGCCGCCTGAATGAGCGCTCCGGCCGCTTCGACCACGCCGTCACCTCGGATAATAAACGCCCCGTCGATGGACGAAAACTCCTTGATGGTTTCATCCATGAAGGGATTGAGAATATTTCTCTCTTCATCCTTGTAGCCGTAAAAGGGATTAAGCACGAGCGGCTTCGTGGTGCGCTCGACTTTTTCGCTGTCACCCAGGACAAACAGACAACCGACGGGCCGGCCCTCCCGGCCTTCCACCGCCAACTCTGTCGCGACGCTAATCACGCGCTCGAGCACCTCCGGTTTCACGTCGTCCGGCAACAAGTCAGCGTGCCCCGTGAGCAAGGTTTGAAATTCTTTCTCCACATCCACCACCACCACGGTGTCGAATTGATTGCTGCCCGCGATACCACCCACGCAGCAGACGCGGCCGGAGAACTTAATCAGACCGCGCGTCAAAGCGACGAGCACCGCGCTGCGCAACTGGGCGAGCCGTTGGTTGGAGAAGGAGCGGACCTGAATGGTATCGGAGTATCGTCCGGGATGGTCCTCCGCTTCCGCCAAATTGCGAGTCACGAGCACTGTTTTAATGAAAGGAGCCCACCGCGGGGCTTCGAAGCTGCCCGAAAAGGCATCGCCAAAAATCATCACGGTTCGGCAACCGGTGCCCCGCGCGATCTTCTCCGCCTGCAGGAAAATAATGCGGTTCACCGTACTCTGGACTGACGGAGCGGGTTTGGGGGCAATGCCACCCAAGCCGGCGAAAAGCAGTTCATAAAGGGCGTCGAGATCCGGCGCCCGCACAAGGCTATCAATAAAATCCTGCTCACGGAGCAACCGCGCCAGCGAGGCCAGCACCTGCAAGTAGTCGCGGGTCTTCTCCCCCGCGATGAGCATGATGACGAGCCGCACCGGCTCGTTTTCCTTCGCGCCATCATACTGGATACCATGATGGCTGCGCCCCACCGCGAGGACGTAGCGCCGCGACATTTTCGCCCGGACGTGCGGCAACGCGACCCCGAGCCCGAGATAAGTCGTCATCGTGTTTTCCCGGCGCAACAATCCCTTCAACAGGACATCACGATCGAGATCCGGAAACCGGTCGATCGTCAGGTTGAGCAACTCTTCCAGCGCACCTTCCATTTCCAAGTTCGCCAAATCAACGACACGGCTGCGGGTAATAAATTTATCGAGACGCATGAGGAATCAGTTTTTTCGGGCAATCAGGCCAAATCATACAGAATAACCGTGACGACATGATCTCGGCCACAATGATCTGCAAAATAGAACGTGAGGCATTGCCTCACTTTTCCCACTCGAGTGCACCCTTTTTCACTTCGTAGTACAATCCGAGTACCAGTACGCCGAGGAAGAAAAGCATCGGCGCGAGAATGGCGATATGGTTCGCCAGAAAATCGCGATAGACAAAGGTCCACGGGATGAGAAACACCACTTCAATGTCGAAGAGGATGAAAAGCATCGCGGTGACGTAGAACTTCACCGAGAAACGCGTGTGCGTGATGCCATCGGGCTGCACGCCGCATTCGTAGGCGGTGTCCTTGATCTTATTCGGTTTGAAGCGTTGGCCCAAAAACTGGCTGGCAAAAATCACCCCGCCCACGATGACGAGGGCGAGGACAGCTTGGACCAGAAACGGAAGATAGGCTGCGGCTGACATGAGTCGAAGCCTTGCCGCGTCCGGCCGAGGGGCAAGGGGAATTTTCACGAATTAAACGCGGCCATGGAGCGGCGAAAAATCACCGGGAAAATCTCGGGATGGACAGTCCGGCTATTGGTGTTTAGCAGCTGAATGCCCGCATGCTGATCGACAATTACCACACCGCCCAAGTCCTCTCCCGCCGCGTCAGGATTCTGTCCCGCCACCTCGCGGAGCTGGCCCCACTGAGCGCAGCTATTCTGGATGTCGGTTGCGGTGATGGCCAGGTGGCAAAGCTCTTGCTGGATCAGCGCCCGGATCTGACGCTTTCTGGCGTCGATATTCTGATTCGGAAACACACGGTGATTCCTGTGCTCGCTTTTGATGGCACCACCCTGCCGCAAGCGGCGGACGCGAAGGATGCGGTGATGTTCATCGATGTGCTGCATCATACGGAAGATCCCTTGGTGCTGCTGCGCGAGGCCGTCCGGGTGAGCCGCCGGTGGATCATCATCAAGGATCATACGCGCGAGGGTTGGGCGGCCCGAATCACGCTGCGTTTTATGGATTGGGTGGGCAATGCCCGCTACGGGGTAGCTCTGCCTTATAACTACTGGTCGGAAGCTCAATGGCAGGCGGCTTTTGCCGCATTAAAACTTAGGCCCGTTCGCTCCGTCACGGCGCTCGGCCTCTATCCGTGGTGGGTCAACTGGCTCTTCGGCCGTCGCCTGCACTTTATTACGCTGCTGGAAAAGCAGGCGTGAGAAAAGGAGCTCAGGCTTCCAGCCTGCACAGATCGGCTGTACAACCATGAGCCTCCCGACAGAACAAGAGGCTGGCTGGAAGCCTGCGCTACAGGAAAGCCAGCGGCGCACCCGATCCTCAAGGCTGGCCCACTTTGATCCACTCCACCTTGGCGGTGTCGCGATAACCCACACCCAGTTGCTGCGCAAAATCCAACATGCGGGATTCCTCACTCTCAATCGGATCAAACCCCGTGCGTTTGCGTGCGGCATTCAAGCGGTCCAGCATGAGCGAATCGAGCAACACCGGATCGGCGCTCAGCCAAAGCCGGGGTTCCGAAATTGAATAGAGCGAATTGAAATAAGGTCCGCCAATAAACTGATAGAGCTGCAAACTCACCAAGGTCAGCGCCCACCCTTCGCGCAATTCGGGGATAGCCGCCATCTCCGCGACCGCCGCCGGAGCGGTAGCGGGACTCTTGAAGAAGCGGAAGGTGTTACTCGCGTTCCACAGCGTGGCGTTGACCAGGGCACCGTTGATCCCGAGCACCGGATGATCCGTATACACCGGAAGATTGATCCAAAAATCGGCTTCGATAAACAGCGGCGTGGCGAGAAAACTCTTCCGATCTTCCTCGGTGGTGGTGTTTTTTTTGCCACCGGCGGCGATCTTGACCGCCTGCTCATTCATCACTGGATCAAACCTCGAGGGCAGCGGACTGTCGTAAAACCAAGAAGAATCATAGAATTTTCCCGACTCGAGCACAAACAGCGGATGCCCGTCAAAGGGTCCGACTCCCGAGGCGAAAGAGGGCAAAAAGCCCGTGAGCCGCAACCGCAGCGGATTCAGACCGACGAGAAAGATGTTTTCCTTCGTGTAACCGCGTTTTTGCAGCGCCTCGATCACCGCATGAATGAGGGGAAACGGGGTGGCCAAACCCGGACCGGAGTCAGCGTAGATCTTGAGGCCGACTTTCTTTTTAACGCCCGGCACCAGTTGATGCCCGGACTTTTTTTCAAATTCCTGCAGCATCTGTTCAACGGCGGAGTGATAGGACGCATCACCGAAATCCGGCAGCTTGTACTCGAATACCGGCTGATGGGCGGGTGGCGCAGGTTTACTCGTTTCCACCGGAGCCGGCGCGGCCTCGACTGCGGCCCACCCCAGCGGACCAGCCAGCAGGGCCCCGGCAATAAAACTGGCGGTTAGGCGGAAATTTCGAATGGAAGAAAGGATCATAGTGAAATAAAGACGATGGAGGTTTCCCTCTGTTACGCAAACTGCGCAACTTGACAGACCGCAGCGTCAGGGAAAAGTTTAATCTTCCCGCCATTCTTTTTGCGACCCAGTGTCTCGCTCCGCTTCCCTCGCCGTGCCCGTTATCAAATCCCGCAGTCTGCAAGACCTGAAACATCGTGTGAACATCCACGATGTAGTCGCGCGTACCGTCTCGCTGAAAAAATCCGGTGGCAACCGCTTCAAAGGCCTCTGCCCTTTCCATAGCGAAAAATCCCCCTCTTTCCACGTTTCCGCCGACAAAGGTTTCTACAAATGCTTCGGCTGCGGCAAAGCCGGCGACATCCTGAATTTCGTGATGGAAACCGAGGGCCTGCAATTCACGGAAGCAGCCGAAGCCCTCGCCAAACGCTTTGGCGTGAACCTGGAATACGAGGCAGGCACGGGCGGTCCCTCGCGGGAGGAACGCTCGCTCCGTCAGGAAATTTTCGATATTCACGATGTCGCCGCCGATTACTACCGGCAGACCTTCCTCGCCACGAATCCTCACGGCGATTTCATCCGCAATTACTGGACGCAGAACCGGCGTTTCACTCCCGAGCTCGCGGACGATTTCAAGATCGGTTTTGCCCCTCCCGAAGACAGCGGCCTGGCCGGCGCAGTGCTGCAAAAAAAATTCTCCGAAGAAGCACTGCGCCAATGCGGCCTGTTTTTCATCCGCGATGGTGCCATGCTCACGATTGGCGGCATGCGGCCCCGCTTTCGCGGCCGCTTGATGATTCCCATCCGCGATCACCAGTCGCGCGTCGTGGCGTTTACCGCCCGCCAATTGGAACTGACCCCGAAAGACGATCCCTCGCACGAGGCGAAATACGTCAACTCGCCCGAGACGCCGATCTTCACGAAAAGTCATTTGCTCTTCAATCTCGACCGCGCCCGCACCCATGCCGGCGAGGGCCATCCCTTTGTCCTCGTCGAGGGCCAACTCGATGCCATGCGCTGCTGGAGTGTCGGCCTAAAAACCGCCGTGGCCCCTCAAGGCACGTCGATCACCGATGGACAACTGGTCCTGATGCGCCGCTATCATCCGCAGGTGGAATGTTTTTTTGACAGCGATAGCGCCGGCCAGAAAGCCGCGCTGCGTTTTCTCCCGCTGGCCCTGCGCGCCGGTCTTGAAGTGCGTTTCCTCATGCTCGCGGGCGCAGAAAAGCTCGATCCTGATTTGCTTTTTCTCGAGCGCGGACTCGCCGCCTACGAGGAGGTGAAAAAATCCTCCCTCAACGCCATGGAGTTTGCCGTGCGTTCGTTGTTGCCCAACGCCGCGGCCGCCGGCTCCGAGCAAAAATCCCGCACCGCCCAAACGCTTTTCGAGATCGTCGCCCAAGCCGAATCCGATGTCTCGCGCACCGGCTTCATCCAGGATATTTCCAGTCACCTCCGCATTCCCGCCAACGCACTGGAAAAAGATTTCCGCACTTATCTGGCCCGGCAGTCCGGTTCCCGCTTCGCCCCGGCCGGCGCGCCGGTCGTCGCGCCCGCGCCCGCCGCCGATGCCCGCGACGCCCACACGAAAGGCATGGAATCGCACTTGCTTTTTCTTTGTCTGCACAACGATTCCGTTTTGCACGGCCTAAGTCAGCATCTCCCGCACGAATGGATCATCGCCACCTCCCTGCCCGGCCGCTTGCTCGACCGTATCCTGGCCGAAGTGCAGCACAACGGTTGGACCGGTCGAGAATCGCTGGAACAACTCCTTGAAACAGAGGAGGAAAAAGCGTTGGCCGCCACCTTGCTCTTTGATTCCCCCGGCGAGGAAAATATGGCCAAAATCGCCAACGAAGGCCTTCGCGCCATGCAGCATCGCTTCCTCGAACCGCAACTTAGGCAAATAGAACTTGAAATAGCCTCGAAAGGCACGATAGGTGACGCGTCACTTATCACTCTTTTGAAGCAGCGCACCGCCATCACCCGACAGCTCCAAAATCCACCTAAGCTCACCTTCGAGTCCTAGGTCGTCCCACCGCGCCGCCCCTTTCGCCAATCGACTAAAGTCGAAACACTTCTGATATGCCGAGTAAATCCAAGCCAGCCGCCTCACCCACCAAGTCCGCCAAAGACAAGGAGCATGCTCACCACGCTCCGAAGGCTTCCGCCCCCCATGCCGCCAAAGGACATGACAAGCCGCATGCCGCCGAGAAGGCCGTCGCTCCGGTGAAGGCCACCGTTCCCCCGAAGTTCGTCGCTCCGGTGAAAGCGGCTGCGCACGGAAAATCCGCGCATCCTCATCCGGAACCAGCCGCCACCGACAAAGCCCCCGGTGCCCCCGCCCTCACCACCGACGCCGCCAAGGAATTCAAGGAGAAGGC
>JANYCF010000223.1 GCA_025360455.1 Opitutaceae bacterium | reverse complement strand
GTCCTGCAAACTCCGATATGGCGAATAATCCGCGGTGATGGGGAAATAAAACTTCCGATCCTCCAGCATCTCCGCCCAGATGCCGCCGTAGATACAGCGTCCCAGATGCTCAATGAATTGGCCGTAGATGAAGGGGTTGATCGGGGCCCCGGTTTTGGTCGGATCGATCTTCACTGTGATCGATTCGGCCGAGTGCGAGGAGAGCGGGAGGAGGCAGAGGCTAAGCGCGAGCGCGCCGAGTTTAAGGATATTCATATCAAGTTTTTGATTCAGGGTAGCGAATGGATATGAAACTGAAAATGAAAGGGAATCAGACCGGGAGCGAGCGGGATTTCGGACGAATATTAAGCATTATGAGCATTTGGATTTCTGGGGTAGGGCGCGTTATCCCTAACGAGCAGATACAAAATGAACGGCGGATTCGGGATAATCCGCCCTAACTATAATCCAGAAGCGAGTATCCTAACCGCTCTGGACATTGCCGCTATCCGAAGCCCACACCACGAGCCAGCCGCTATCCTTGTCGACGTAAACCATCGTCGAGGCGTCCGCATCGCCGGCTTCCACATATTCAGCGCTCGCTACCTCGGAAACCGGGGCGAGTCCGCCGGTGCCGGGAGCCGGGAGTCGATTGAGCAAGAAAACCAAGGCGATCGCCGCCGCTGCGGCGAGGGGCGCGCCGAACCGGATGATGGGTGCGAGTGGGCGTTTTTTTTCTGTCGTGGTTTGAGTGCTATGTAATTCGGCCCGCAGGGTGCGCCACTCTGCCTCGATATTGGGCACCGTGACGTTGGCGGCATCGTGTTGCATGAACTCAACCGTAGCGGTGAGTGTCGTGCGCGCTTGTCGGCAAATGGTACAGGTCGCGACATGCTCCTCGACCGAGGCGCGCTGGGCCGTGGTCCACCCGCCGTCCCGTTCGGCGAGGAGCAAAGATTCAATGTCGCGGCAGTTCATGGGGGGATTTGCAGTGGGCGGAGTCGCCTGCAAGCAGGCGACTCCAAATCAGGTTCGCCTTTAGCGGCGGTTGTGACCGTAACCACGACTGACTTCGCGGTCTTCGTGATGGCCATCACGATCATGCCGATCATGGGATACCCACACCCGGTTGGTGCGGCTTTCATAGTGGCCGCTGACAAAGCGATCATAGCACCGGCCATGACGGCTGCGCTCGACGATCCAGACGCCGGGCACCCAGACTTGGACGCTGACATCCTTCCAGAAACCGGATTCGCGCCGGTCTTCGTAGCGATCATCGTAGCGATTATAACGATCTTCACAACGATCGGCGCGATCACTTACCACGACAGTGGTATCGGAGCGATCGTAGGCATTGTCATACCGGCTGTCATTGATGGCGTTGGCGACGATGAGACCGCCGAGAAAACCGCCCACGATCGCCAAGCCTTTGTCGTTAGCTACGGCAGGCTTGGGGGCGAGGGAAAGAGCGGCAACGGTGAAGAGAGCGAGAGCGGTGAATTTTGTTTTCATAATATTAAACAAGGTTGTTGTTCATACTCTGAGACGTCGCTCGCTTTGGGTTTATTCAATTTCATTTCCGGCCAGCGTAAACTGGCTGATTTCAGTTACTTGCCGATTACGATTACGGCGTAGACTTCGCCTTTATTTCCGGTGGAAGGACCACCGAGGACGGCAGGCACGCCGGCACGCAGGACGAGTCCGGTGTTCATCAAGGTTCGGCCACCTTGTGTCCAACGCACCCGGACATGGATATTTTTTCCATCGGAGCTCTCGGTTGTGATTTCAAGCTGGTGGCCATCTCCGAGCGAAAGCTGGCCGGATGCGGGGACGGCCAGTGAGGCGCTGTCGTCACCGAGGAAACGGTAACTTTCAAAACGCAAAATGCGTTTCAGGGTCGGTTCGTAGGCCGAGAGGCGCCGGTCCGTTTCGCCGTGGTCGTTCGAAGCGGAAATGAGAATGCCTTGGATGCGCGCTTGGTCTGCTGCATGGGCGAAGGTGGTGCAGACGACGAACGAGGCGAAGAGGAAAAGGAGGCGGAGGGTTTTCATGGCAGGGATTTTCCTTTGAACTGTTGGGCGAGTTGACGGCGGGCGTGATAAAGACGGGACATGATGGTGCCGGTTGGAACACCGGTGGCTAAAGCGATCTCTTCATAAGAAAGTCCTTCGATCTCTCTTAAAGCAAGCGCGACGCGCAGCTTGGGCGGCAAGGAATCCAAGGCGGTTTTGAGTTGCGCGGTGCGATCGGTGGTTTCGGAAGCTTGGCGCGTGTCGTCGGCCGAGGCAGGTTCCGGGGCCGATTCGATCGCGGAATCGTTCGTGGAGAACGGCAAAAAACGGTCGAACCAGCGGCGGCGTTTGCGGAGATGGTCGAGGGCCCGTCGGGTCGCAATGGGATGGAGCCACGTGGTGAATTGGGCCTCGCCGCGGAAGTTGGGCAATTGTTTCCAAACGGTGAGCCAGATTTCCTGGCAGATATCACGGGCGTCGTGCTCGTGGCGCACCATCGCGTACACGAGCCGGAAAATGCGTTCGTAGTGCGCTCGCATGATCGTGCCGAACGCGGCCTCGTCACCGGCCTGGGCGCGGCGCAGCAATTCCGGATCAAGGACGGGAGGGTGGGGAGCGGACGCGGGCACGGTGGGTTTGACGCGGGGCGTGGTGGGAAAATTCAATCGAGCGTGACGCAGGCGTCGAGTGGCAAGTCGACATGCACCAAACTACGATTCAAGCCAAAGGCAAAAGGCGAATTATTGCAGAAACGATAGGCCTCGCCGAGCGCGATGTGGCTCGAAGCGTTTTCGTCGAGCAGAGTGTGATAGAACAGGCGACCGGAGTTTTGCCAATTGGTGGGCGGAGGAGGCTGTCCTGTCCCGACTGAGTCGGGAGTAGAAGTCGCGGCTGGGTTACCGACGATCGCTACTTCGCCGAGGCGATTGGAGCCATCATCGGTATTTAATAATTGTTCGAGTAATCTACTGCCGGTGCGCGCGCGGGCAGCAATCACGCACCCCTGTTTGAATTCCAACTCGATGCCTTCGATCACGGCGCCACCATAGTTGATCGGTCGGGAAACGCGCACGATGCCTTCGGCCGAGTTGCGATCGGGCGCGGTGAAAACTTCTTCGGTCGGCAGGTTGGCGACAAACGTGATGCCACTTTTCGTCGTCAATTGCGCGGTACACCAATGGTGCGATGCCGGCAGTTTCACGGTGAGATCGGTGCCGGGTCCTTGATAACGAATAAATTTATGGCGGCGGGCATTCAGTGCGTCGCGCCATTGTGCGAGTGCATGCAGATGGGATTGCCAAGCGTGCAGGGGATTGGATGTAGGAGCGGGTTTATACCACGATGGATCGGGGCATAAAGCTCCTCCTACAGTAGAAATTCGCATCGCCGAAAAAACCGTTTCTTCCAAAGCGTTGAGGCGTTGTTCCTCGGGTCGCTCGGCGAAAGTGGCATCCGCCCAAGTCGAAGTGGGGGCGGGGATAATGGTCCACTGACTTTCGCCGGCGGTGAGACGTTGGACGAGTGGGCCGAAATGTTCCCAGGCAATCCGGCGAACTTCACTGACGTTCTCCGGTGCGATTCCATCCATTAGGCGAGGGAAACTGCTGAGGGGAAAAAGAAACGCTCCGCCGGCATCGAGATGAGATTTCATGTGCTGCATTTGCGCTGACACGAGTTGAGCGAAGCCACGCCAGTCGGCCTGCTCGGCATATTGCCGTAAGCGAGAGGCGTCGCCCCAGACAATCGAGGGTGCGGGGCAATCTGCTTCCACTACGATGGTGGAAACGGCCTCGACCAGCGCGCTCGCTTCGCGACTCACGCCGTGCAATTCGTAGGGCTCAGTGATGAGCAGACGCTGGCCCGGTTGGAGATTCACACCGATTCGGACGATGACTTCGGCGCAGCTACGGAGACGAGAATCGTGAGCGGGCGCCATTTCCGTCTGGTGGAAGTTTAGTTACGCTGTACTTCCAGCAATACCGCATCGTTGAGATGTTGCTGAAGGTAATTATAGGTGACAGTACCATAGCCACCTTGACCCCACCTCGGGCCCCAGGAATTTTTGAAAATAAAACAGGCGTCTTCGATCCGGCCGGTGGCCGACTTGTAGCCAACCAGCGTGACGGCGTGACCAAATCCTCTGTTCGTTGTTTGGCCACTGAGATAACCGTTGACTACGCGGGTGTCTGGCCAAGCCATACCGATGGGCACGGGTAAACCGCTATTCAGTGCCTGCACAATGTTGTTGATCCGAGTGCCGCGATCCCGGCCGGGGAGTTGATGGGCGAAGACCCGTTGATGGGCGCGCGCTTCTTGGACGATTTCGGGCGGGGGTTCCTCGATGGCATTGTTTTTCAGACTGAAGGTGTTGGGCATAGTGGCCTGCAGCGGGATGCCGTAGGCGCGGAGGGCGGAGACCACTTCCGAGAGCGCAAAACCGGCATCCAGATATTCGTCGTCATTGGAATTGGCTGGAGTGTTCAGAGATGGCAATTTTTGTACGGATTTACTAGCGGCCCAGATAAGATATTCCTCGGAAAATTTTTCAGCTTTGCCGTTAATCTCCGCATTCTGAAATTCAAGGGCACTCACGATGGCGAAGACCGCGCAGCTGGGGCGGTGGCCTTGGTTTTTCACGTTGAGTTCGAGCTCGAAAAATTTTGGACGAAGATCGACCTCCGGCTGTACTTCGCTGGGTTGACCAAACTTTTGCAGCAAAGCGTCGAACTTGGAGACGCTTTGGGCTTGATTCGGCTTGGTGTGGCGGACCGCGGGGGTGGGGGCCGGCCTGGCTTTATCGGCTGCGTCGGCGGCCGCTTCCGCCGCGGGGTCGTAATTAAATCGGGCCTGCCACTCCGGCGTTAAATCCCGCAGACGGATCGAAGCCATGCCGCCGGCGTGCGTGATCATGAGGGTGCGGACATTGTAGGAACGCACTTGGACTTGCGCGTATGTCGTCTGCCCGACGGTCAGGGTTTCCAGTTTGGTGCCGGGCGTGATGGGCTCCACGGCAGCGACGATCGGTACCCAGATCAGAATAAGACTGGCGGCCAGCATGGCCAAGTAGCTGCGAGAGGAACTCATGGGAATACGTGCAGGTTAGGTGGTGAGTCGGGTTAAACGCAACTCACCAAAAAGGGCAGCCTGGGTCGCGGGTTTTATTAGCCGAGGCGATCCAGCCGACGCCCACGCATTGGCCCGAATACCTTGGTTTTAGAACGGCCAGTTAAAGAACGATAAAATCTGTTTGCCCCCCGGCATAGCTCTCAGCTTAGTTGGCCCCTCTGTCCCTATGAAACGCACCCATCATTGCGCCCAACTCACTTCCACGCATCTCAACGCCATCGTCTTCCTCGCCGGTTGGGTAGACTCGGTGCGTGATCACGGCGGTATTATTTTCGTCGATCTTCGCGACCGCGAAGGCGTCACGCAGATCAAGTTCGACGCGAATTGCCGCGCCGAGGCTGCCCTCCTCAAGGCCGAGTCGGTCATCGGGATCACCGGCAAGGTCGAGCTCCGCCCCGCCGCGATGATGAATAAAAACATCCCGACCGGTGAAATCGAAATCGATGCTTCTGCCCTCGAAGTACATAATATTTCCGACACGCCTCCGTTCCCGCTCGACGATGCCGGTGGTGACAAGGTGAACGAAGATCTCCGACTCACCTATCGCTACCTCGATTTGCGCCGACCCAAGATGCGCAAGAATCTTCAGGTGCGCCACCGCGCCGCCAAGTCCGTGCGCGACTACTTCGACGCGCAAGGTTTCTACGAAATCGAGACGCCCGCCCTCTTCAAGAGCACGCCGGAAGGCGCTCGCGAGTATCTCGTGCCCTCCCGCATTCACGCCGGGCAATTCTACGCGCTCTCCCAGTCGCCGCAGCAGTTTAAACAGATTCTCATGGTGGCCGGTGTGGAAAAATATTTCCAAATCGCCCGCTGTTTCCGCGATGAAGATCTGCGCGCCGATCGCCAAATGGAGTTCACCCAGATCGACGTCGAGGTTTCCTTCATTGATCGCGAAGGCATCTATTCGCTCTTCGAAGGCATGCTCAAAAATGTCTGGAAGGATGTGCTCGGCCAGGATCTGCCGACGCCGTTCCCGCGTCTGGCCTACAAGGATGCGATGAACCGTTACGGGGTGGACAAACCCGACACGCGCTTCGGTTTCGAGTTGGTTGATTTCTCCGACACCTTCAAATCCTCCGGCTTCAAAGTCTTTGCCTCCACGGTGGCCGCCGGCGGTTCCGTGAAAGCCTTCAACGCAAAGGGCCTCGCCAATATCACGCAGGGCGAGATGGGCGCACTGGAAGAGATTGCCAAATCGCTCGGCGCAAAAGGTCTCGCCTTCATCAAGGTGGAAGGCGGCGAATGGAAATCTCCGATCGTGAAATTCTTCTCGGAAGAGGAGAAAGCTGAGTTGACCAAGCGTCTCGGTTTGGAAGACGGCGATCTGGTATTCTTCGCCGCTGCTCCGTGGGAACGCGCCTGCGCGATCCTCGGCCGCACCCGCCTCGAAGCTGCCCAATTGCTCGTCAAGCGCGGCAAGATGACCATTCGCCCTGACCAATGGAATTTCCTGTGGGTCGTTGATTTCCCGCTCATGTCCTACGACGAAGAGCGCGGTGCCTTCGCCGCCACGCACCATCCGTTCACGTCTCCTGTCCCGGAGGATGTCGCCTTACTCGACTCCGATCCCAAGGCCGTCCGTGGCCAGCACTACGATTGTGTGCTCAACGGCATGGAGCTCGGTGGCGGTTCGATCCGGATTCACCAGCCCGCGCTCCAGAAGAAAGTCTTCGAGGACGTGCTTAAGATTCCAGCCGATGTCGTCGCCACCCGTTTCGGTTATATGCTCAAGGCCTTCACCTATGGCGCGCCGCCCCACGGAGGGATGGCCTTCGGTCTCGATCGGATGGTCGCACTCCTCTGCGGAACGACGAGCATCCGTGATGTCATCGCCTTCCCGAAGACGCAGAAAGCGCAGGATCTCATGACCCAGAGCCCGACGCCGGTGACAGAGAAACAGTTGAAGGAACTCCACATCAAGATCGTCGAAGAGGCGAAGTAAGTGTCACACCACGCGCTTCGCGAGTGTCCTCTCAGCCCGCCCTCCGGCGGGCTTTTTTATGCGTATATTTAAGCAAACCGAATACGCCGATGGCTCCTCACTCAAATCCCTATTGTGACTTGCTATGAGCCTTACTTGTAGCAGGGCCGGCCCTTGTGGCCGTGCCGCGTTCGTCGTCGGCGTGTCGGCAAGCGACAGCCCTACAGGATCAATTCACTCGGACCGCACCTGACAATTTCCTGACAACCTTCTGACCTGCCACTGACAACTCCGGGGCTGGTTTCTGGTTTACTGTCACCCGTAATCCAAAACCAACCATGAAAACATCTCATCTCTTATCCCTCCTCGCAGTTGCGCTCGCCGGCGCGGCTTCGCTTTTCTCCAAAACGGCCGATCAGGAAACCGTGCGACTGCACATCGATCTCGACCGCGTCGTATTACCGGCCGACTCCACCGAGCACGCTGTCGTGAAGATCGGCCT
Source organism: Opitutaceae bacterium (assembly GCA_025360455.1). Lineage (GTDB taxonomy): Bacteria > Verrucomicrobiota > Verrucomicrobiia > Opitutales > Opitutaceae > Didemnitutus. The sequence goes on along the minus strand of JANYCF010000223.1, from coordinate 22,881 downwards.
CGATTGCCTCCGACCGCCTCGCCATGAGTCGCGTCCGCCCGTGAATCTCGCCCTCGTCATTGATCGCTCGGGTTCGATGGGCGGCGACAAAATCGCCCGAGCCCGCGAGGTCGCGCTTGCTGCGGTGCGCAGTCTTTCGCCGGACGATATCATTTCAATCATCGCGTTCGATACCGAGGTCGAGACCATCGTACCCGCGCAGCGGGTGGGCCGGGCGCGCGGTCTGGAAGCCGCCATCCGCAGCATCGAAGCGCGGGGCAACACCGCCTTGCACGGCGGCGTGGCTGCTGGCGCGTCCGAGCTACGCAAGCACATCGAAGATAACCGCGGTGTGTATCGCGTGATCTTGCTCTCCGACGGCCTTGCCAATGTCGGCCCCAGTTCGCCGGAGGAACTTGGCCGGTTGGGTTTTTCCCTCATGAAGGAAGGCATCTCGGTAACTACTATCGGTCTTGGCCTGGGTTATAACGAGGACCTGATGGCCCGGCTCGCCGAGCGCAGTGACGGCAATACGTATTTCGTCGAGAACAGTGCTGATCTCCCGCGCATCTTCGCTGCCGAGCTCGGTGATGTACTCAACGTGATCGCCCGCCGTGTCGTCATCGAGATTGATTTCCCCGAGGGCGTTCGCCCGATGCATTTTGTCGGGCGCGAGGGTGTTATCCGTGGCCAGCATGCCGAGTTGACGCTCAGCCAACTCTACGGTGGCCAGGAAAAATTCGCACTCGTTGAGGTGGAGGTTTCTCCGTCGGCGTCGGGACATGAACGCGAAATCGCCCGGGCCCAGGTCAGCTATGAAGACACGATCACTCGCCGCACCAGCACGATTACCGCGCAGCGCACCGTGCAGTTTAGCAAAGATCGTGCGGTCGTCGTTGGTTCGGCCAATCATCAGGTCCAGACCGAGTACGCCTATAACGTCATGGCCTTGGCGAAAGACAAAGCAATCGAGCTCGTCGATGCCGGTCGCCGCCAAGAAGCGGCGGTCTTGCTCGAGACGCGCACGGCCGAGCTGAAAACCATCGGGGATGTTTATAATAATAGCACGGTGTCGACGTACGCGGCGGCGGCGGCACCCGAAGCCGACCGCCTCAAGCGCGAAGGCCTGAATAATGCCCAGCGCAAATCGTACCGCGCCGACAGCCAGCAGGTGAAAACTCAGCAGTCTTCTGGCTCCGGTCAGTGATGGATGACGAGGATCGGTAATTTTCGCATCATTGATTACTGGTTTGAGGGTAGGGACCGCTGGGCGCCGTAAGGATGTTCGCGGACGGCCCAGCGGTCCGTCCCTACCTTATCAATTGCGAAGTCATCGCCCCAGCGTTGCAACCTCCCGCAGTAGCCTTTTATCTTTCCCACTGTGTCCCCCGCCTCGCGCCGCACTTTTGTTTATTGGCTGTTACTCCTCTTGCCGACTATCGGCGTAGGCGTGGGCGCGATTGTCTTGTTGCGGCGCGAGCAAGTGCGGTTGACGGAGCGGGCCACCTACGCGGATGAAGCGCGTCGGGCAGCGGTGACCTCTCGCGTCCGACTCATCGCCGAGAACGTCGAACTGCTGGTCGGTGATGTGCAGACCGGCCTGCTCGATCAACTCGCGGCGGAGCCAGGGGCAGGCTCCGAGCAGTTGTTTGCTCAACTGGAAAAATCAAATCCACTCGTGCGCACGGTATTTCGCTGCGCCCCGGATGGACATATTCTTCGGCCAGCACTCAATCAGACCAACGATGATGGTCGCGGATTTTTGCGCCGGTTTGGTTCTACCCTGACCGGTTCACCTCCTTGGCGATCGGTTGACGCGATTCAAAATGCCGGAGTGGTGTTCGATGGTCGTCAGCAGATGAAGCAAAAAGATGAACCGCTGGCGCGACAGGAAGTGGCCTATAATGTTTCCAAGGTGCAGAGTGCCCGGCGAGACGTTCAGGAACTTGCGAAAAATAGCTATGTCAACTCGGCGGCGCCATCGGCTTCATCCGGTTATTCCGCCAAGCGTCGTGGGTTAGCGGATGAAATAAGAGAAAGCAAAAGTGAGGTTATGGCCGAGCCGGTCGCGAAAGATTCCCCGCCAGCGCCCTCCCGCCGTGGTTGGTTGCCGATGAAAATCGAATCGCGCCTACATCTGCTCGGCTGGGTACAGTTGACGGGGCAGGGTGAGGTGCGCGGAGTGGAATTGGAGATGGCCGCGCTGATCAGTCGGCTGGGCGGAACAATGCCGGCGGAGATCTCCTCGGATGAAGGGTACGCGTTGCATGATGATCAGGGCCGTGTGTTGCATCAGACGGGCGCGGTCCCGCGGGAGAATACGTCGTCCTTCAATTCTTTGCGATCAGCTGGTCCCGCAATTCGCGTTCCCTTGGCGGCGGATTTGTTGCCCGGCTGGGAGGTGGTGGCGTATTTGCCCAGCGCGGCACTGGATACTTCGGTGGGCGGCAGCTTCTTTTTGGTCGGCTCCTTGTTGGTGGGGATTTTGCTAATTGCGATCGTCACCGGGGGATTACTGTTGCTGCGCCAAGCGCGGCAGAGTGCGGACGAGGCGGCGCAGAAAACGTCGTTCGTCGCCAACGTGTCGCATGAATTCAAAACGCCGCTGACCACGATCCGGCTGTATTCCGAATTGCTTGAACAGGGACGGGTGCCCGATGAAACGAAGCGGAGCGAATACTTGCGTACCATCGGACGCGAAACCCAGCGGCTCGCCCGCCTCGTGGGCAACGCCCTCGATTTCAGCCGACTCGAACAAGGGAAGAAAAAATATGCGCGCGTCGCTCTGGATTTGCGGGCCGAGCTCAATCGGCTACTTGACACGCAAATGCCCCGTTTGGCGGAGGCGGGTTTGTCGTTGTGCCGGGAAATGCCGGCGGAGCCGCTGACGGTGACATCGGATCGCGACGCTTTTGAACAAATCATGCTCAACCTCATCGACAATGTGGCCAAGTATGGCGTGTCCGGTGGAGAAATAACGGTGGAGCTCTCGGTCAAGCGCGGCGGAGCCGGGGCGATGGTGCGCGTGCTGGATCGCGGCCCGGGTGTACCTCGCGAGCATTGGGACCGGATCTTTGACAAATTCCACCGCGTGGACGATACGCTCATTGCGGAAAAAACGGGCACCGGCCTCGGTCTCAGTATCGCGCGCCAACTTGCCCGGGGACTGAGCGGCGATTTGCGCTACGCCACGAGGGAAGGCGGTGGTGCCAGCTTCATTCTAGAGCTCCCATGAACACGGATGCTACTCTTACTTGTAGGAGCCTGTTTACAGGCGACATGGAATTTTCGCAGACCAACCACGTTCGTGTCGCCTGTAAACAGGCTCCTACATAAAGCAAATAGCCGAGTCATTCCGCCCATGAAAGCCCACATCCTCATTGCTGAAGACGATACCAACATCCGGCTGGGCCTGATCGCCACGCTGGAAAGCGACGGTTACAGTGTGACGGCGGCCAGCGATGGGGCACAGGCCCTGCAGATTTTCCCGCAGCAGAAATTCGATCTGGTGATGCTCGATGTGATGATGCCGAAAAAGAATGGCTACGATGTCTGCCGGGATTTGCGTAGCGGAGGCAGTCAGGTGCCGATTTTGTTTCTTACGGCCAAGGGCGAGGAGATCGATAAAGTCGTGGGCTTGAAACTGGGCGCGGATGATTACGTGCTGAAGCCATTTGGGGTGCACGAATTGTTGGCCCGCGTCGAAGCGTTGTTGCGCCGGGCCCGGTCTACTGCGCCGGCCTTGGCGACACCTGAGCTGCCTACGGAGTTCCGGCTCGGGACGGCCCTGATTGACCGGCGGAAATTCACGGCTGACGTGGCGGGCCGGGTGTCGGCTCTCACCGCGCGCGAGATGAAACTTGCCGAAGTGTTCGCGGCACATGCCGGCGAAGTGTTGTCACGTGACTCGTTGCTCAATGCGGTGTGGGGTGTCGATTATTACGGCACCACGCGAACGCTGGATCAGCACGTGGCGCAATTACGCAAAAAAGTGGAAGCCGTGCCGGATGAGCCGAAGTCGATCATGACAGTGCACGGCGTCGGTTACCGTTACGACGAATTGGAGTAAAATAGTAGAGCCATATCGAAAAGGTGGAGCGCGTTGCTCCCAACGCGCTGGTGGGTGGCAGCTCCCAAACAAGCGTATTGAGGTCGATACGCTCCACTGTCCAATACTCTGCTCCGCTCAGGCCACGGTGTAATTCGCCAGCCGGCCTTGGAGTTCCCGTTTCAGTTGATGGCACTCGTTTTGTACCTGGGCCTCGAATTTTTTTAAATCGAAATTGAGAAATACCCGACTGCGCAACACTTGCCACTCGGGTGAATCTTGCAACGGCACGGCTTCGTCCTTGGGCGTGTCGCCGCAAAAGCCGAGGTGGTTGTGCCGGCAAAGATCGCGGGCCAGCGAAACGATGGCCACCAACTCCACGTCGGCCGTGGCCTGCTCCGGATTATCCATCCAGCGCATGACGTTGGCAATGCAGGGCGGCAGTCCGTGTTGTTCGGCGAAGTGGGCCGCCATTTCATGCGTCGTGGTACCGAGAAAGAGTCGTTCGGCCGCAGAGAGCTTCATGCTATGCTGCAAGGCGTAGTCTTGAATGGCTTGGAAGGCGAAAGGATGGAGGCGGATCAAAAGCAGTTTGCCGAGGTCGTGCAACAAACCGGCGGTGTAGGCGGCGGCTTCCAGGTTGGCAATTTCGAGATAGAGGCAGGTGTACCGGGCGAGACGAGCGGTGCCCAATTGAAACATCCAGAAATTCGGCCAGCTCGAAAACGGCGGCGCGGCCATCATGCGTTCTTCCACCGTGACGAGACTTCTGCCTTGCGCGGCGAGCCGGACCTCACCGAGCAGGCCCACCGCCATCCGGGGATCTTCGATATAGGAAGTCCCTTCCTCTGCTTTCTGTTTTTTAATTTTATTACTGGCGATCAGCATCTGGGCCGTGAGCCCGGGATCTTTTTCCACGAGGTCCATCAGCGGGTTGAGCGAGGTAGGGTGGCCATTGGCCGCCATCTGGAACGAAGCGGCCACGGAATCGATGACGGGGCAACCGGCGAGCGCTTCAATCTCGCGTTGCAGTTGAGGCCAGCTGACGACGGGGCAACGATTGCCCTCCACCGCACCACTCCACCGCGCCCGATCCCGCGCCTCGCTCTCACTGTTGATTTCCTCACTGGTGAGGAAAGCATCCGGAGTGAGGGAGGGATTCAGATGGCGGAAAATCAGGTGATCGGCGAATTCCAGCAGCTCCAGGCTCTGTTCAAAATCAGGCCAGTTGATAAACTGCGCTTTGTCATTCAGTATTTTCAGGCAGGCGACTACGCCCCAGGCTCCGACTTCTTCGGCCTGGGCGGATAAACTTTCCAATTCATCAATAATGGGCTGGGCCGCTTGTATGCCGGCCGATTTTTTAAACGAAACCTGCGCTCCCCCGAGGGCAGTACGCAAGCTCTCGAGCATTTTGTGCAAACCGGCGATGGTGAAACCCATCATCTGGCAGAAGGTCTTTTCTTCCTCGAAATGCTGAAGGCGCCAAGGGTTTTCCGTGGCCTTGGCGATCTCGGTAAAGATGGCGTCATCGTGGTAGGGTTTGACCAGAAAATTTTGCACGTGAAGATCGAGGGTTTTCTTGACGGTGTCCTTGTCGCCATACGCGGTGTACACCACCACGGGCAGCAAGTTCAGGCAGCAATCGCTCTTGAGGCGCTGAATCAGGGACAGGCCGCTATCTCCTTTGAGTTTCAATTCCACCAGGACGAGATCCACCTTCACGTTGCGGCGGATAAACTCCCAGGCTTCCAAGGCAGTATCCACCGCCACGAAGCGATGTTTGCCCCGCGCCAAAATTCCTTTCATGGCCCTTTTGGCCACTTCGTCGGGATCAACTAGGAGAATATAGGCCATGGATGATTGACCGCACCACGCCCGGCAGCCGCCTGCCAGTGTTCAGCAGTCTCTTCTCTCATCGGCTATTTTGAACTAAACTGAACCAGAATGCCGCTCCCTCGATTTCACCGGGCTGGGGCGTGGGTTGTGCGCTTACCGCGCGACGCATGGCACGGCACGGCCACAAGGGCCGGCCCTACAACAAGACAGTCCGACGCAAGCATAGGGCCCACCTGCCCATAAAAAGCCAAAATTCCGACAAGAAAATTCCGGCTTGGCTCTACAGATTCCGTAGGGCCGGCTCTTGGGGCGTGCCGATTTTTTATGCACCCAGTGAACCATCCCAAAACTTACTCAACGATGCCCAGTCCTGATAGCTTGAATCCATGGCCGCAGTCCGATCAGCTTCGCGCATGAGTTTTGCCAGGAAAACACCCGAAGTGAGCGCCTCCCGCACGGACGAAGGATTACCCCAAGCGGCTGCCTCGTTCCTGCCTGGTGTTCGTGCGGAGTTCTGGCTCGGGTTTTTGCTGTTTCTAGTGGTGGCCGGCATTTTTCTTCCCGCCCTCACCCACGACTTCATCACGTACGACGATCCCCGCTACGTGTCGCAAAACCCCCACATGAAGGACGGCTTGTCCTGGGCCAATGTGCAGTGGGCGTTCCAAAGTACCGAAGCCTCCAATTGGCATCCGCTGACTTGGTTGTCGTACTTCGCCGATAGTCAGCTCTTCGGTCTACATCCTTGGGGTTATCATCTCACCAACGTATTGCTACACGCGATTAACGCCGTGCTGCTCTTGGTGGTATTGAGAAAAATAACCGGTGCGTTCTGGCGCAGCTTGTTCGTGGCCGCTCTCTTTGCTCTGCATCCGCTCCACGTCGAATCCGTCGCTTGGGTTTCTGAGCGGAAGGACGTACTCAGCACGGCCTTCATGTTGCTGACGCTCTGGATTTACGCGCACCGGGTGGCGCTCGCCCGGATGTGCGCTCCCGGTGCCGGGTACTGCTATGGATTGGCGCTGCTATTTTTTGCTCTCGGGCTGATGAGCAAGCCCATGCTCGTCACGCTGCCGTGCGTGCTGCTGCTCTTGGATTACTGGCCCTTGAAGCGCTGGAGTGATTCTAACCCCGCAAAGCGTTGGACTCTGTTGGTAGAGAAAATTCCTTTCTTCGCCCTGTCGGCTGTCTCCAGCGCTGTTACTTTTTTCGCTCAAAGCAAAGGAGGCGCGGTGGCGTCTTTATCAGAATTTACCGGGCCGGTCAGAATCGCTAATGCCCTGATCGCCTATGGCCAGTATTTGGGGAAATGTTTTTTTCCCGTGAAACTCGCCGTGTTCTATCCGGATTTTGCCGAGCAACCACCGCTCGGGCCGACGCTGGTGGCCGTCCTAATACTTGTGGGTATCACGGTGGCAGCGGTGGTCTTGATTCGGCGGAGTCCTTATCTTTTTGTCGGTTGGTTTTGGTTTCTCGGCACTTTGGTACCGGTCATCGGTTTGGTCCAAGTGGGCGGCCAGTCCATGGCGGATCGGTACACCTACGTGCCGTTGATCGGGATTTTTATCTTGGTGGCTTGGGCCGCCTTCGATGCGACTGCGGTCTGGCCGCAGAGCCGTCGTTTTCTCGGATTCGCCGCGAGCGCGGTGCTGATCGGATGCGCGGCGCTCACTTCGCGGCAGTTGGGTTTCTGGAAAAATGGCGTCACTTTGTTCCGTCATGCAGTGGCCGTCACGGAGAACAACTACGTCGCGCATGCGAACCTCTCCATGGCCCTGGGGAAAACATCTCCGGCAGAAGCCAGAGGGGAATTTGAGGAGATGGCGCGCATCCTCGCCATCTTTGCGGAGAAATACGAACAGAAGGGCATCGCGTTCGCGCAGCAACCGGGGCATTTGCCGGAAGCGATCAAGGAATTCCGGACGGCGATTCGGATTATGCGGGATATTCCGGGACCCCATTTCAATTTGGGACTAGCGCTGGCGCAGAACCCAGCGGCACGACCGGAAGCGATCGAAGAATTTCGCCTCGCGCTGCGACTTCGACCGGATTTCACCGAAGCGCATTACAGTTTGGCGCTCCTGCTCTCGGAAATTCCCGGCCGGGAAAACGAGACGATCGCCGAATACCAAGCCGCGCTCCGATTTAATCCGGGCTTTTATCAAGCGCACTTTAATCTCGGGTTGATCCTGCTGACCATTCCCGAGCGGAAGGCGGAAGCCTTGTCGTGTTTTCAAGCGACGCTCCAGCTGAAGCCCGATTTCGAACAAGCACGGGAAATGATCACTCGTTTGCAGACCACGCCGCCATAAAGCGGATCTAACCACGGAACACAGAAACTGTGCGCGAGCAGAAAGGTCGGCTGTGAATCGCGAACTCACGCGCCTTGTGTGCCCAGCTGCCTTGCCTTCAGTAACCATTTTTCGCGGAAGGCGGGTTTCGAGAGACGCACTGGTCCGATGGAGGTGATGCGCACCGGAGTGATCCCACAGAATTCCAAGGTGCATTTTTTCAGAGCCTGGTGACTCGGGGCTCCGTAGATGAGCCAATAATACCAGGGTGGCTGATCCATCGTGGAAATGATCCGGGCGGATTTGCCGGTGAGCAGCTTGTCCCACCACACCGAGTTTTCTCGTTTCTGAAAGGCAAGCCCGGCAAGAATGTCCGGTCAAGAAAGCCTTTCAGCAGCCCCGGCATTCCGGCCCACCACACCGGATAAATCCATACCAGATGGTTCGCCCACTTGATCAACTCCTGGGCACGGAGAAGGTCGGGCTCCAGCTCGCAACGTTGACGGTAGCCGAACCGGAGATTGGGGCTGAACTGCAGATCGCGAATCACCAACTCTCGTACGTCGAGTCCAGCGGCCACCGCTCCTGTCTTGTAGGCCGCCGCGAGGGCGAAATTAAAACTTTCCGGATCAGGATGTCCGTTGATGAGGCGAATGCGTTTGGGCGGGTGCGGCATGGAAGGGTTAAGCAAACCGATCATGTCCGAAAGTCAGATGTTATTTTGGTAGGGCGAACCCTCCGGGTGAGCCGTCAATCGAGCGCGGCTCAGCGGGACGCTTCGCCCTACCTTGTTGGAGACCAGATATGCGGCCACTCTTCTGGTTTGGCGACCAATCCAGCGCGTACTGGGTTCAGGCGGATGTAATTCGCTTTTTGTTCTGCCGATTCGTTACTGCGCAAACGGTGATCAAAAAATCCTGCCTGCCACTTTATCGCGAGATGCTTTGTCTGATAGGATTTCCATGCGGTGATTGTTCGTTTTAGCTGTTGGTCGGATGGAACTGACATCAACGCGTGCAGATGATCAGGCATGATCAGCAGGAGTTCTATCCACCAATTCCCAGAGAGATGATAATGTTTGGCTGATTCGATCAAGGCACACGCCGTGATCTCTTGCGCAAGAGTGTTCTTTTCCCTGAAAGCCGAGTTTATCGTGATAAAGAATAGGGCCGCTGATCCTACCCAAGCGGGCGTCTCATGGTTCAGGTGCTTTCGTTGTGGCAACTGGTCCATGAAGACAAGGTGAGCTGCAAATTTAACGGTGCCGATACCAATTGATCATAACGAAGCGAATAATGAGGGTAGGGCGAACCCTCCGGGTGAGCCGTCAATCGAGCGCGGCTCAGCGGGACGCTTCGCCCTACCACATTCAGTCGAACTCACACGCCCAGCCGCTTCTTCAGGATTTCGTCCACCAGCTTCGGGTTGGCTTTGCCGGCGGAGAGTTTCATCACGGCGCCTTTTAGGGCGTTGATCGCTTTCGGATTTCCGGTCTTCACTTGCTCGACCGAGCGCGGATCGCCGGCAATGGCGGCGTCGCACCAGCCTTCGAGCTGGCTGGTGTCCGTGGATTGACGTAGGCCTTTGCGATCAACCACCGCGAGCGGCTGCTCACCCGATTTGAACATCTCCGTAAAAACTTCCTTTGCCTGATTGCTTGATATGACGCCTTGATCGAGCAACGCGACGAGGCCGGCAATGTGCGCGGGCGTGACGGGGCTTTCGTTGAGTGATTGGCCGGCGGCGGCGAGATCGCGGAGCAGGTCGTTGGTGATCCAGTTGGCGGCGAGCGTGGGCTTGGCGCCGAGTTTCACTGCCGCCTCAAAATAATCGCAGAGCGCGTGATCGCGAATGAGGACGGCGGCGGAAGAATAAGGTAGCGTGAGTTGCTCCATGAAGCGACGTTGCTTCACGAAAGGGCGTTCGGGGAGTTCGGCGCGGAGGCGGGCTTTCCATGGTTCGTCGATGCGCACGGGCATCAGGTCGGGGTCGGGGAAATACCGGTAATCGTGCGCCATTTCTTTTGAGCGCATCGAGGCGGAGCGGCCACTTTCGCCGTCGTAGAGTCGCGTTTCTTGCGTGATGGTGCCGCCGGAAGTCACGACGTTGGTCTGACGTTTGATTTCGGTGAGAATGCCGTCGCGGATGTAGGAAATGGAATTCAGATTTTTGAGTTCCACCTTGGTGCCGAGCTTGGTTTCGCCCACTGGGCGGATGGAAATATTGGCGTCGCAGCGCATCTGGCCTTTCTCCATGTCGCAGTCCGAGATGCCGGCGTAGATGAGTGAGGTGCGAAGCGAAGTAAGAAACGCGAAAGCTTCGTCGGCGCTCTTGATCGCGGGATCGGTGACGATTTCCATCAGCGGCGTGCCGGCGCGGTTGTAGTCGACGAGGGAATCGTTGGTGCCGTGGTTGAGTTTGCCGACGTCCTCCTCGAGGTGAATGCGGGTGAGCGGAATGGTTTTATGCTCGCCCATCACGGCGAGGGATGCGCCCGGGAGTTCGATCTCCACCGCGCCGCCGAGGCAGACAGGATGTTCGTATTGTGTGATCTGATAATTTTTCGGGCTATCCGGGTAAAAATAATTTTTGCGATCCCAGCGCGTGACGGAGGCGATGGTGCAGTCGAGCATGAGGCCGGTTTTGATGATCGCATCAATGGCGGCTTTGTTGAGCACGGGCAGGGCGCCGGGCAGGGCGAGGACGACGGGATTGGTCAGCGTGTTTTCCGACTGGCCATAGCCGGCGGCGACACGCGTGAACATTTTCGACGCGGTCTTGATCTGCACGTGGACCTCAAGTCCGATGACGGTTTCGTAATTCATGAGAGGGAGACAGTGGGGGAAATAAGATTTTCGACACAGAGGAAAGGCAGGAGGGGCACAGAGTAAGGCAGGTGGAATATTGGCTGGGGGTGGTTGATGAATCTCTCTGTGTTATCTGTGAGTCTCATTCGGTCTCTGTGTCAAAAAAGAGTGGATTGACTGAATTAGGATTTATAAGAGCGAGCAAGAGCGCGGTAGGATTTTCGGCACAGAGGAAAGGCAGGGGGGGGCACAGAGGTCACAGAGTGAGACAGGGAATGAAGATGAGCATAGCTTACATCGCGAGGCGGCGTAGACCGCGAGTGAGCACGGTGGAACGGAAATTCATCAGTAGGCCGACTTGGCATCCGGAAAATTTCAAGTAGGTCAGTACCTGGGCGTCATGCACATCAAGGAGGGTATCGACGGTCTTTAGCTCAACCACGACGAGTCCATTGATCAAAAAATCCAGTTTGTAGGCATCGTCGATGACTAGGTCTTTGTAGGTGATTGGGCAAAGTTTTTGCTTCTCGAACTTAAGGGAGCGCAATCCAAACTCATGCGCGAGGGCTCGCTGGTAAGCCGATTCAAGCAGACCAGGTCCAAGCTCGCGATGGACCTCGATGGCTGCGCCGATTACCTGTTCTGTGAGTTGATTGATTGAGGTATTCATCGCGAGTGCTTGGTTGGGGTTTAATATTTTAGTGATGAAGAAAAGAAGTTTTCGACCCAGAGGAAAGGCAGGAGGAGCACTGAGGTCACAGCGTAAGGCAGGGTGATGAAAGATTTTTGCTGGGTGTGGTTGATAAATTTCTCTGTGACCTCTGTGAGTCTCATTCGGCCTCTGTGTCAAAAAGAGCGGATTGGCTGAATTCGAATTTATAAAAATGAGCTAGAGCGCTGTAAGATTTTCGACACAGAAGAAAGGCAGGAGGGGCACAGAGGTCACAGAGTAAGGCAGGTGGAATATTGGCTGGGGGTGGTTGATGAATCTCTCTGTGTTATCTGTGAGTCTCATTCGGCCTCTGCGTCAAAAATCAAAGACTCGGATGCTGGTTGTGCCAGTCGTGGGCTTGTTCGTAGGAACGGGCGATGGCCAGCAGGTTGGCTTCTTGGAACGGCTGGCCGATTAACTGCAGGCCGATGGGCAGACCGGACTTGGTGAAACCACACGGCACGCTCATCGCGGGTAGGCCGGCCAAGTTTACTCCGATCGTGTAGATGTCGCAGAGATACAGCGCGAGTGGATCGGATTTTTCGCCGAGCTTGAACGCGGGGATCGGCGAGGTGGGAGTGAGCAGTGCATCGACTTCCTTGTAGGCGTGGAGAAAATCCTGGCGGATGAGCGTACGGACTTTCTGGGCGCGCAAATAATACGCGTCGTAGTAACCGCTGCTGAGCACGTAGGTGCCGAGAATGATGCGGCGCTTCACCTCGGCGCCAAAGCCTTCGGCACGCGACTTGGCGTAGATGTCGATCGCATCGGTGGCGGATTTCGAACGGTGGCCGTAACGGATACCGTCGTAACGCGCGAGATTCGAGGAGGCTTCGGCCGTCGCGATGATGTAATACGTATCGAGGCAGGACTGCGTGTTCGGCAGCGAGACTTCTTTGATTTCGCAGCCTTGTTTCTTGTAGAAAGCGATGGCGGCTTCCACGGCGGCGCCGATTTCGGGGTCGAGGCCTTCGGCGAAATATTCCTTGGGGATGCCGAGTTTCCATGGGCCTTTCTTCGCGGCGAGTTCGCTGCGGTAGTCGGGCACGGGGGCTTGAAAGGAAGTCGAGTCCAGCGGATCGTGGCCGGCGATGGCGCCGAGGACGAGCGCGGCATCCTCGACGGTGCGGGCGAAGGGACCAATCTGGTCCAACGATGAAGCGAAAGCGATCAGACCGTAGCGGGAAATGAGTCCGTAGGTGGGCTTGAGGCCGACCGTGCCGCAGAGAGCGGCGGGCTGGCGGATGGAGCCGCCGGTGTCGGAGCCGAGCGTGGCGATGGCTTCGCCGGCAGCGAGAGCGGCGGCACTGCCGCCGGAGGAACCGCCGGGCACGCGGGTGAGATCCCACGGGTTGCGCACGGGACGGAACGCGGAGTTTTCGTTCGACGAGCCCATGGCGAATTCGTCGCAGTTTAACCGACCCCACACAACCGCACCGGCTTGTTCCTTGAGCTTGCGGGTAACGGTGGCGTCGTAGGGCGAAACGAAATTCGCGAGCATCTTGCTCGAAGCGGTGAGTGGCTGGCCGGCGACCGCGATTACGTCTTTCAGGCCGATGGGAATGCCATCGAGCGGTCCGCGAGCTTGGCCGGCGGCGCGACGGGAGTCGGAGGCGGCAGCTTGGGCGAGGGCATCGGCTTCGTCATAAGAATTGAAAGCCTGCACGCGGCTATCGACGGCTTTGGTGCGCGCGATGACAGCTTGAGTCAGCTCGACGGCCGTCAGCTTTTTCGCGGCCAGTTGGGCGGCGAGGGAAGTGATGGATTGGTAGAAAAGTTCGGAAGACATGGCAGGTTTATTCGACGACTTTGGGGACGCTGATCATGTTTTCGCGCTGGGTGGGGGCATTTCTGAGCGCGTCCGCCACCGGCAGGCCCGGGCGGGCGACGTCCTCGGCCCAGACGTTTTCGACGGGGAAGGCGTGGGCGGTCGGCTCCACGCCAGTCACGTCGACTTTGGCCAGTTGTTCGATGTGGTGGAGTACGTCGCCCAGTTGACGGGAGAACTTTTCCTTTTCCTCCGGGGTGAGGGAGAGGCGGGAGAGGTTGGCGACGTAGTCGATATTGAAGTCAGGCGCTTGGCTCATGGCGGATAGGGCTGAGAGCATGCGAGACGATTTTGCCGCTTGGCAACGGACAAAACGTGTCATCATTCCGGCATGTTTGGCTTGCTCCGCAACGTCCGGTGAAGTCTCCTCCGGTCCTATGAAGCTCGTTGTCGCCGTTATCCGTCCCTTCAAGCTCGAAGAAGTAAAACACGCCCTCTCCGGCATTGGGCTGGAAGGCATGATCGTGACTGAGGCCCGGGGTTTTGGGCACCATCAGGCGCACACTGAAGTTTATCGGGGAAGCGAGTACACCGTCGATTTCCAGCCCTGCGTCAGGATCGAGGTGGCAATTGCGGATGCGCAACGGGATCAGGTGGTGGCGACGATCGTGGCCGCCGCTCGTACAGGTAAGCCGGGGGATGGCCGAATTTTTGTGCAGCCCATCGAGGATGTCACCCGCATCGATAACGCGGAGAACGGCAACGCCGCGCTCTGATCCGCCTTAGCCAATTCATGAGCCAAGGAATGTTTGTTTGGGTCAGTTTGATGCTGCGGTCGGAAGGGGGAGCGCATTGCCCTCAATGCGCTGATTTGGAGCTGCCAGCATCAAGCGCGTTGAGGGCAACACGCTCCACCCTTCTGCTGAGCTGACTCAAAGATGAACTCCCAACGCTCAGTCGTAATCTGCGGTGGCGGCATCATTGGCCTATGCTCCGCCTATTATCTCGCCCGGGCTGGGTTTCGGGTGACCGTGCTCGAGCGCAAAGCGGACGGCGCTGATTCCTGCGCGCAGGGCAGTGCCGGTTATATTTCGCCGAGTCACGTCATCCCGTTGGCTTCGCCGGGCATGGTGTGGAAAGGGTTCAAGTGGATGTTCAGTTCGCGCAGTCCGTTCTATATCCAGCCACGCCTCGATGGGGAACTGCTGCGTTGGGGCTGGTTGTTTGCGCGCCACTGCAATCAGGCGCATGTGCGGCGGGCCGCCCCGGTGTTGCGCGATCTTTGCCTGGTGGGCCGAAAACTTTTTGTCGAATTGGCCGATATCACCGGCGATGCCTTCGAGCTCAAGACGGAGGGCTTGATGAATTTGTGCAAGACCCAGGAAGCGCTCGATCACGAGGCCGGTGGACTGGCTGCACTCGCCAACGAACTGGGCGTGGAAGCGCGCGTACTTAACGCCGGGCAAACCTCCGCACTCGAGCCCGGCACGAAGATCGACGTCGCCGGTTCCGTCTATTTCCCGATTGATGCCCATCTGACGCCGCGGAAATTTATGCCGGCGCTCACCTCGCTGCTGAAGGAAATGGGCGTGAAATTTCATTGGAATACGAGCGTCTATGGCTGGCACGCCGAGGGAGGACGGATTGCGGCGGTGCATAGCACGGCGGGAAATATTCATGCGGATGAGTATGTGCTCACGGGTGGCTCCTGGTCTCCTGCGATGCTGGAAGGATTGAAAATCCGCCTGCCGATGCAGGCGGGTAAAGGTTACAGTCTCACTCTGGCGCAACCGCGCTTTCAATTGACCAAATCACTTTTGCTCAAGGAGCGTCGCGTCGCCGTGACCCCGATGGGGAATCAACTGCGCTTTGGCGGCACGATGGAAATCAGTGGGATCAATGAGCGCATCCGGCCCGAGCGGGTGCAGCAAATCATCGACGCCGTGCCGCATTATCTGCCCGAGTTTAACGCGCAGGATTTTTCCGGGATTGAGCCCTGGAGTGGCTTGCGCCCGGTCTCGCCTGATGGGCTGCCCTATCTCGGACGTTTTCGCGGTCATCGCAATCTCACGGCCGCCTGCGGCCATGCGATGCTCGGGGTTTCGATGGCGCCCTCCACGGGTCAACTGGTTTCAGAAATTCTCCTCGGCCGGAAACCCAGCATCGATTTGGCGCTGCTGAATCCGGATCGATTTGCGTGAGAGGCAGCCAGGCCGTCGAACTTACTCTATCCTCCCGGAATATTGACACTGAAAGGTGGAACCCGGCCTCCGGGCGGGTTGGTTGAACGCGCGTTGAATAAAACCCGTCCGGAGGCCGGGTTCCACCCTGCTGCTCTGCGTTGAGGCCGGGTATCTCCGTCCTGACTTTACCGCGTGACCGTAATCGGAATCGAGCTTTCGCCCGCGCTGCTCTTGAAGAAGAGTGAACCGTTGCCGGGTTTACCGCCTTGAATAGGCACCGTGATGCTGCTGGTGCCAGCGGCGATCATGATTTCCGGCATGATGATGCTTTCCGGAGTGTCGGTGGTCACATCCACGAGCATGCCACCAGCGGGAGCCGGATTAGGAATTGTGAACGTGATGGCTTGTTGCTCCCCCGTGCGAAGGCTGAGAGCCGAAGGGAAAACTTGAAAACTGATGGCATCGACGCGAAAGGCTCCGGCAGAGAGTTCGCCGCCACCACCGGTGACGCGCAGATTGTAGCTGCGACCGGCATCAATGGCGGGTACGAAAAAGCTGAGCGAACTGGAGGATTCAAAAACGGTGCGTGTCGGCGTGTTGTCGAAATAAACGAAATCGAGCGGCGTGAATCCGGCACCGAGCATGCTGACCCGGCTGCCCACCGGGGCGCGGCTGGCTTCGGGCCGCAGCACGTAGCGGCTGTTGATATTCAGGGTCTGCAGTTCGGAGGATTGCTCTTGCGGGCTGGCGCCGTCATTGGATTTGGTGCTGTAATCGGCAATGAAATAGTAGTGTGCGTTGGGCCGGCTCGCGGGCAGCTGGTATTCGAATTCCCACAGGTCGGTTCCGGCGGAGGCCTTGGTCATGTTGTAGCTCTGGCCGTCGATGATGATGCGCGGCTGGATGGAGCTGGTGATAATGCTGCGGCTCTTGGCCTCGAAGCGCGCGGTGATCGTGTAGATCTGCGACGGATTGGCGGGCACTGTCTCAGGCGTGAGATTGGTGATCGTCAGGTTACAGCCTGTGAGCAGTAACAACATCAGTCCGGCAAGAACGGAAAATATTCTGCTCGCTTGTGAGAGGGTAGTTTTGTGCATTTGATTAAGAATTTGCCGGCCTGCAGGTCGTTGGCCGGTTGAAACTTGATGCGCTTCTAATGGCCGTATTCCCCACAGGGCAAGACAAAGCTTTATCCTCCCCGACGCCGCCCTTGGCAACGTCGGATTCTCCGGCGTATCCGATATTGCCGACCCGCGTGAATTTGCCGTCGTCCACCCAATCGCAGTCGTCGCCGCTCGGGCTGTACCTGCACGTGCCGTTTTGTGCGACTACCTGCGATTTTTGCGCGTTCTACCAGACGGTGCCCAAGGCCGATGCGGTGCCGCTCTATCTTGAGGCGATGGCCCGGGAGGCAGCCGCAGTGGAGTGGGGCTGGCCAGGGCGGCAGATATCCACGGTGTTCTGGGGCGGCGGTACGCCCGGTTTGCTTCGGCCGGCCGAACTGGAGCATCTCGGGAAAACCGTTTTGCGGCATACCGGCGGTGCACCGGAAGAATGGTCGGTGGAGCTCGCCCCCGCGACCGTGAGTACGGATCGGTTGGCGGTGTTGCGGGATCTCGGGGTGACGCGGGTCTCGATGGGCGTGCAAAGTTTTCGTCCGGAATTGCTCGATGCGCTCGGCCGGCAACACACGACCAAACAAATTTATCGCGCCTACGATTTGATCCGTGCAGCGGGTTTTCCGAGTGTGAATCTCGATCTGATGTTCGCCTTGCCCAACCAAACCGAGGCGGAATGGCGCGCGGATTTGACAGAAGCGGTCCGGTTGGCGCCCGATCACCTCTCGACTTATTGTCTGACTTTTGAGGAGGACACCGCGATGTGGGTGAAACTTTCCCAAGGCAAAGTGAAGCTCGATGCGGATCGCGAGGCGGAATTCTATTTGCACGCGTGGGACGATCTCGCCGCTGCCGGCTACGCGCAGTATGAAGTATCCAACTTCGCCCGCCCCGGCCATGTTTGCCAACACAACTTGAATACGTGGCGCATGCACGAATGGGTGGGGCTCGGGCCTTCCGCCGCTTCGCAACACACGGGCTGGCGCGCGAGCAATCCCCCCGATCTCACCCAATGGCACGCCGATGTCGCAGCCGGGCGTCGCGCCACCAGTGATCGCACGGCGTTGACGCCGGCGTTGCTCGCGGCGGACAGCGTCACGTTCGGTTTGCGCATGAACGAGGGTGTTTCCTTGCCGGGGTTGAGGAAACGTTTTCCCACGCCGCATTGGGAACGCTTGCTCGATCTGTTGCCGCGATTGTTACTCGAAGGACTGTTGGTCGACAGTACGGAAGGGCGCATCCGGCTGACCCCGCGCGGCCGGTTGCTGGCGGATGCCATCGGCGCGGAAGTGATCGCCGCGTTTTCGGAGGACGAGGTGTCGTGATGAGAGCGATTGCTTTAGTTTGGCTCACGTTCGCACTGCTTGCCTTGACTGGCTGCGGGTCGCCCTCTTCGCCGAAACCGACGCCACTCGCGCCGCTGGTGGCTCGTTTTTATCTCGAAACGCAAACTGATGAAACCGGCGTCGCCGTGCAACTGCCGCAGAGCGGAGTCAGGATCAACGTGGCGCCGAAACCGGTCTTCAGCGAGTATGATATTCTTAACGCGGAGGTCGCCCGGGTGGAACTGGGACTTTGTCTTTTGGTGCAACTCACGCCGGCGGCGACGCGGGATCTCTATCGCTGGTCGGTCCCGGCCCAGGGACGCCGCTTGGTGCTCTCGCTCGATGAGGTCTGCCTCGGCGTGCATCGGATCGAACGCGCCATGGCGGATGGGGTGGTGCCGATATTCCTCGAGGTACCCGATGAACAATTGCCGGGCATCGTCGCGCGATTAAAATTCACATCGACTGAAATGGCCCGCGTCGCCAAGAAATCCGCGAACAATTAATCCCCGTGCGTCGTTTCCTCTTCACTCTCTTGTTTTTGTTTTCGAGTCTGCTCGCGGTTAAGGCAGCGCGCATTGAATTTGTCTGGCCGACGCCCAACAAAGCGTGGGAACAGGGCAAAGGGATCGAAGCTTTCATTCAGCCCACGGTGTCGGGTGATCCGGAGTCAGGATTATTTGGCGGCGTGCGCAGCGGGGGCACTCAGTTTCACGAAGGACTTGATATCAAATGTATCCAACGAGACCGTCACGGCGAGCCGACCGATCCGGTTTTCGCGGCGATGGATGGCGTGGTCCGTCATGTCGCGCTCCGTCCCGGCGAAAGCAATTATGGGCGCTATATTGTGATCGAGCATCCGGGACTCTCGCCGGCGGTTTATACGCTCTATGCGCATCTTGCCCGGGTGGAGCCCGGCATCCGACCCGGAACCACGGTGAAGGCTGGTCAAGTGTTGGGCGTGATGGGCCATAGTTCCAGCGGCTCGATCCCGCGGGACCGGGCGCATCTGCATTTCGAGATCGGACTGCGGGTTTCAGATAACTTCGACCTGTGGTATCACAGCAAGAAATTTGGCAGCGTGAATGAACAAGGGAATTGGAACGGCATGAATTTAATGGGTTTTGATCCGCTGGATTTTTTGCGACAATGGAAGGCGGGGCGGGTGGAAGACTTTCAGCAATATCTCGATCACCTGCGCCCCGTGGTGCGGGTGCGCGTGGTGACGAATCGAATGCCGGATTTCATCCAGCGCTATCCGACATTGCTGAAAAAACCTTTGCCCACCGGATTGGTGGGAGGCTGGGAGGTGGCGTGTAATGCCACCGGCCTGCCTTTTGCGTGGACTCCGCTCACAACAAATGAAGTGGCTGGCCGGCCTTCAGGTGACGTGGATATTTTGTCCGTGGACGCCGCAGCCGTGCACAGCATCCGCTACAAATCACTCATTAAGACACGGCACGGAAGTTCGATCCCCGGCACAGACTTGGAGATCATGTTGCAACAGGTGTTTGGCGTGCGGTGAAGGTGAGTGCCAACACGCGATGCTCATTCTGAGGTAGGGCGGGACCGCTGGGCCCGCCGCGAATGTCCTTACGGCACGCCCAGCGGTCGCGCCCTACCTTTGAAGAAGCCACGGCACGACGTGGCTGTCTGTCGTCGGCAGAATCACCTGCAACCCCGCACTCAGACCCGAGGGCAAAGTCACGGGTATACTTAGGCACGGTAGGCCGCCCAAGCTAGCTGGCGCGGTCAGCTTGAGTATTCCCCCACGCAACTCCGCCGTACACTCTGCTTTGGTGGGCGCGGAGGTGGGCACGCTGGGTATCACCAGAAAATCATAGGTGGTGAAAAACTGGGCCCACGTGTGGCGAACTTGCTGCAACGTGACGCGGGCGGTGGCGATTTTCTCGGCTGAGAAATGACCCGCATCGGTAAACCGTTGCCAGATGACCGGGTCGTAGTGCTCGCGGAAGGGCGCGAGCCAGTCGCGATGCACGGCGTAGGCCTCGCTCATGCCGATGGTCACGTAGGCATCGACGGCGTTTTGCCAGGAAGAGAGCAGTGCCGTTTCGGTAGCGGCATCGGCACGCTCGGCAAATTTTTGGGCCGCTTGAGTGTAGGCTGAGTCGAGGGCGGGGTCGATCGTGGGGAGAAACGCGCGGCCGGGTAGATAACAGCCACGGGGGGCTTTGGTCTTTAGGTAGGGCGAGTCCTTCGGACGAGCCGCGATTGAACGTAACGGCTCATCGGGACGATGGGAAATGTCGCTATCGCTCGGTACCGCCCTACCAACAATAGCCTGCCAGGTTGTGAGCATATCGGCGGTGTTTGCCGTGAACCATCCGGCGGTATCCATGGTGGGGGCGAGCGGGAACGCGTCGCGGATCAGCGCATCGCCGGGGGTGAGACGAAAACCATAGAGGCCGCACCAAGCGGCCGGTACGCGCACCGAGCCGCCGGTATCGGTACCGATGGCCAGTGGCACTACCCCTGCGGCCACGAGTGCGGCTGAGCCGCTGCTGGAGCCACCGCTGAGTCGTTCGGGAAAATGCGGATGAGGGCAATCGCCGTAGTGTGGATTTTCCCCCGTCAGGCCGGAGGCGAATTCGACGAGATGCGTTTTACCGGCGAGTACGGCGCCGTTTTCGCGTAGGCGTTGGACAATGATGCTGTCGCCGGGAGTGGGGCGGACTTTGTCGAGGAAAGTTGAACTGGCTTTGGTAGGGACGCCGGCAACATCGAACAGGTCTTTCAGCAGGTAAGGAATGCCGTGAAGGGGATGCTCTTTTGTAGGAGGCTGCTTGCAGGCGACACTGCCATTTACTGTAGGAGGGGCTTTATGCCCGGATTGAAAAACATCCGAAGCCAATACATCGGGGCATAAAGCCCCTCCTACAGTTACATTGCGGGACAATTCAGCTGCCAATTCCGTTTCCGGACGGAGCCAAGCGAGGGCGGCCGAGCGCAAGGCATCAGGCAACGCGGCGATGCGCGCATGGACTTCGCGGGCGGCGACAGCCGGCGACATCGCCTGCCAGGCGGCGAATGGCAAAGGGGCTGGCGTTTTTGGTTCGGTTGTATCCATTGGGACGGAATTAATGGCGTCACCAGAATCCATCGTCAAATTTTGCGCGGTGAGCAAGCGCTACGGCGATGGCCCGCTGATCCTCGCTGGCATTAATCTGGAAATGACGCCAGGCGACTTTGTCAGTTTTATCGGTCCGAGTGGTTGTGGAAAATCCACCGTGCTCAAGTTGGTGGCGGGGCTCAACCCTTCGACGACCGGGCAGGTGACGGTGGCAGGCACTACGCCGCGTCTAGCCCGCGACCGACAGGCTTTTATTTTTCAAGATGCCACGTTGCTGCCGTGGCTGACCACGCAGCACAACGTGGAACTACCGCTGAAATTGCGCGGAGATCCGGTGGCGGAACGAGTGACGAAGGCTCGAGCGATGCTCGCGCTCGTGGGATTGGATAAAGTGAGCAGCTATTATCCGCGCCAGTTGTCCGGCGGTATGAAGATGCGCGCTTCGCTCGCCCGGGCGCTAACGCTGGCGCCGCAACTTTTGCTGCTCGACGAACCATTCGGCGCACTGGATGAGATGACGCGCTTTCGGTTGAATGAGGAGTTGCTGGCGTTGCGCGCGAAGTCGCCGTTCAGCGCACTGTTTGTCACCCACTCGGTGGCGGAAGCCGTTTTCCTCTCGAATCGCATCGTGGTCATGGCGGCCAACCCCGGGCGAATGCATGCCGAGGTGCGGGTGGAATTTCCTTATCCGCGTCTCCCGGGATTTAGGGAGACACTCGGGTTTCAGGCCAAGGTGAATGAAGTGACGTATTTGTTGCACCAAGTGGAGGAACCGGTTCGCCCATGAAAAAGTATCCATCAGCCATGCTGTGGTTTTTGCCGCTCTTGAGCGGGCTCGTATTCGTCGGGATTTGGTATGGCGTACGTTTGGGTAGTGGACTGCAGAGTTGGATTTTGCCGACGCCCTGGGAAATTCTGGAGGCCTCATGGCGCGAACGGAATCGATTGATTTCAGCGGCCGGCAGTACCGCTTGGGGCGCATTGGGTGGCTTCCTGCTCGCTGCCGGCATGGGTTTTATTACCTCTTTGATTCTGGGAGTATCGAAATTTCTGCGGGCAAGCCTTTATCCGTGGCTGCTCATGTTGCAGATGACGCCGGTGATTGTGCTTACGCCGATCATTGTGCTGTGGGCTGGACCGGGCATGCCGGGTATCATCACGGTCACTTGGTTGATCAGTTATTTCCCCATCGTGGTCAACATGACGCAAGGCCTGGTCTCGACCGATCTGAATCACGTGGCCCTTTTCCGCATGTGCAATGCGAGTCGCTGGCAGGAAATGTGGTATTTGCGCGTGCCCTCCGCCATGCCGTTTTTTTTGGCCGGTCTGCGCATCGCGGCGACCCTCGCGCCAATCGGGGCCATCTTCGGTGAGTACATGGTGGGCAATTCAGCCGGCGGTTCAGGCGGACTCGGATTTCTCGTCTACAGCTATAACACTCAAATAAAAATCCCGGCCCTGTTTGCCACCGGCCTAACCAGTTGTCTGCTTGGGTTTGTTTTTGTCGCGGCCGTTTCCTTGCTGAATTGGGCGGTGCTGCACCAGTGGCACGACTCATTTGAACACAACGAACATTGAGCCTTACTGAGTATCGCATAATACAGTGACAAAAGGTCACAATAAAAGTCCGGTATGGCGGAGGAAGGAATGGGGCAAGGTTCGGTGGGCGGTGATGCGCTTCAGGCCTCGGCGCAATTCGCGGCCAACCGCCGTGAGGTCG
>JANYCF010000232.1 GCA_025360455.1 Opitutaceae bacterium | reverse complement strand
CCGGAGGGAAATTTCCGGTTTCAAGCGTGCAATCGCCTGGAACCAACTGTCCTTAAACAGTGTGGGGAAATTAGGATAAATGATTTGCGGAACCAAATATTCCACGGGCCCCCAGACGAGCGGGGCGTCAAATGACTGCGGGAGGACGCCCACAATCGTGAACAGCTCGGTGTTCAAACGGACCGAGCGACCGATCACGGCAGGATCGGCGGCGTAGCGTCGCACCCAGGCGCGCTGCGTGATGACGGCAACGTGTGGTTTTTCCGGCGAATCCTCACCGGCAAGAAAGCCGCGACCAAGCGAGGGCTGTACTCCAATCAAATCGAAAAAATTTGCCGTGACATTCATGCCGTTGACCTGTTCGACCGGTTGGCCGGACTCGCCGAGCGACAGAGAATTACCATTGAAGAAGGCGATATCGCCGAGCGTCTGGGTGGTTTTGCGCAGTTCAAGTGCATTGCCGGGGCTGAATGTGCCCTGCGGCCCCTGCGAAGAGGTGACGAAAAGCCGGACAAGGCGTTCGGCGCTCGGGTAGGGTACGTTTCGCAGCAAAAACGCGTTGGTCATGCTGAAGGACGAGGCGCTCAGCCCGATGCCCAGCGCGAGCATGAGGAGCGCGACGGCGGTGAAGCCGGGGGATTTCAGCAGGGAGCGGAGGGCGAACTTCATGGCGGTAACAAAAGTAGCGAGTGGGGGAAGAAATCTTGAAAACTGAAAATCGTGAAATCGATAATTTGAAATTTCGGATTCGTTGGTTCGGCGATTTCAAGATGACCGATGACAGATGATCGATTTCAAGACTTCTGTTTCCAACGTGGTAGGGGATATGACGGGTGGGTGAGTTGGGCCTTCGTCATTTTGAAAATTGGCATTCCTCTTATTCCGCCCGCAGCGCGGCGATGGGATCGGCTGTGGTGGCGCGGCGGGCGGGGAACAGCGTGGCGACGAACGCGACGAGGAAAATCACGACGCTGGTGCCGATGAGGATGACGTAGCTCTGGGTGATCATCAGGCCGAGGCTTGGGCGGAGCACAACACCGAGCACATAGGAAGCTATTCCGCCCAGCACGAGTCCGATGACGGTCAGCCACAGGCTCTGGCGCAGCACGAGTCCGAGGACATCGGCCTGTCTCGCTCCGAGTGCGAGGCGGATGCCGAATTCGCCCATGCGTTGGCTCACGTTGTTGGCCACGACGCCGTAAAGTCCCACGCTGCCCAGCACGAGACCGAGCAGGGCGAAGGCAAATAGAACGCCATTGATGACGATGACATTGTGCAGCGATTGATCGCGAATATCGGCCACGGTCCAGACGAAACGCGCGGCCAGATCTGGTGAGGAATCGGCGACGGCACGGCGAAGATCGTTGGCAAAGTGTCGGGGGTTTGGGCCGCGGATCGCGATCTGGAACCATGACCACGGGTTATGAATAATCGAGGTGTAGTACTGGAGGCGGGTCGTGGGTTCGGCGAAATTGATGGCATCCTCCACGTCGGCAACCACGCCGATCACCTCGCGCAGAGCGACCTTGCCATCCGGTTCTTTCGTGCCGAGGCGTTTGCCGATGGCGCTTTCGTTGGGCCAAAATTGTTTCTCCATAGACTGATTGATGACGATTTGTTCGACCGAGGTCGCGGCTACATTGTCGGGAAACGTCCGGCCTTCGAGCAGGCGAATGCCGAGGGTCTTGAAGTAGCCTGAAGTGACCAAGTAGTTGTTCGCCTTGGGCAGATTTTTATCCGACGAGTCCTGACCTTCCTTGAAGACATCTCCGCCTTGGCCACTGTTACCAGTGGGAAGGTTGGATGAAATCGAATGCGCCTCCACTCCGGGAATCAACGCGAGGTGGCGAGAGAGTTCTTCAAAAAGAGCGCGGCGCTTTTCGGTATCGAAGTACCTTTCGTCGACTTGAACATTGGCGGTGAGGATGGCTTCGCTGTCCCAGGTGGGTCGGG
Organism: Opitutaceae bacterium; assembly: GCA_025360455.1. Lineage (GTDB taxonomy): Bacteria > Verrucomicrobiota > Verrucomicrobiia > Opitutales > Opitutaceae > Didemnitutus. Next base: position 2,096 of record JANYCF010000232.1, on the reverse strand, counting down.
CGTTCAGCATCGTGTTGAGTCCGTTGATCATCATGCCGGCGACGGACAGTAACGCGAGAGACAGAGCGACCTGACCAACGACGAGGAGGCGGCGAATCAAACCCTGATGTTTGCCGCCGGTGCTGCCGCGCGATTGTTGCTTGAGGGTGTCATTGACGTCGGTGCGGGAAGCCAGCCAGGCGGGGATCAGTCCGAAGCCGAGACCAGCGAGGATGGAAATTCCGGCGGTGAATCCTAGTACGCGACCGTCGATGGGTAATTCCAGGGTGGTGGTCAGACCGAGTCGGATATTGCGGCCGATGATGTCGTTGCTCCAGCCGGCGATTAACACGCCGAGCACTCCGCCTGTGGTCGACAAAATCAACGACTCGATCAGCTGTTGTTTCATGAGCATCCAACGACTGGCCCCGAGGGCGGAGCGAATGGCGAGATCGCGGAGGCGGCCGGCGGCGCGGGCCATTTGCAGGTTGGCGAGGTTGGCGCAGGCGATAGCCAAGATGGCGGCCGACAATCCCAGCAACAAAGCCATGATGGAAATATTGGCGGAGCCGCCGACGCGTCCGGCGGTTTGCAGACGGAAATGATAATTGGTATAGAAAGGCGGATAGTCTTTGGCCCAGCGATCACTCAAGGGGGCGAGGCTCGCCAAGGCTTGGATGGGAGTCGCGTCAGGAGCCAGCCGGGCCAACACGCCAAATTCCCTGCGACTGCGTCCGGTTTGCTGATCGGGAGAAAAAACCAACGGACGGAAGTATTGGCCTTCGCCGAACATAAAGGTGGCGGAGTACGCTTTGGGCAGCACGCCGATGATGGTAAAGACGCGGCCGTTAATCCGCATCGTTTGGCCGAGCACCTCGGGCTTGGCACCGAACTGTTTCCGCCACAGATTTTCCGTAATTAAAACAACGGTGTCACGCCCCGCCACGCATTCTTCTTTCGTGAAGGTGCGGCCAAGCAGAGGAGGAGTTTCGAGAATTTTAAATACATCAGCATGGACTGAGTTGCCTGACATCGATTCGGGTAGTTGATCGGGCAAGGTCACAGTTTCTATCGCGCCGGCGAGCGGGGCAATGACCGTGAATGATTTGGCAGGGTGGGCAATGAGCTCATCGATCTCCAACGGCGAAAACCCGATGTATTCGGCCTGGGGCGTCTGGCCGTTGAGGTTTACAATCGACTCCGGTTGGGGGAACGGTGCCGTGGCAAACATCAGTGTATTGACGAGCGTATACATTGACGAGTTGACGCCGATGCCCAGCGCCAGCGTGATGATGGCGATGGCGGTGAAGGCGGGAGCAGCGAGCAGGGAGCGGAGAGCGTATTTCATGGGAGAGAGAAGTCGTGAGTAGTGGGTAGTGAGTAGCGCGTAGGCCTAACAAGAGTTCGCCCTGTGTTTGTTTTTGGGAATGCTCACTATTCGCTACTCGATGCTCGCTACTGGTGCGGCGCGTTGCGGCGCACCTCAGGCTTCCACTTGCTCTTCGACGACGCGGCCGTCGAAGACGTGGATCGTGCGATCGGCGTGACGGGCGAAACGGGTGTCATGCGTTACCATCACAATGGTCGAACCACTGCGATGGAGCGATTGGAGGAGCTCCATCACGGCGTCGCCGTTTTTGGAATCGAGATTGCCCGTGGGCTCGTCGGCGAGGAGAACGGCGGGCGAACCGGCGAGGGCGCGGGCGACGGCGACGCGCTGTTGTTGTCCACCGGAGAGCTGGGAGGGCAGATGTTTAGCGCGGTGGGCCATGCCGACTTTCTCGAGGGCTTCGGTCACGCGTTGCTTGCGCTCATTGGCGGGCAGGCCGCGGTAGGTGAGCGGGAGTTCGACATTTTCATAGACGGTGAGATCGCCAATGAGATTGAACGATTGGAAAATGAAGCCGATCTCGCGGTTGCGGATGCGGGCGCGCTCGGGAAGCGTGAGGCTCTGGACAGGGCGGCCGTTGAGGACGTAGGTGCCGTCAGTGGGAGTGTCGAGAAGGCCGAGAATGGAAAGCAACGTGGATTTGCCGCAACCGGAAGGACCGGCGATGGCGACGTATTCACCCTGGCGGATATCCATGTGGATGCCGGATAGGGCGTGGGTCTCGACT
>JANYCF010000130.1 GCA_025360455.1 Opitutaceae bacterium | reverse complement strand
CGTTCAAGGTCGCCTCGTTTTCATCCCAGACCCGCAGAATGAAGGTGACGGCGAAAGGACGGATGAAACCGGTTGAGAGCGATTCGATCTTGCGCTCCTTCTTTCCGATGGCGACCAGGAGCGAGTGGCGTTCGCAGTTCTCGTATTCGCCGCGCAGCCGTTCGATGGACTTTTCCTCCTTATCAACTTCACGCTTCGCCGGCAGCGGCTCCACATTGACCGTTAGCTGATAGTCAAGAAACGGCAGGCCCGTCAGCCGGTGAATGATGCCGGGGTACGTCCGGCTGGGCCAGCGCTTGAGGGTGAAGATCGTGTGGTAGCGCCCATCCAAATAGAATCCGATCCGCTCTAGGCCCACGCCGTCCCCGTTCCAGCAGTTTTCTTGGATGGATAATTGTGGGTTGAATTGCCCCCCCGTATCCACCTCGAACCGCTCCGCCAGGGACGGGTTCAGAAATTTGGAGCAGTAAGAAAAATGCGCCAAGTCATCCATCGGCGTCACGGTGGTGTCGCTGCCGAAGATCGTCCGCAGGGTGTCGGTCAATTCGGAAAACTGCCCGCGGAGTTGCGCCAGGATTTTTTCATAGTACGCGGACATGCCCGCATGGGTGATCCCCTTGCCGGGCAGGGCGGGAACTTGCACCGAGACAAACAACACCAGTTGTTCCCGCCGCAAATCGCGGCGGTGCATCCGGTCCCAATACCTTTGGAAACGTTCCTGACGGACCCGTTTTGAGTGAGGCCGGAATTTGCGCCAGAATTGGCGTCATACCGAAGGTTCCGTTGAACAGGGCTGCAGGGTTCATGTGAATTGAGGGCGTTGGATGTTGCGTTTGGTTTTTAGGGACGGCGGAGCGCCGCCCGTGAGTGTTTCTATGGCGACGGAAAAACCGATTGACGTTCCGGTATTGCCGGGACGATCCGGGGGTAGGTTCAGAGGAAGTGCAGGGCGGGTGTCGCGCCGCAGCAACCGGGGCGGATACCCGAAGAAGTTCCGAAATTCCCGGCCCAGATGGCTCACGTCGCAAAATCCGCACGCATCGGCGATTTCGCCCATGCGGAAATCACGCGTCTGCACCAACTGATGCGCGTGAGTGAGCCGGCACCGCCGGACATGCTCCATGGGCGGATGGCCCAGGGTATGGCGGAAGATTTCCGTGAAGTGCGGCGGACTGAGCGCCACGAGTTTTGCCAGCTGCGCCACCCGCAGGCCAGGGTCGGCAAAGTTAGCCTGAATGAAATCGAGCACCCGTTGCTGGCGTTCCGGGGACAGGAACTGGCCGACGCATGGTGCGGGAGGTTTGTCATCGAGAGAAAAGTAGCGGAACGCCAGAGCGCGGGCCGCAGCTTCGATGACCACCACTTCCGACGGATCGAACTCCTGACAAAGCGCCCGCAGCACCGAGGCCAGCTGCCAGAACACCGGATCAAACCCCACCAACGGCAGCGGAGCACCGGTCAGTGTCCGCCGCCAGTTCTTCTGCGGCACGCGCCGAAGAAACCTCGGTTCCAGAAAAAGCAGCATGACATCACCCGCTTTTCCCCATCGCCAGACATGCCGCTGGCCGGGAAGCACACCGCGAATCTGCCGACCACATATTCGGTGTTCCCGGAGCTGGCCGGATGCCGCGCGCAAGGACAAATTGCCCGCGACCGGCTCAAAGAGCACGGCAATCGTCACCTGGGTATAACAATGCTCCGCCCAGACCGACGGGCGCTGACGGTCGTAATAGAGGCTAATTTCCCGCCCACGCAGCAGACTGCGTTGATGCGGTACCGATGACTGCGGCAATTGAAGCCGCCGGGTGCCGGCGCAGTGGGATAAGACAGGATTGCGGGAGGTGGGCATAGGGCGCCCGCAGCCCAAATGACGCGGACGTTCTTCCCCCAGTGTGCCAGATTTTACTGGAAATCTGTAAGAACGCCTCGCGGATTTGTCGGGACAATGCGTGGATTCTTGCCCCTAACTGCATTATTTCCTCCCGACAGACTAGCCGCTCAACATTTAATAGGCGTTAGCCTTTCGGCTAATAAAATCAACTTGGGCCTTGCTTCGTTTTGGTTCTTTTGGCCTTGGTTTACTTGTTGCGGGAGCGAGGGCTGCCGTTTCGGCAATATTGGTTTACCCCATTTCACTGAATTTCCATGCCCCTTTTTTTGCGCCCTCACGCCCTCGAATTATCCGGTTTTTTCAGTGGATTATCCTCTGAAGCCCTCCTCTTGCGCGCCTGATCGAACTGCTTGGCCACAGCAAAAGTCAGTATTCTCCCACCACCCCTTTCTCGTCCATCCCCCCCGGTGTCCTTTCTATGAAATTTCTATTCCGTTTAGAGAAACTGATCGGTGATTTGGTTGTTGTTCCCCCTAGAATTCTCCAGGTGCTGACGGCCTTGCTGGGCTTGCTCTCGTTGACCGCCATCACCGATGCGGCCACAGTGGCAGCGCCGACTTTCAGCCCAGTTGCAGGGACTTACACGAGTGTGCAGACTGTGACCATTGCTTCCACGACCAGTGGTGCTTCGATTCGCTATACCACGGACGGCACGACTCCCAGCTCAACCGCGGGCACGCTCTACGCCAGCCCGGTTAGCATTGGATCGACAACCACACTGAAGGCCATCGCGTACAAGACAGGGTCGACCAACAGCAGCGTGACCAGTGGCATTTACACGATCAACCTGCCGGTGGTGGCGGCGCCGACCTTCAGTCGGGTGGCGGGCACCTACACGAGTGCGCAAAGTGTGACGATCACCTCGACAACCAGCGGTGCCTCGATTCGGTACACAATAGACGGCACCACCCCGAGTGCGACAGCCGGCACACTTTATGTCAGCGGGACCCCGGTGGCCATCGGGACCACGACCACCCTGAAGGCCATCGCCTACAAGACAGGGTCGACAAACAGCAGCGTGACCAGTGGCATTTACACGATCAATCTCCCGGTGGTGGCCGCACCGACCTTCAGTCCCATCGCCGGCACGTACACGAGCGTCCAAACCGTGACGATCGCGTCCACGACGAGCGGGGCTTCGATTCGTTACACGACGGACGGCAGTACGCCCACTTCAGCAGTCGGCACCCTTTACGTCAGCGGCACCCCGGTGAGCGTTGGGGTCACGACAACCTTGAAGGCCATGGCGTTCAAGAGTGGTTCGACGAACAGCAATGTCACGAGTGGCGTTTACACGATCAATCTCCCGGTAGTGGCCGCACCGACGTTCAGTCCCATCGCCGGCACGTACACGAGCGTGCAGAGTGTGACCATCGTGTCCACGACGAGTGGTGCCTCGATCCGCTACACGACCGATGGCAGCACGCCCACTTCAGCAGTCGGCACGCTCTACGTCAGCGGCACTCCGGTAAGCATCGGAGCCACCACGACTTTGAAAGCCATCGCTTTAAAGACTGGCTCGACGAACAGCAGTGTCACGAGTGGACTCTACACGATCAATCTGCCGGTGGTGGCCGCACCGACCTTCAGCCCGGTGGCCGGAACGTACACGAGCGTGCAAAGTGTGACGATTGCCTCGACAACGAGTGGCGCTTCGATCCGTTACACGACGGATGGCAGCACGCCCACTTCAGCAGTCGGCACGCTCTACATCAGCGGCACTCCGGTAAGCATCGGAGCTACGACAACTTTGAAGGCTATCGCGTTCAAGAGCGGCTCAACGAACAGTACAGTCACCAGCGGACTCTACACGATTAACCTCCCGGTAGTCGTCGCACCAACTTTCAGCCCCATCGCCGGCACGTACACGAGCGTCCAAACCGTGACGATTGCCTCGACAACGAGCGGTGCCTCGATCCGCTACACGACCGATGGTAGCACGCCCACTTCAACAGTCGGCACGCTCTACGTCAGCGGCACTCCGGTGAGTATCGGAGCTACGACAACTTTGAAGGCCATCGCGTTCAAGAGCGGCTCGACTAACAGCTCGGTGACTTCAGGTGTCTATACGATCAATTTGCCGGTGGCAGCTCCGAGCTTCAGCCCGGTGGCTGGCACGTATACGAGTGCGCAGACGGTAACTATCACGTCGGCGACCAGCGGAGCCTCGATCCGTTATACGATGGATGGCAGCACACCGAGTTCAACAGCCGGCACTGTTTACTCCACTCCCGTGAATATCGGAGCAACTACAACCTTGAAAGCCATCGCGTACAAGACGGGTTCGACCGACAGTCCGGTGACTTCAGGTGTTTATACGATCAATCTACCTGTTTCTACTCCCACCTTCAGTCCCGTGGCGGGTGCGTACATGAGCACCCAGCTGGTGGCAATTGCCACCACGACCAGTGGCGCTTCGATTCGCTTCACGACGGATGGGAGCACACCGAGCCCGACGGTGGGGACACTGTACTCGGCTCCTATGAGCATCGGGGTCACCACCACTCTGAAAGCAATCGCTTACAAGAGCGGCTTGCCCGACAGCGCTGTCGCCTCCGCCACCTATGCGATCAATCGCCCCACTTTGCCCTATGCCACTGATTTTGAGTCGGGCCAAGGGTACGCCCTCGGCTCGCTCGATGGGCAGCAAGGTTGGATTGTCGGACCAGGCGTCTCTATTGTTTCCACCCTGGATTTCTCCCGCGGAGTTCAATCCGTCCAATTGTCGCCGAACAACCCACCCTCGGTTATTGGTCAGACCTTCGCTGCGGCTACGGGCCAAACCGTGGAGTTTTTCGACTTTTATGCCAAACCTGTGGCTGGCACCCCGCCGGGAACATCCAGTACCTTCACCATCGAAGAGTCGGAATTCGCCTTTCAGTTATCCGGTAACCAAGGCGTGTTGCAGACTTTCAACGGCAATGGGCTGGGCGGCGGCACTTGGACCGCCACGCCATTCACCATTCTGCTCGGTACGGGCAATCAGGCGCAAAACTGGGTTCGGCTCTCGGCGAGATTGGATTTCACCCGGCAACGTTGGGACCTTTATGCGAATTCCCAAATGGTCGCAGCGGACATTCCGTTTATCAGCTCCAGCACCTATCTTTCCAGTTTCCAACTTCAGGGCGATGTTTCGTCCGCCTCCGGTCTCGACGATATCTTAGTCGGACCGGCCAATCCCCTCTTCGCTGATATCAATAATGACGGCATTGACGATGCATGGGAAACCGCTCACGGGCTTTCCCTCGCGGTTAATGATCGCT
>JANYCF010000112.1 GCA_025360455.1 Opitutaceae bacterium | reverse complement strand
ACATCACCGAATTAAGCCAAGCCATCGACGCTTTCATTGCCGCCTACAATCCCACCGCCAAGCCCTTCAAGTGGCGCAAACGTGAAGTGAAAGGCGCGCAACTCAGGAATACTATCGTTAATCTACGCAACTAAGCACTAGTCGCGCTGCTCCAACGCGGCTACACTTATACTGAAAATGCTGTAGGCAGGGAAACTGAAATACACCGCCGACCGACTGAAACATTCCTTGCCTACAGCTGGCCAGCTTCGGCCAGTTCACCTTATTGCATCGCGACGCCTGTATCCAGCGGCCCGATCTTTCCCGCCAGTCCGACCGGCAAACGATCCCGCGTGATCACTCTCGGATCATTATAGAATTCGTGCGCAAATTGATTCTCCGCCGGATTCCATTTATCATCCCAGCTGAGGAAAAACCGACTGCGGGAAAAATTCGTTTCGAGCCCGGTGAGAAACCGCCGATAATCGTAATCCCCCGGCGGATGTTCCGGTCCATGCGGACCAAATTCCGTAAAACCAAACGGTTTATTGAGTGCCGATACAGTGGGATAACCTTGAATATGCTTGGGATCGATATCGTCCGTGTAGGCATCGATCCCCACCAGATCGGCGTAGGCATCGCCCGGATAAAAATTCGCCGCATTATCCATGTGATTCGGACTATAAACCCAAATCAAATTATGCAGCCCTTTCGACTGCGTGAAGTAGTCGAACATCTGCCGCCAGACGACGACAAAATCCTTCGGCTCCTGCGCTCCCCACCAGAACCAGCCCCCATTCATTTCGTGCATCGGCCGCCACAGCACCACGACGCCCGCCGCCTGCAATTCCTGCAAACCTGCGGCGAGGGTATCGAGCTGACGTAGCCAGTGTTCATGCATCGGTGTGCCCGGCGCGAGGACATCAGCGATTTTTATACCCTTGTCCCGCTGACCGCCACCCTCCGCCCTCGCCGGACAATTCAGATGTACGCCCATACTGACGAGCCCGCCCGTCCGCCAATAATCGATCATGATTTTATTCGGCGTAGCAGTATCGAGCCAGTTGGTTTTAAAGTCCGTGTAATCCGCCGCGATCATCGCCGGCCATTGGCCTGTAGTCGCAAAAATTCGTTCCGCCGCATGTAAACTTGATCCCGGCCCAAAGTTAAGGAACTGCCCCGAGATGAGTTTCAGTTCCGGTCTCGACTGCAACTGCTGGTAATACGCCAGGATCGCCCGCCCCTTGGCATTCAACTGCGGATCAGCCGGTGCCGCGCACTCCGCCGCTCGGCTGACAGCACTGGTCAAACCCAACAAAGTGAAAGCGAGCGCCAACGCACGTGAAATGAGCATATCCCCACTTAACGGCACATAGTTTCGCAAGCTCAAGCGTTGAGTCGCTTTTTCAGGTGCTTCGCGTTTTCAGTGGGTCGTAGAGTCTGGCTCGGAGTAGCTACAGGCCTCTGTGCCTGTAGGGTTCGATGACGCGCGCCGCACTCGGGCAGGCAGGGACCAGCCTTCGCGCAAGGCTACGGCCCGGCAAGCGCCTGCCGCTACTCCGAACTGTCCAACAGTGAGGTGCAACCAGAGATGGGGAACCTTCTTTACCCACTGAAAACAGCGAGAAACCATATTTCTGATCGGCGGACGGCCGGCAGTATACTGGGGGATGAATAATCATCTTCTGACCACCCTGAGGACAATTTCTGACTGAGAGGGCGTCTAAAAAGGGTCCATTGGTAGGGCGGGACCGCTTGGCCCGCCGCGATTTGCCAGTGAGTGCACCCACAAAACGGCGCGCTCAGCGGTCGCGCCCTACCTTTTTAGACGCCCTCTGAGGGAAACCCGTCAGTTCAGTTACCCGTACTGCGGCCATGGCACTTCCCCGGGGATGCGATGTCTACCCACCTGACCCAACCCTCCGCATGCGTGTAATTATACTGCTTATATTACTGCTCCCGCTCCCGGCGTTGGCTGATCAATACGACCGAATACTCGACGCCATTGCCAAGGTAGAGACCGGGGTAAGTCCAGACGCCGTTGGCCAGCGCGGAGAACATAGCCGGTTTCAAATCATGCCATCGACCTGGGCAAGATTCAGCCAAGTCGATCAACAAACCGCCCCGCACACTGAGACGTTACGTGTCGCCCGACGGGTGTTGGCCGAGATCGAAGCGGTGCGCCGGCGACGCGGACTCCGAATCGATGTCTACGGCCTCGCGCTAGGCTGGAACGCCGGCCCCTGGGCCCGAAAGTACTCCGTAGCCACGCAGGACTATGCCGAACGCGTGCAAGCGATCGCCGCCTTGCCCGAGCAAGTATAATTGGCCTCCCGTATAGCCGCACCCCGGCTGGATAACGTGGCCTCGACAAACCAGAAAATCCTATCTCCTATCGTGCCCGACTCGGGCACCATCCCCTGGGAAAAGTGTGCCCTCTGTGTACACCGGCCCTCCCTTTGAGCTGAAAGGCTGTTACGGTAGCGAGTGCCCGAGTCACCTCCGCTCAAGCAGATTTCCCTTCGTAGGTCTTGATGTCCGATGCGGCATAAAATCATCTCCAAACAGGGACAGGAGCGAAAAGATTGGAGCCAGCGGCAAAATTGAACTCGAGAGCCAGATACTGGAACGGATTTGCCCGCGAAACCCACTGATGACACCGCCAGAAACTCGATAACCCCTCGAAGAAATTCCACCCCCAAGCAGCCAAGAAACCTGTGGCCCTTGTCTATGGGGCGAGCGGCATTCAGAGAGACGAGAAAAATGTTGTGGATTTCTCGGAAAAACTGTGGCTTCTACGACGTTCCTAGAACGCCAGAGTAGCTCAGCGGTAGAGCAGAGGACTCATAAGCCTTTGGTCGCGAGTTCAATCCTCGCCTCTGGCACCAATTTCTAAAGACAAAAGGCGGATGCGGCACAAGCTGGAGCTTACGATAGGAAATCAGCCTGCGGAAAATCCACGCTCCCATCGTAACCATTCGCGTTCCTTGACGCGCCAATACTCACAGAGCGACGGCGGACGATCAAATTCATCGTACGTCCCGCCCTGATACTGTCGAATGGGGTGCGATCAGAGCGCAGCAATTTGGCAACTAGTGCATCAGCATTATCGGTCACGATATACCAGGCCAGCCCGGCCAGACTCCAAAACCCCTAAGAGATCAATTCGGCAAAATTTACGGTCAGAGAAAATCGGTAACACGTACAGGTAGGCTTTTTCAGCGCCCAAAATAAAATTAACCGATTTTTTGATAGAAGGGGTCAGGCTGTACATTTCACCCTAAGCAAGGCCAGCTCGGCGCTTGCCTGCTTGGCCCGTCGGCCCGCCGACACCAGCCGGCTCACATACGCCGGACGCATCATGCCCAGTCGAGTCGCCAGCCAAGGATTGGAAGCCTGCGTGCGCTCCTTAATAAAAATGGCTATCGCCACCTTCCACGCCGCTGACTTCGCCCCGCTGGCCAGATCGCTTTCCTTTCGCTTGAGGGCCACCAACGCCTGCTGCAACAAGCCCTCCCAGGCTTGCTCCCGGATCTCCTTGGCCCCCGGTGAAGCCCAGGCCCGGTTCGACGCCGCCAGGGCATGATCCTTCACCAACGCGGCTTTGAATTCCCTGGTCCCCAGCGCCCACCCCTGACTCATCGATACATAGGCTTTGTTTCTCCCGGCGGGACCTTCCATCGCCTGCCAGGCCAGATAACTGCCGTACTTCTCCCGTCCCGCTGACGTATCCGCCAATTCGCCCGCTTCGATCAACGCCGTTCTTAAATCCAGACATTTCGGTCGCGCCTTGGGCTGGTTCAGAAACCAGTAGCTGCTATACCTGTACTCCTTTAAACGCTCAGCCGGCACGATCCCCGCGCGCACCGGATTGAGATGCAAGTAATGGCACACCTGGCCCAACGGCGCCCCTTCCTCCACCAACAACGCCTTGTAGCGCCCTTGGAAAAGATGCCCCCGTTCCCCCCGCAGCCGGTTAAACCGGTTGGCAAAAGTCGCCTGCAACCACTGCATCCCGGTCACCAGATTTTCGTCCGGGGTCTCCACGGCCAGATGGTAATGATTGCTCATGATGACGAACGCATGCAGCACCCAGTTCGACTTCGCGCAGGCCTCAAACAGACCCGTCTCAAAGGCCGAGCGTGCGCCCTCGGTCTTGAAGATATCCGCCCGATAATTCCCCCGATTGATCACGTGGTAACACGCTCCCGCAAACTCCAACCGTAATTTTCGTGGCATCACCCCAACTTCACGCCTCGCCATAGTTTAGCAAGGGTGAAATGTACAGCCTGACCCCTTTTAAGTTTTGACCCCTTTTAAGTTTTTGGGCGGCGACGTGGCCGGTCAGGGCCGCTCCGCTCACCGTCAAAACGGTGAGGAGTGTCCAGGCGACGGCGTGTCCCCGAAGGTAGGCCGGCCAGGAGGAAGGCAGGGTCCGACTGAGGCGCTGCCAGACGCGGTGGCGGAAGTTGGGGTCGGACGGCGGCGCTACCCGCCATTCGCGCAGAACTTCGGAAAGAGATTTTTGGGAGGAGTTCATGTTTAGCAAGGGTGATACACCGCAACACGCGAAATCCCTCAGGATTTCGGCGCCAAAAAAATCCTGAGTGATTTTCAATCCTGTGGCGTACTACTAGTAGACAACCGCACAACCCGTGCGATTCGAAAACTCAAACTCATCACTGCGATGAAATCCAAACTTCTCCTCGCCGCCGCGCTTTTTGCCGGCCTCGCCACCCTCAGCATCGCCGGTCCCGGGCCACAATACTGGAACCGCACCAAACCCGTCACTACCGAAAAGGACGTGGCGGCCTTGAAACCCGGCGACACCGTCATGCAGGTCTGCAGCGCCTGTAAAACCGTGGCCATCTCAGAATACAAATCGGCATTTGCCAATGGCCGGCCGCCCCTGAGGTGGATGGTCGTGGGATCGAAGCACGAGTGCGAAATGTGCGGCGGTGCCATCACCACGGTCAACGGGAAGACCACCGATTCCATGCAGCACAACTGCAGCAAGTGTGGCGAAGGCGCCGCATTCTGCTGCGTCACCACGCCCAACGCCGACAAAAAGTAACCGGTACCCAAATTTGAAAAAACGGGTCCTAAAACCGAATCCAGCCTTCTTCATGTCTGAAGGGGCCGGATTGTTTTTAGCCTAAATTTCGAAGATCTTTAAGATTTCCATTTCCTATGAAGCATATCGCACTCCTATTCACGCTCGCGTTGGCCGCGGGTACACCGCTGGTTTTAGCCGCCCATGATTGCTCCCAAGCAGACAAACCGGCAGCCTCGGCCAATACCGATGCCAGCTGGCTCGCCAAGGCCAAGACAGAATATCCGCTGAAGACTTGCGTGGTCGATGGTGGGGAACTCGGCGGCAGTATGGGCGAAGCCGTGGATTACGTATATAAGCAAGAAGGCAGGCCTGATCGCCTGGTCCGCTTCTCCTGCTCGGCTTGCATCAAAGACTTCAATCAAAATCCTGCCAAGTACCTGAAGAAAATCGACGAAGCTGCCGCTCTGGCAAAAAAATCCTGAGACGGCCCGGCGTGCCTCTGCTCTTGCCGTTATCGGCCGTAGCCAGTGATGGATAAACCTGCGGCGTGCCCGAAGGCAATCCTCCGAGCAAATAATTCTACTATGAAGAAACGATCCAAAAAACCAATCCTTGTTTCCGTTACGTTTGCTTACATCGATCCAATTGCAGGCGCCGTGTTCGTGGCGGGTTCGTTCAACGGATGGAGACCTGACGTCGCCGCGCTCACGCAAAGCGCGCGTGGTAGCTGGGAGATTGAGCTGCTGCTTCCGCCGGGACGCCACGAATACTTACTCGTGGTCGACGGCAAATGGGTGGCCGATTCTCTCGCCAGTGAATTCTGCCCGAATCCGTACGGCGGGGTTAACGCGGTCATTCAAGTTTGATGAAAGCTCGCGCCCATGTTTCCTCCGGAAATACGCCCGCTGCGATCATGGCTGGATCGAAACTGTTTCGGGACTATCAACGGGCGTTTGCCACTGCTAACGGCATATCATTGGAGTTGCGGAATGTAGATTCGAGTCGCTGGACACAATCGGTCGAAGGGTGCGGCGACTCGCATTGCGTGCGACTGGGTCTCGGACGTAACAGGTGCTCGGCATGCCTTTTCTTTCAACAGCGACTCGCTGGTATGGCACAGCGGTCTGCACTATCCTGCGAATGTTACGCGGGTCTGTGCGAGACGGCTGTGCCGGTACGCACTGGCAATCGAGTGATCGCACTATTGTGGATCGCTCAAATCCGGTTGAAAGCACCTATGCCTGAAGATGTGGAACGAGTCCTCCAGCTGACTCGCTCGGAGAAAAGAGTTTCCTTGGCCGCCCAGGTGCGAACCGAACTTTGGCAGTTCCGCT
>JANYCF010000082.1 GCA_025360455.1 Opitutaceae bacterium | reverse complement strand
CAAAATGATAACTGAAAACGTAACGCCCATACCGACATAAATGGCCGCATAGGCAAAATCGTGAGTGACCAGCGGCAGTTGGTAACGCGAGACCGCGTGTGCCACCATCACGAGATAGATACAAACGAGCGCGTTGCCGATCGGGGGCACCGGCAAATCATACCAGAGCAGAAAATTGGTCGCGCCCCCGGCAAACCCGATCAGTGTGCCCATGAAAATCATGCGCAGCTGACTGGAGCGGGGGCCACTCGAATGCCGCGCGTGATGCTGAAGTTGCCAGATCGCCACGAGCATCAGGACGCCAAACCAGATTATATAGTACAGAAAAGCCTCACCCGCCCGCGGCCAATAAGGCATGTCCATGATCGGCCCCACCTCGCGCACCATCCAGGGAGTGAAACTCAACGCGGAAAAAACACAGGCGGAAGCATAGCCTAAACGCATTTGCCAGGCACGATGCTCATTACAGAGACGGGTGACGAAATGCAGATAAATAATCGGCACAAAACAGGCCGGAAACATCAACAACCGCGTAAAGAACAACGCCCGCTCCCGATCATCCGTGATTTGCCAGAGCAGATAGCCCGCCGCCCAGAGGGCGACGAAGAAAGCAAAAATACCGAACTGCAAATTGAGCCGGTTATTCCGACTGCGCAGCCCCACCGCAAACGCCAGCAGGATCGCCGTGATGAAATTCGCGAACGAGGTGATGATTAGATAGGTGGTCATTTCACGGCCTTTACCACGACCGCTTGGTCGCCGAGGGATTGCTGCGTCTCACGCAAATTAAAGCCAGCCTCAATCACCAGACCGGACAACTCCGTGGGCGAAAAAAACGCATAGCGCCCGACTTCCTCCTTCAGCTTGATTTTCCCTGCTGCCCGCAGCAAATCACGCCCGGCTTCAATCTCCGACGGCGTCACTTGCTGGGTGAGCGAGTCGCGGTAGATCACGGAAAAATCACAATGCGGCTTCATGCTCGAAGTGACGAAGGTGCCGCCCGGCTTCAACACCCGGTATAATTCCCGCAGCAAAGCTTCGGGGCGTTTCAGATACGACAACACCAGGCTGCAACAAATCAAATCGAAGGTGCCGTCCGCGAAAGGCAATTGTCCGGTCAAGCTGCCGTTCTCCAGCAGATCGAAATCAATCATCGAATACTGCACGCCCGGCGGGACATTTCTCGCCGTCGGCCGACGCACCTCCAGGTGCTTCGTCATCGCATCAGTCAGCCCGCGCTGGGTCAGATCCAGTCCCACATAGACGAGTGGTTCGGTCGGCGGCGCGGAGCTTTTGCTCTGCGCCGCCTCGTGCAGCATCCAGTGGCCGAACAGGCCGTTGCCGCACCCGGCATCCAGCACCACTGCCCCCGAGGGCACCGGCCGGCAGTATCGGGCCAGCAAGGCCAAATACTCCTGATAGTCGGATGATCGCTCGAGGATCGTATATTTCTTCAGATAACCGGACCAAAAGTCCGTCTCCGATTCCGCCGGCATTTCCGAGCAGCGCATGCGCTCGCGCTCGCGCCGATTTTCCTCCAGCACGCTGCGTTTTTCCGGTTGGCGCAAGCGGTCACTCCCGGCCGCCGGACACGGTTCGTCATACAAACATGACCAGATAATTTCGCGAAAAAGTTGCTCGGCCGCCCGGGGATTTTCCCGCACCTCATGCAGCGCCGCCGACACCACCACCAGCCGGGCCCCGTCATTGACCGCAATCGCCTGCTCCACTTCGTCGCGGCGTACCCAAGCGTCACGCTCCGCAAAAAAACAAATGAACGGCACGCGCAATTTCCGTATATCGGCCAACGTGCCGGCGAGATCATGCAGCTGGGCCGCAATCGCTGATTCCAGAAACGCATCGCCTTGTACCTCCAGACCGAGAAAATTTGTCACCCCGAAGCGACGACCCTGTTGATACTGGCTAAAAAAATCCTCCTGATAAATCTCCCGCATCGTGGCGAACAAGTTGACGACTCCGGCCACGCTGATGAATTTGCTGATGCGCGGATCATTCGCCGCCGCGCGCAAAGCACAGCGGGCCGAAAGACTGTTCGCCACCATGATGACCTCTTTCACGTCATGCGTGTCCGTCAAATAATCGAGACAAGCCGTGATGTCGGCCACCGCTCCGGGCAGCGCAAAATCGATCGTCTCGCCCTCACTCTCGCCCACGTGATTGGTGTGATCAAAGCGCAGCACATTCAGTCCATTCGCCGCCAAGTGATAAGCGAGCGGCAGATTGCCCTTCTTCGTTTCACCATATTTTGGCGCGATCAACACCCAAGGTCTCGTTCGGAGGTCGCCGATATGATCAACACAAGCCGCCAGTTTCAGGCCACTTTGGTTGGTGAATTGGACAAAATCGGTGCGAATTTGTCCGGTTTGAACATGGGTATGGTCGGCAATCATCCTGATTCGCTATCAAGCCCGTAAAAAAGAGAATTTTTACAACGATAGCAATGAGCAAGTCCCAGTCTGGCGCAGTTTTCCGGGGTTACTCACAACAATTCACGCTTGATAATGGCAATAGCCCCAGAAATGTTAGAGTGAACAACACGGCAGTGACTCGGCTACTCCTAATTTCTGATGAACCCCATGCGTTGACCCAGTTCTCAACGCTCTCCTCCGCCGCCGACTTTCAAGTCCAGCATCGGGCCAAAATTGCCGATGCCCGGGGTGCGCTTCTCGCCGGAGCTTTTGATCTTTGCGTCTTCGCTCCCTCCCGTATGAGCGCGGAGTTTGCCAATGAACTCGCCCTCACGCGCTCGCTCGTTCCGCGATTGCAATTGGTCGTCGTCCTGCCCGCCGGAGAAAACAGCGAGACTCAGCAAAAATTATTGGCCGCCGGGGCCAACCTCGTGCTCTTCCAACCCGTGGAGCAAAGCTCGCTCATCAGCGTGCTCGAACGCTTGACCGGCACCGGCCCGACCCCGCCCGGCCATTCGCAATCCATTCCGAGTGCGATGCCAAGTCGCGCCGCCGCGCTTTCTTCCGCGCTCGAAGTGCTCCGCGATTTCACCCAGGTCCTCGGCTACTCGCTCGATTACCGCCAGCTCACGCAGCATTTCATTTTGAAACTGCGCGAAGTCGTCGGCCTCTCGCGCATCGCCATCTTTCTGGAACCGGGCAAAAACAGCAGCCTGCCCGCAATTCCCCTCCCCGAGACGCACATCATGCCCTGCGTCGCCGCCGTCGGGCTCACCGCCGATCTCACCGATTGTTTTTCGCTCTCCCGCAAAAGCGGACTCGGCCGCCAGCTCACCCTCCATCCGCAAATCCTCCGCGCGCCCGTCAGCAGCACACCTTCTTTTCTCGATCCGAAAATCATCAAGGAATTCGAAGTTCTGGGCGGTCTCGTGGCCATTCCGATCAACGACCGCGAACGCACGCTCGGCGTGGCGGTGCTCGGCGACCGCATCACCGGCGGCGAATTTTCCGACGAGGAACTTCTGCTTGTCTACCACTTGCTCGAGGAACTCGGCCTCGCCGTCAAAAACAGCTGGCTCCACACGCAGCTCGTCGGCAACCACCGCATTTTTAGCAACGTACTCAACAGCCTCACGGTTGGCGCGCTCGTCCTCGATTCGAATCAGCAAATCATCTACACCAACAGTGCCATCACTCGGTTCTTGCGCGGACCGAAAGCCGTCGGCATCGAGCTCACCGATCTGCCCACTCCGATCTTGAGCAAGCTCGTCGATGTCGTCCAACACGATACCGCGGTCGAACCCTTTTTTCATGTCGTGGGCGACGAAGCCGGCACCATTTTCCGCGCCACGGTCATTCCGCTCCGCACGCCCGGCGACCGGTTGCCGCAGACCGCCATGTTACTGATCGAGGATTTCACCCAGATCCGCTCGGCCCAACGCGCGGAAATCGAATCCTCGAATCTTAAACTCATCAGTCTGATCGCGCGCCGCTTCGCGCACGAGATCCGCAACTCTCTCGTGCCTCTCACCACGCACGCACAACTCTTCGACGTGGAGATCAACAATTCGGAATTCCGCGACTCCCTCAAAGGCGCCCTCAACCGCGAGACGCAACGCATCCAACGCTTCACCGATCAGATGCTCCTGCTCGCGCGTTCCGATCAGCCCAACACCGAGCTCGCCCCGCTCGACGATATTCTGCAGGCCAGTTTTGCCAAGTCCCGCGCGTTCGTCGGCGGCAATGCCAAGCTCGACATCAAGAGCGATCTTCCGCCCGTAACCTTGCGCTGCAGCCGCGCCAATCTCGCGCACGCCTTCCAGGAAATTTTCCTCAACGGCATCCAATCCACCGGCGAAAATCGTCAGGTCCATGTCACCCTGAATGCCGCCCCCACCACCGACGGCGCGGCCGAATTGGTCATTCAAGTGCGCGACAACGGCAATGGTTTTGCCCCTGAATCTGTTTCCCGCGCGACCGAACCATTCTTCACCACGCGCAACACCGGCGTCGGCCTCGGTCTAACCATTGCTCGCCGCATTATCGAGGCTCATCAAGGCCGCCTCGAGCTACACACCCGTGTTTCCCCCGGCGATCCCGACCTCACCGTCCATCTTCCGCTGCCACACTGATCGGATGAAACGGGCCACACCACTTCCGCGCTGCCACCTGTCCGCACCCATCGACGGCACCGGGAATAGCGCCGTCAGCCTGCATTTTTAAATCACCTCACTACCCCTCGCGTCATGTCAACTGACACTGTCCCCGCCATCACCCCCGCGCCCACCCCCCTCGTAGTTGCCCTCCCCACTCTCCTCATCGTCGACGACGAAGAGGGACCACGCCACTCGCTCCGCATGGTTTTCCGTCAGGACTTTAATGTCCAAGCCGTCGACACCGGAGACAAAGCCCTCGAGTACGCCCGCACCCATCCCGTGCAACTCGCCATCCTCGATATCCGCATGGCCGGGAAAACCGGTATCGATGTCCTGCGCGGCCTGAAGGCCATCGATCCCCACATCGAGATCATCATGCTCACGGCCTACGAAACCATCGAGACCGCCCGCCAAGCCCTCCGCCTCGGTGCCTGCGATTATCTCAGCAAGCCCTTCGATCTCGCCACCATTCGCGAAGCGGTCAGCCGCGCCCTCCATCTCCGCCGCATTTCCGAAACCGTTTCTTCCACTTCCAAGCGCTTGAAGGCGCTCAATGAGCAACTCAACGACACTACCCTCAAAGAAGAGATGGCCCGCACCACCACGGAGATTTACGCCGGCGCGCTGCACGACATCAATAATCCCCTCACCGTTATTCTCGGTTACGTGGAGCTGCTCAAGCACCGGCTGGATGGCATCGGTTCCCTCAGCGGCGCCAACCTCGAGGCCGTGCGCGCCGATGTCGAGCTCCTCTCCAAACAAGTCGGCACCTGCTCCGCCATCACGCGCCGCTATCTCCGCTTCGTCAACAAACGCACCTCTTTCGCCCCGGAAGTTTCCGTCAACCAAGTCCTCGACGACGTGCAAACCCTCATGCGCAATCACCCGAGCCTCCGCGGCAGCAAGCTCGCGATCAAGCATCTCGATATCGACACCGCCGGCCAGATCGGCGGCACCGAGCTCATCCAGATTTTGCTCAATCTCACGGTAAACGCCTTTCAAAGTTCCAGCAATCCCCAGACCGTCTGGATCACCGCCGAGCGTTACGATCAACCCATTCCCATCGAGACGTTCAAAGACACCGCCGAAGAACGTTTCATCGGCCTCGAGTCCATCGCGAATATCGCGCCGCTCGTCGCCCTCTCCGTCATCGACCAAGGCCCGGGCATCCCGCGCGATGTACTCTCCCGTATCTTCGAGCCGTACTTCACCACCAAGGAGCAAACCGGCACCGGCCTTGGCCTTGCCATCGTCTGCCGCCTCGTGAAGCACCACCACGGTCTCACCCAGGTCAAGACGAAGCTCGGCGAAGGCACCCGCTTCACGATCTATCTCCCCGCCAAAGAACCCAGCACCTCCGGCGATCCGTTCCAACCGAACCCGATCTCCAACATGAGCGCGCAATAGGGCGCGGACGGATTGGCTGTAGGAGCGGCTTTACACCGCGATTAAAAACATCCGTTGCCTCCTCAGGCCCGTAGCCGCGCTTGAGGGCGCAGCCCGAAAACGTGGTCTTTCAATCCACGCCACCGTTCGGTTCACACTCCCCGCAATCCCCACTTGCCCGCGCCCTCGTTGTCCGTTTCGCTCGGTTCATCATGGAAATTGTCGTCACCGTTCTTCTTCTCGTAGCAATAGTGCTGCTGGTGATTTTGCTGCGCCGAACGGAAATTACGGTCGGGCCAGATTTCTCACCGATTCTCACTCGCTTCGATGCGCTTGAGAAATTGCAAGAACGCACGGAACGCAGCGTGAAGGAAGAATTCAGCCGTAATCGCCAGGAATCAGAGGAACAGGCCCGTGGACTCCGCGGCGAAGTTCAAACTTCACTCAAAACCTCCGCTGACTCACTGGTCCAAAGCGTCGATCTCATTTCATCCGCCCAGCAAACCCGGCTGGAAGATTTCGCGAAACAGCTATCCGCCCTGAAGCAGACCACGGAGAATAGCGCGACCCAGCTCCGGACCGAATTATCCACCGCGTTGAACACTCTAAAGGAGGTTCAAGAGAAACGTCTTTTGGATAACTCGACTCAGCTTCAGCAGCATTTCGATTCTTTCGGGCGCAAACTCGCCGAATTCAGCCAAAGCAACCAAGAGAGCGCGAAACACGCCCGCACTGAACTCTCCACTGCGCTCAAAGATTTCCGCGACTCCTTGCAGAAGCAAATGAGCGATGCGGCCGGCATGCAGAAACAGCAATTGGACTCATTCGCCACCCAACTGACGGACTTGTCCGCGAAGATAGAAAAGAAATTCGACGAACTCCGCGCCGGAGTGGACGGCAAGCTCACCCAGCTTCAAGCGGACAACACGGCCAAGTTGGAAGAAATGCGACGCACGGTGGATGAGAAGCTCCAAGGCACGCTGGAAAAACGCCTGGGTGAATCCTTCAAACAGGTGAGTGATCGGTTAGAGCAGGTGCACAAAGGTCTCGGTGAAATGCAGACCTTGGCGACCGGGGTCGGTGATCTCAAACGCATGCTGACGAATGTTAAGACCCGCGGAACCTGGGGTGAGATGCAACTGGGCAACCTGCTTGAACAGATCCTCACCCCCGAGCAATACGGCCGCAACGTGCAGACCAATCCATCGGGACGTGAAACGGTTGAGTTTGCGATCAAGCTGCCAGGGCGCGATGACCGAGACGGCAGCGTCGTCTGGCTGCCCCTTGATGCCAAATTTCCCAAGGAAGATTATGAGCGCTTGGTGGATGCCTCGGAGCGGGGAGACGTCGCGGGCGTGGAGCAGGCGACCAAAGATTTGGAACTCCGAGTGCGATCACAGGCCAAGGACATTCGCGACAAATATATTTGCCCGCCCCACACCACCGATTTCGGGCTGCTCTACGTGCCGACGGAAGGCCTGTACGCCGAAGTAGTGCGACGCCATGGGTTGATCGATACGCTTCAGCGGGAGTATCGCGTCAATGTCGTCGGGCCCACGACACTGGCCGCCTTACTCAACAGTCTGCAGATGGGGTTCCGTACGCTGGCGATCCAAAAGCAATCAAGTGAAGTCTGGAAAGTACTAGGTGCAGTAAAGGCTGAGTTCGGAAAATTCGGTGACGTACTCGACAAGGTGAAAAAGAAAATCGACGAGACCGGCAACACCATCGAGGAAGCAGCCCACCGTAGTCGGCAGCTGGAGAAAAAACTGCGGAAGGTCGAAGCTTTGCCAGCCAATCAGGCGAACGATCTGCTCACTGATAGTGAATCACCCAAGTCAGATACGAAATTAATCGGTGATGAGGACGGGGAATAGTTTTCAAGGTTGTAGCGCTGAGGCTCGGGCTCTCAGCTCTCAACTCTAGCCTCTCAACTGAATTTTCCCGGCTAACACCCGCACCCCAAGGTGGAACTCGGCCTCCGGACGAGTTGGTCCAACGCGCGCCACCCCTCACTTCATAAATACACGAAATCAACATTAGTGTTGATTTCGTGTATTTATGAAAATCACTCAACTCGCACGGTCCGTACGCCACGCCTCCATCGCGCACGATCACCGGTTATGACGCATATGACAGTGATGCCTGACTCCTATTCGGAACAACCATGCTACAGTACGTCATGAAAAACACCTGCCATTCGCATGGAGGGAAGCCATGATAAAAGTTGACCGCACAACCTTGGATCAACTCGAACAGAAATATCCGGACATCGGGAAGCAGATATTTTATTTCGAGCAGGCCGCGCTTTCAACCTGCGCACATTGCGGATCGGCAGACACCGCTGACGTGCAGTGCGGCGTGATCGGCCGCACGATCCACATCGCCACCGCTACCACAAAGTTCAAACTGACCCTCAACCGACCGGAACCGGGGACATTCTTCTGTAACAGATGTGATCAGTTCTTCGATTAGAGTACGGAATGAGCAATGAGCCTGACTGAACTAGACGGTCGCCGCCCTTCACTTCCGCATCAACTTCCGGCCGGCTTTGTCCGTCGGGTCGAAGCGAACTTTCCCGTCCTTCGCCATCCCCCAAACATCGGAGACCTCCCGGAGCGCCGGCGCGTTTTCTGGATCGGGTTTGCTGACCCGACGGAGGATCCGATTCGCGTGACGCTTATCCTCTTTTTCAGAACGCGCGGTGGTCATGCCGGTCACCGGTGTTTTCTTTTTAGATCGGCTCATGGACAGCAGGGCATCCTTTCCGTGCTTCACTCACAAACCAATTCATGGCGGAGAGAAACTTGGCCATAGCCGCTTCGTTATCAAGCGCGAGTAGCGGAAAATTTGGACGCCGTTCAATCACATCCGCTGGCAGCGAGACGCCAGGAATTTCATTCAGCCGGCGTAACCATTCCAAACGAAGGGATAGTTGATCGAATGGTGACTTCTTATAAGCATACTGGAAATTGATTTCAATTGCCGGCCGCCCTCGAGAGATTTCATGGTAAAGGGCGATGGGCAGGAATTTCTCCCCATTAACCTCAAGTACCGGGATAAAGGATCCGTTTTCCGCACCTTGTCCCCACCAAATCCGTGTAACGTTTGAGTTCGCCCACTCGAGCACACGGCGGGCAATCCGGGTCTCAAGCGGACCATTCTTGACCTCCATCTCAGAAAAATAGCTAGCTTCGTCCCACTGCCGTTTTGACCGACTACCACTCACACCCTTACGCTCTTCCGCCTCGGAGGTTTGCCCGATTAGCCGGGGCACCAGTGTCTTAATATTTTGCCCGACAAACGGCTTGATCTCGATGGCCAAAACTTCCGCAGGATCCATCTGCTTATTGAGAAACTCCACCACGCGGCGCAGCTCTTCAGGAATCTCATCAGCAACAAAGATCATCCGAATCCGGCCCGCTTGGAGATTCAGTTTCACCGTGGCCCAAAACTGCTCCCAACTGTTATCAACACCAGTTAATTTATCTACTTCAGTATATGCGTTGATGGCCTCTCGTTCGCACCTCTGATTAACAAAGCTCCGCACTTCTTCCATCGGCCAATACTTCACGCCATTGGCAGCATAATCGAGCATCTGACCGACAACCTCACGACGAATTCTTGTGTCGGTACTGCGCTTCACCTCAACCAGCGTCGGCACGCCTTCCTGATCGAGAAAGAGATGGTCGATTGACCAACGGCCCGATCCGCCCTCTTCGTCAGGCACCTCAACCTCCCTCTTTACAAGTAGCCATTTACGTGGGGCCTTGGGGTTTATCTGGTCGCCAGCCAGCAAGCTTGGGTACTTTGCCAAAAGAGTCTGAAGTAGGTCTTCTGATTCATACGCGTGCTCCTTAAGCGAAACTAGCGTTTGCTGATCGATGATACTAAATATTTCGCCCATAATATTAGAAAACAAATCTTGAGGTGAATGTGCAGGTGATGAACTTCCAGCCGTAGCCATTTGGGGCGGCACAGGCGAAAAGCGATGCGCTTTTATTTGGAGAGAAGACGCAGCGCGTTGAACAGAGGGTTTGTGGTCGGGAACAAGGAGTCGAGTATAGAAGTGATAACACGCCTCTCTTTCACGAAAGAATCTGGCAACCGGTCGCCTGCAAGCAGGCTCCTACGCTTCAAACCAGCTGCGTGAAACCACGGCGCGCGGCAAGCGCCAGCCCTACAAAAACTGTTTCACACGGAGATGTTTTTCTTTCGTGTCTTTTCGTGGGTTTCGTGGGCAAATCATCCGATGCACACCCTCGAAGGCATCTGGCAACCGGTCTACGCGGAACTCGACGGTGAAGAAGCGCCCATCGAAGTACTGCAGCAAACCGTCGTTGAATTTTCTATGGGCGAATATTTCGTCAGCTTCGGCGGGGAAATTTCCGATCAGGGCAGCTATGTCGTCGATGCCAATGGCCTCACGCTCTCCGGACTCGACGGCCCCAATGCCGGTCGCGTCATTCCGTGCATCTTCAAGTTCGCCGGCGAAACCCTGTCCATCTGCTACGGTCTCGGCGGCGCCCGGCCGAAGAAATTCGCCACCGGCTCCGGCCAGCAACTCTACCTCGTCAATTACCAGCGCAAGTCAGTTTGAGATCGGCAACGCAACCGCGAGAATACGAGCCAGACTCGATTCCAGTTTTTGACACAGAGGAAAGGCAGGAGGTTCACTGAGGTCATAGAGCAGACAAAACAAAACCCCGCAGAAAACGCGGAGCGGGCTCAATCTGATTCATCTCCCTTCTTGGCTTGGTGCCTCACTCCCTGCTCTCTGTGAGCCTCTGTGTCCTCTGTGAGCCTCTGTGGCAAAAAAATCCTCGTTTTCTCCGCGTCCTCCGCGCTCTCCGCGTTTAATTCCAGAACCACGCCTTCGCCCAGCTCAAGCTCGGCTACCGATTCAGTTCTCAGCGCCCAAACCCAAGAACCCAGACCCGAAACCCTTTCCCGTCCGCCTCATTTCAGCCTTTCCGTTTTTCAGCTTTTCAGCCTTTTTTCCCCCATGCCTCACGTCACCGGCCTTTTTATCTACCCCGTGAAATCCTTGCGCGGCTGCCCGGTAGCATCGGCCGAGCTCGACGCCTTGGGTTTTGTTGGCGACCGGCGATTTCTCATCGTCGATCCCGCCGGAAAATTCCTCACCCAACGCACCGTGCCCCGCCTGGCGCTGATCACAGCGCAACTCTCCCCGGGCACACTCACTCTCTCCGCCAACGGCGCGGGCAACGTTTCTGTTCCCACAGCGCCCGATCCCGCCGCGCCGCTGCGCACCGTGACCATTTGGAAACACGAAGGCCTGCCAGCCGAAGACTGCGGCGACCCCGCCTCCGCCTGGCTCAGCGTCTTCCTCGGGCTCCCGTGCCACCTCGTACGCATCGGCAAGAAATTTTCCCGCCAGAACCTGAAGCCCGCAGCCCAGCCCGGTGACCAACTGGCTTTTGCCGACGCCTGTCCGCTCCTCGTGATCAGCGAAGCCTCGCTCGCCACTCTCAACGACCGCATCCTGGAAAACCAAGGCGAACCCGTGCCGATGAATCGCTTCCGGCCGAACCTCGTCGTCGAAGGGTGCGATGCTTTCGCTGAAGACACGTGGACGCGCTTTCGCATCGGCGACGTCATTTTCCGCAGCGCCGGCAAATCGGACCGCTGCATCGTGACCACCACCGACCAGCTCACCGGCGAACGAGGCAAGGAGCCGTTGAAAACTCTCGCCACTTTCCGTCGCGGCCCTGCCGATCCCACCGCCGTCTATTTCGGCGTCAACCTCATCCACGAAACCAAGCAAGGCACGCTCCACGTCGGCGACAAACTTGAGCTACTCTAGGTGAAGGAATCGAAGGTGGAGCGCGTTGCCCTCAACGCGCTAATTGTGATCAGCGCTTAAACCAGCGCGTTGGGGGCAACACGCTCCACCTTAAATACCACTTGTTCGGCTTTCTTCCTTCCGTGTATTCCCTGTGTTCTGTGCTTAACCTCATTTCTATTTTCTAAGGGTTTCCCCACCCATGTCGCTCCCCGATCTCTTGGTCATCATCGGTATCACGCTCTGTCTCCTCGCGCTGATCCTCCGCAATGCCCACCAAGAAATCCTCCGCGCCGCCGCCCTCCGTCGGCAAACCGCCCGTCATGCCCGCATCGCCGGTAATGAAGACACACTCCACGCCCATGTCACCACGCCGCATCCGCTCGTTCTCCACCTCCCATTAATCTACCGTTCCACCCTGCTCATCGGCGCGGTGCTCACTTTCTACGGCTATTGGAAACGGTAGATCAAATCCTACCGGCTAGCAAAGTCAGTGTGACTGACGTCTAGCAGCGATGACCCGCAGCTCCTTGGCGGTCAGCAGGTCTTTATCCCGGCCCATTGCTTCCTTGGCCACGATCAAATCCCCGAGGGAGATGACGTAATATCGCTGCCCATCAACCTCCAGCTCTTCGGCCTCACGCTTGAGTCGCTCAAAGTCACCCACCCCGAGAACGGTACTGATCACATCAAGGACTCCATGATCTGTTTGTAGATACAGATTGTTCAAGGGCTGCCCCATCGGGGGATGGGTCAGGAAGGAAAGTTTCTGGGGAGTCATCCGATGCTTGGGATTCCACTCCGCCAAAGCCTGACGAAGCTTTGCGATATTCTCCGGTGTCAAAACCGCACAGATATCCACATCTTTGGTCAGGTAGGAAGAACCGTGGCTGATAGCCGCAAAGCCACCCACTAGGACAAAATCCAATCCGGCATCAGCGAGCCGTTGCAGTATGTGGCTGAAGTTTTGCATCTCGGACTTTTCTCGCCTCCACCAATTTTAAAGCCAGTTCCATCGCTGCGTCATGCTGAGCCCAACGTTCCTTCACGGTCAGAGCCAGATTCGAATCCAACAAATCCAAGTCGATCCCCGCCCGGCGGGCAACTTCAAGGGCTTCGAGTTGATCGGCTTGATTCATGACACTCAGTATTCGCGAATTCTCGCCCACGGCAAAGAATTTATTAGCGAGGTTTAATGGAAATTAATGGATTTAAATCAAGTATCAGTTTTTGCGCTTCTTGTGCTTTTTTGTGGCCAATTCATTGCTGAACTTCTGATTCATTCTTCCCAGCCGCCGCTGCGCTTCTGTTTGATTCCGGCGCGGTGCCTTTTCCCCTGGATCATCTTTTTCTTCTGACCCCGACTCTTCTTCAAATTTTGTCGCCGGACCAGCTCCCGCGCGGACTGCGCCTGGTTCTTGGCTTCCTGTTTTCGCCATTCCAGCTTTTCGGCCAGTTCGGTCCACGCCACCAAACGGTTCATCGCCTGACTCCGCTCCCGCTGACACCGCACTTCCAGCCCACTCGGCCGGTGTTGCAGCCAGACGGTCGAGGAGGTTTTGTTGATTTTCTGCCCTCCCGCCCCCGTCCCGCGGACAAACCGCTCCTCCACCTCCTCCGGGCGCACCCGTAAGGAAAAAAATCTTGCCCGCAACGGAGCCCCGACGATATCTGGAAAATCTGCCATATATTTTGACCCCCGCATGAAACCACTCCTAATTCTCCCAGTCAAACCCCCGCTCAACACTTGCCCTGCGCCGTCTGACTCACTTTAGATTCGCCTGACAAATCCACAGACAACAAGACTACTGACGACAGGACAACAGACTTTAAAACCCAGAACCCAAACCCTCCGCGCCGGTGGCGTCGCCACTGGACGCGCCCTTCGTAGCTCAGTTCATCTGAGCGAAGCAGGGCCTCCTCCATCTCTATTTTCTATTTTATGCTCAACGGTCCCGCTTGGTCCCAGAAACTCCGCAACGAAATCAGCAAGGCTGTCATCGGCCAGGAAGTCGTCGTCGAACGCCTCCTCGTCGCCTTGCTCGCCAACGGCCACGTCCTGCTCGAAGGCATGCCCGGTCTGGCGAAAACCCTGCTGATCCGCTCCCTCGGCACCGCCCTCGGCATCCAGTTCGAGCGCGTGCAGTTCACCCCCGACCTCCTCCCCAGCGACGTGGTCGGCACGATGATTTTCTCCCCGAAAGACAGCGCTTTCGCCACGCACAAGGGCCCGATCTTCGCCAACCTCGTGCTCGCCGACGAAATCAACCGCGCTCCCGCCAAGGTCCAGTCCGCCCTCCTCGAAGCCATGCAGGAACGCCAGGTCACCATCGGCGGCACCTCGCATAAATTACCAAAACCTTTCTTCGTCATGGCGACGCAGAATCCCGTGGAGCAGGAAGGCACTTACCCGTTGCCCGAAGCGCAGACCGACCGCTTTCTCTTCAAGCTACTCGTCGATTATCCTTCCGCCTCCGAAGAAGCGCAGATGATGGAAATGTGGGGCCAGGTCACGAAAGCTCCTGAGCTTCAGCCCGTGTCCAGTGGCCAGGAACTGCTCGATCTCCGAGTGCAAGTCGACGCCATCCACGTTTCCGCCGGCGTGCAGGCGTACATTCTCGCGCTGGTGCGTGGCACCCGCGATCTCGCGTCCACCGCCGAGGGCGGCACGACCAAACGTCTCCTCAACTTCGGTGCCTCACCCCGTGCCTCGCTCGCGCTCTTCCAAGCCAGCCGCGCCCTCGCGTGGATTCGTGGCGTTGATTATGTGTCGCCCGCGCTCATTCAGGATATTTTCCATGACGCGCTCCGCCACCGCGTCGGCCTGACCTACGAAGCCGAAGCCGAAGAACTCTCCGCCGATAAAATCCTCTCCCAAGTGCTCGAACGCACGCCGGTGCCAGCCAGCACTTGATTTTCTTCAGGTAAGGCAAGTCGTCCCTGACGAGCCGCGGCTCACCGAGACGGTTCGCCCTACCAAGTAAAACAATCCATGCCCACGCCCCTCCAAGAGCACACCTCGCTGGTCACCTCCCAGCTCGCACTGCTGCGGCAGCTCGAATGGCGGGTGCGCCATGCGGTGGAGAATGTGCTCAGTGGCGAATACCGTTCCGCCTTCCGCGGTCGCGGCATGGAGTTCGATCAAGTCGTCAAGTACACTTACGGCGATGATATCCGCGACATCGACTGGAACGTCACCGCCCGCCTCGGTGAACCGTACCGAAAAAAATTCATCGAAGAACGCGAGGTCACTTTGCTGCTCGTGTTCGAGGACAGCGTGAGTCTGCAATTCGGCTCCGGTGCGCAATCCAAGCGCGAAGCCCTCCTCGAGTTGGCCGGCCTGCTGATGATGCTCGGCGCGGTGAATCGTGATCGTGTGGGCTTTCTCCACGCGTCTCCCGAAGGTTACTATCTCCGGGAGCCCGTGCGCGGCCGCGGCCAGATCATGCACGCCGCCGCCCAACTTCTCGGCAAACCGGCTCCGACTCTCGAAAATCAGGAATCGAAAATCGAAAATTCCTCCATTCCTTGGCGGTTGCTCGCCCACGCCGCCCCGCGCCACAGCATCATGATCTGGCTCGGCGATTTTCCTCCCCGCATCGAACCGGAAGGGTGGAGCGTGTTGAGCCGGCGTTATCAGACGATGGGCTTCCGCGTCGACGATCCGTGGGAACGCGAATTGCCCGACACCCGCATCTTCACCGCGTACGATCCTGTCTCCGGTCGGTTGGTGAATTTAAATGGCGCTTCCTCGGCGCAGCGCGCCGCGCATGCCGAGTGGGTCGCACAACGTGACGCCAGTTTTCGCGCATTGTTTCCCAATCGGCTCAGCCGGCTCACTGTCCGAACCGATGAGCCGCGCCTCGAATCCCTCGTCCGTTTTTTCCAAGCGAGAATGGCCTCAGGGCGGCGCTGATCGGCTGAAAGTAATAATTTTCAAGTATCAAGTAACAAGAAAGACACCCGATGATCCCGCTTTCAGCAGATTCTTGCCACTTGCCCCTTGGTACTTGGTACTTGGCCGTCACCGACGGCTACACGCTTCACGATCCCTGGTGGCTGCTCGCGCTGCTGCTGCTGCCGCTGATTTTGTGGGTGCGCGGGCGACGCGGTGCACCGGTGCTGGTCGTCCCGTTTGCGAGCGCCTGGCATAAACCGTCGTTCATCCCCACTTCTCGTTGGGCCGTTTCCTTTGCCCTCACCGGCCTCGTGTTGCTCATCGTCGCGCTCGCTCGCCCTCAGAGCGTCGAGGACAAACGCGAAGTGAAACAGCAAGGCTACGATCTGATGCTCGCCATCGATCTCTCCGGCTCGATGTACGCCGAAGATTACGAGCGTGACGGCGAAAGCATCAACCGCCTCCAGGCCATCAAGCCCGTGATCCAGGCCTTCATTCATCGGCGGACCAACGACCGCATCGGCTTGGTTGTTTTTGCCGGCCGCGCCTACACCCTCGCACCCCTGACTTTTGACCACGACTGGTTGGCCAAACAAATTGAGCGGCTCAAGATTTCCCTGATCCCCGAAGAAGGCACCGCTATTGGCGATGGCTTGGGGGTCGCCCTCACCCGGCTGAATCAAGCCGGGCGCGAAGAGGGCAATCAACGCAAAGGCGCTTTCGTCATTCTACTGACCGATGGGGCCAACAACCGCGGCCTGCTCTCACCGGAACAAGCAACCGATATCGCCAAATCCCGCCAGTTGCCGGTGTACACGATCGGAGTCGGTCGTGAAGGCATCGTCCGCGTACCCGTGTTCGACGAGAGCGGCCGGAAGATTGGCTACAACCGTCAAATCTCAGATCTCGACGAAGGCGCCTTAAGTAGAATTGCCGATGCGACCGGCGCGAAATTTTTCCGCGCCATGGATTCAGATACGATCGAGAAAACTTTCGCGGCCATCGACGCCGCGCAGAAAATCGAATTCCAAGCCAAGTCCTATTTGCTCACCACGGAACTCTTCCTCTGGTTCGCCGCGCCCGGAGCCGGGTTGCTTTTCCTCGGCGCCTTGTTCGCGCTACCGCCGGCATTGCCTAGGTGGAACGCGGCCTCTGGACGCGTTCGAAGCGCGTCGGGGACGCCGCGCTCCACCTCGACCGTCACCGCCCCATGAGCTTCCACTCGCCCCATCTTCTCTGGTTGCTGGTTCCGCTCGTGTTGCTTTTCTCGTGGGAACTCGCGCGCCACACCGCCCGCGCCGCTGCTCCGTGGCCGAAGATTTCCCGCGCATGGGCCGGTGCGTTTCAAGTTTCTCTCGGCGCTGCTCACACCACTGCGGAAAATCGTCCGCGCCTCTGGCTTTGGTTTGGCCTCGCCTTGTGCATCATCGCCCTCGCCCGCCCGCAATGGGGCATCATTGAAGAAAAAGTTTTCGATCAATCCCGCGAGGTGCTCATCGCGGTGGATCTCTCCCGCTCCATGCTCGCGCAGGACGTGAAACCCTCACGCCTCGAGCGCGGCAAGCTGCTGATCTCTTCCCTGCTCGATGGCTTGAAGGGCGAACGCGTGGGCTTGGTCCTCTTCGCCGGCACCGCGTTTTTGCAAAGCCCACTCAGTGCCGATTACGAAATACTGCGGGAGTTTTTGCCCGCGTTGAAGCCGGATTATTTACCCGAAGGCGGCACAAACTACAAGGCGATGCTCGAAGCCTCCATTCAGGCCTTCGGCACTTCCACCGCCGACCGCTACCTCATCATCCTCAGCGACGGCGGAAGCACCGAGGAAGGCTGGCAGGAATTGGGCGCCACGCTCAAGACCAAGGGAATTCGGATCATCGGCCTAGGCGTCGGCACCACCCAGGGCGCTTTCATTCCCGACGAAAATGGCACCTTTGTGAAGGATGAGCGAGGCGCAGTGGTGCTTTCTCGGCTGGAAAGCTCCACCCTGCAGGAACTCGCCCAAACCACCGGCGGGGCCTACGCGGATGCCAGCTCGTGGGTCGATCTGCCGGCGCTGCTCAAGCAAACCGTCGAAGCCGGCAAGAAAGGAGAGTTTTCCGAGGTAAACACGGCGCGACTCCTCGAGCGTTTCCAATGGTTTCTCGCCCCCGGCCTGTTGCTGCTCATCATCAGCTTCTGGTCCGAGTTCCCCGTCCGCCCCCGCGAACGCGCGCTGCCGCTGGCCGGCAGCAATAAGCTGAAAGCGGTAAGCGGTAAGCTTGGAACAGCAGCAGCGGTCAATGTTGTTCTAGCCATATTCTGGCTCTCAACTCTCAGCTCTCAACTCTCAGCTTCGGCGGCTGAGCCGTCGGCCGACACCCTCGCGGGTCCACTCACGACTACTGTCACGCGCCTGGCCGCGAAAGATTCGTTGAACCCCAAGGATTGCTCCGAGCTGGCCGAGACCACGCTCACCTTTGGTCAACGCCTCAAGTCCGCCCAACAGCAACCCCCGGAAGGTGTCATCCACGATGCACTGGCAGCGGTTGACCTGGGAGAGAAGACCGACGCGAAAGCTGCCGACTGGCCACGTCTGCGCAAGGAACTCGAAGCTATGCTGCAGAAAAATGAACCGCCGAAACAGGATCAAAAAAAGCAAGACCAGCAGAAACAGGACGACAAAAAGAAAGAGGATCAAAAGAAAGACGAACAGAAGCAGCAGGACCAAAAGGACAAAAGCTCTCCGGATCAGAAACAAAAAGATCAGCAAGATAAGCAGGACCAGCAGCAATCCGATCAGCAGAAGTCCGAGCAGGGAAAAAAAGACGAGCAGAAACAGGACGCACAAAAACAAAATGAGCCCAAGGAAGACGCGTTTGGCGACATGAAGGAGAAGGAACAGAAAGCCCCCCAACCCAAACCCGAACCGCCCAAGCCGCCACCACCCAGTGGCACGCAAAAAGTCGGTGGCCAGACGGAGAAAAAATCCGACACCCCTCCGGACCCTGAATTGGCCGTCCCCCTGCAAAAACTGGACCAAGTTCGCAATCTGGATTCGCCGGCCCGACTGCAACAGCTCATGCAGGGCAAACCGCAAAAACCAAAGCCGAAAGGCAAAGATTGGTAATCTCTCTCATGTGTCGCACTAAGTTCAGTTCCGTAATTTCTTTTGTAGGAGCCTGCTTGCAGGCGACCTTACGATGCCTAGTCACAGGGCGGCGCATCCGGCACGGCCCCAAGGGCCGGCCCGACACGCACCGGGATATG
>JANYCF010000080.1 GCA_025360455.1 Opitutaceae bacterium | reverse complement strand
AGGCTGGAAGCCTGCGCTACACTTACTGCCACTTTTCATCCAGACCCGCCACCGTCGCGCCGCACTTGTCATCCGCCACGTTTTTCCCCATAGCTCTTCACCCCGATGACCAACTCCTGGGATAATCTTAAAGTTCTCTCCGATTCCACCCGGCTCCGCCTGCTCGCGTTGCTCTCGAAAGAGGAACTTTCTGTCGCCGAACTGCAGGAAATTCTTGGCATGGGCCAGTCGCGTATTTCCTCCCAACTCGCCCTGCTCCGCCAGGCTGGCTTCGTCACCGATCGCCGCGACGGGAAAAAAGCATTCTACTCCCTCCGCCCCAGTCTCGCGGCGAAACAACTCACGCTGCTCCGCGCGGCCTGCGACGCCGTCGCTGATCTCCCCGAATCCGCCGAAGATCGCGACAACCTCGAACGTATTCTTCTCAAGCGCCGCCGCGTCTCCGAGCAATATTTCAATCTCATCGCCGGCCGGCTCGGCAAAGGCTATTGCCCTGGTCGCACCTGGGAAGCCATCGGCCACCTCGCGCTACGATTAGTGCCCGCCATCACCGTGGCTGATTTGGGCGCCGGCGAAGGTCTCATCTCCCAGCTCATCGCCCATCGCGCTGAGCGGGTGTGGTGCATAGATAATTCCCCGAAGATGATCGAAGTCGGCACCGAACTCGCCAGCAAAAACGGCCTCGCCAACCTCACCTACAAACTCGGTGACATCGAGCAAGTGCCGCTGGCGGACAAGTCCGTCGATCTCGCCATTCTCTCGCAAGCTTTGCATCATGCCAGCCACCCGCAGACGGCCGTCAACGAAGCCTTCCGTATTTTAAAACCCGGTGGCCAGCTCTTGGTCCTCGACCTCAAAGAGCACACGTTTGAACAGGCGCACGAAACTTACGGCGATCTCTGGCTCGGCTTTAAAGAAAGCATACTGCACGGTTTCCTCAAGAAAGCGGGTTTTCAAAAAGTTGAAGTCTCCGTCGTGTCCCACGAGGAGAACGAGCCTCATTTTGAGACGTTGCTCGCCAGCGGAGTTAAGGCGGGCAAGTAGTTCAACCCAACCACGCATCGAATCTTCTCACCCTACTCCAATCGGCTTTGCCAATAACCAGGCCGTTGTTTGGCATGAGCGAAGGCCACGATATAGCATCCGATCAGCCTCAATGAGGTAGATGAGTGAATAAGGAAATCGAGCCAAGACCAGACGTCTGGTTCCGCGGATAAATTCCCCGCCTGAGCGCGGATGGCGGAGAATTTGCTGTTCAGCTTTCTGTACCATCGCGTCCAGTCGAAGGCCACGACCGGCCCATTCGCGCTCGCACCACCGCACCGCCGACAAGAACTCTTCCTCAGCGTTGGGGTGATAGACGACGGATTTCATGGATTACAGCACGCGCCTTCCGGTGGACTTTATCCGCCGGAATTAACTTTGCCTGGCCCATTTCAATCTCGTCTACGCGACGGCTAACTTCATCCCGCCACACTGTTTCGATTTCGGGTGAAGCGAAACCGTCCACACTGGTCAACAAGGTCTCCGCCAGCTCGATTCGCTCATCGGGAGATAATGAGAGAGCCCGCTTGGTGAGTGCCTTGGCCTGTGTAGTCATGCGGCCAGATTGTTCGGCTACGCCGTGACCGCAATTCGGAAATTCTAGCGCATGAGGCAAGTTTAGCCACTCGCCTCGCCCTATGACACTTCTCAGCGCGTCGCCGTCGACAACTCGTAGCTGATCCGGCCCTCGATGATCTCGCGCAGAGCGACATCCTCGGGCAAAAGTTTTTCCAACGACTCAACCAGCGGACGGCTGCCGCGCCGAAGCTGTTTCACGCGACGCGAGACTACATTGACCAAAATGTAGGGATCGGGAATTTTCTTCAGGGCTTCTTGCAGGTATTCGTCTCTCATGGCTGGGAATATTTTGATTCGTGGGATACGGACAGTTACTAAACCTGAGTTCTGCCAACGAGGTATGCCAAACACGATGTCTATTATCACGACCGACGCATGGTCCGGCCAATTCGTTCGCGGGCCATCCGCTTATGACGATTATAGGGCACGACGGACAGGGTCGCTATCTCGCCATCCGTCGAAAACGAGCAAGCCCAATCTCGGCCAATCGAAAATCTTGAATCGAAAATCGAAAATTCCCTCACTCCACTGTCGCGCGCTCGTTGTAGAATTTCTCCAACAGGGCGTAGGTTTTCTTGGGATCGGTGAACTGCATCGCTTCGTCGGCCAGCTTCCGCGCATCGGCGAACTTGGTGTTGCGAATGAGAAATTTCACTGCGGGCATCAGGGGAGGCGACATACTTAGTTCATCGACCCCCAGACCGAGCAACAGCGGCGCATAGATGGGATCGCCCGCCATTTCGCCGCAAACACTCACCTTGATTTGGAGTGATTTGGCCACGTCGACCACCTGCTTGATCAAGCGCAGCACCGCCGGGTGCGCCGGCTCATAGAGATGGGCGATACGATTATTGCCCCGATCAATCGCGAGCGTGTACTGGATAAGATCATTCGTCCCGATACTGAAAAACTGGCATTTCTCCGCGAGTGCTTCCGCCACCAGTGCCGCACTGGGGATTTCAATCATGGTGCCGACGCGCATTTTGTCGTCGAACGGTAGATTCCGGAGTTTGAGTTCAACCCGAGCCTCCGCGAGCAACTGGTTCGCGCGATCGAGCTCATCCACTCCACTGATCATCGGATACATCAACTCCACCTTGCCATGCGCGCTGGCTCGCAATATCGCGCGAAGCTGGGTTTTAAACAGCTCCGGATTTTCCAGGCACATCCGGATGGCACGAAAACCCAGAAAGGGATTCGCCTCCGGGCCGATCAAATGCGGATCGCCCGGCAGCGGCTTATCTCCCCCCACGTCGAGCGTGCGGATGGTCACAATGGCGGGCGCCAAACCCTCTACAATCTTCCGGTAGGCCGCATATTGCACCTCTTCATCCGGGATGCTGGGAGAATTCAGAAACAGGTACTCGGTGCGATAGAGCCCCACCCCTTCACCGCGATATTGCTGCACGAGTCCGACTTCTTCCGGCCGCTCAATGTTGGCCCGTAAGGTCACATGCACGCCATCCAGCGTCTGCGCAGGCAGCTCATTGGCCGTCATCAACCGCGATTCAAAAAACTTTTTATCGTCCTGGATTTTGCCGTAACGCAGCAGCGTCCCTTGGCTCGGATTGAGAATGACCAACCCATCATAACCATCGACGATCATCCAGTCCCCATCCTTGACCTTGCTCGTCAGACTACGCAGGCCAACCACCGCAGGAATCTTCATCGAGCGCGCCACAATCACGGCGTGACTCGTGCGGCTGCCACCATCCGTCACGATGCCCAATGCCGCGCTGGAATCGATGCTGGCCGCCTCTGAAGGTGAAATATCCTTAGCCACGATGACGCGTTTCTCCACCAGCTCGCTCAGGTTCAAGGCCGCCTGACCCAACAGCACGCGCAGCACGCGGCCGGTCACATCCTTGATATCGGTAGCGCGCTCGCGCAGGTATTCGTCGTCGATCTGTGCGAAAGCCTCGATGTAGCGCTGCGCCACGTCATGGAAACAGGTCTCGATGTTCAGACCGCTGGTCTCGAAGAGCCGGATGGTTTCACTAATCAACGCCTGATCCTCCAGCACCATCTGGTGGGCATCGAAGATCAAAGCTTCTTCCTCGCTCAGGTTCTTTTTCACCTGCGCCTGCACTTGGGCGATTTGTTGCCGGGTAGTAACTAAAGCCCGTTCAAACCGGGCAACTTCCCCGGCTCGTTTGCCGGCATCCACCGTATAACGCGGCACCTCCAACTCGCTTTGCAGATAGAGAAACACTTGACCGTAAGCGATCCCCTTGGAGGCAGGGATGCCCTGGACAACTAGCTCGGTTTTCTCGTGCGGGTCCATGAGTTAAGGTCAGAGGATTAACGGTCGCTCCGGCAACCCGGTCAATGCGGAACTCTAAGCAATCCTTGCTTCTTGCACGAATACCTCCGCCCCCCAACAACCTTTAATAAGGTCGACCAGCGGCGCGATCACCTGATTTTTGTCCAACAACGCATAACAAGCGCTCCCGCTCCCGCTCATTCGTCCCACGACGCCTTCCTCTCGGCGTAATCGTTCCAGCAGCAACGGCAGTGCGACGAATTTCTCGAATGCGACCCCTTCCATATTATTGAAAAGCAGTTCTTCCGCCGGCGCCTCGCCTGCGAGCCAGCCCTGCAGCCGCGACTCCGCCTCAGCTTCTGCCCAATAATCCGTCTTCCGCGCCACCATTCGCCCATAGGCCCAGGCTGTGCTAATCCCGAAACTGGGTTTAAACAACAGCACCCGCCGGCCATGCAGTCGACTCGCCGCTTGCCCTGAGCCTGTCGAATAAACCGCCTCAGCCAGTGGCTCCACCTTCTCACCGCGCCCTCGCATAACGACCGGGGCATTTTTCAAAAACAACCCGCAATCCGAACCCAACTTCATCGCGATTTCCTCCAAGCACGCCTCACTCGCGATCCCGTTGGCCAGCTGATTGAGTCCACGCAACGCCGCGACCGCATTGCTACTCCCTCCGCCCAAACCCGCGCCCATCGGAATACGCTTCGTGAGTTTAAAATGCGCGCCGACCGCAGATTTTGTGGCCACTGCAAACGCCTCCGCCGCCTTCACAATCAGATTGCTCCCATCGAGCGGCACCGCCGGATCATCACATTCGAGCGTGAATTTATCCCCCGCTTCCACCGTCAACTCGTCCCCGAAATCGAGCGGCGCCACCACCGACACGAGGTTATGGAAACCATCCGCCCGCCGTCCCGTGATGGCGAGAAACAGGTTGATTTTGGCGGGACTGAAAAGGGCAGGCACAGCGCCAAGCTGTAACCGCGATTTAACCCAAATAAACACTAATCACGAATCCTCTGCCCACCGTTGCTTTTCTCTTCAATTCAGTTCTATTTATGTTCATTCGTGGTAACCCAAAATATGTCCTGTGATCTGATCCTGGCCCTCGATGTTCCCACGCGCGAAGAAGCTGCGCCCCTCCTCCGCCAATTGCGCGGCCAGCTCCGCTGGGTTAAAATCGGCCTCCAGATGTTCACCACCTACGGTCCCT
Source organism: Opitutaceae bacterium (assembly GCA_025360455.1). Lineage (GTDB taxonomy): Bacteria > Verrucomicrobiota > Verrucomicrobiia > Opitutales > Opitutaceae > Didemnitutus. The sequence continues at coordinate 17,241 of JANYCF010000080.1, read as the reverse complement.
CCTATGTGCGCGAAGTCGCCGACCAAGGCTTCGCTATCTTCCTCGACCTAAAACTCCACGATATCCCCAAGACCGTGGCCACAGCCGTTGAGTCTCTCGCCCCGCTGCCGATCAAGATGCTCACCCTGCACACCTGTGGTGGCAGCGAAATGATGCGCGCTGCGGTCGCCGCCCAACAGAAAACCAATCCACAGCTCCTCCTCCTCGGCGTCACTGTTCTCACTTCGATGGACACCGTCGGCCTGAACGAAATCGGCGTCACGGGTGCGCCGGTCGATCAAGTCACCCGCCTCGGCCGCCTCGCTGCCGCCTCCGGAATGCGCGGACTCGTATGCTCGCCCCTCGAAGTCGGTCTCTTGCGCAGTCAATTGCCACCCGAGATGCAACTCGTCACCCCCGGCATCCGTCCGGCCAGTGAAGCCGGAAGTGATGACCAGAAACGCGTCATGACTCCCGCCGACGCCGCTCGCGCCGGCTCCAGCTACATCGTCGTCGGCCGCCCCATTTTAAAAGCCGCCGATCCCGCCGCCGCCGCCCGCGCCATCCTCGCCGAGCTGGGGAGAAAAGACTGAAGGAACGAAGGGCTGAAAAGCTGAACCAAAAACGATCACACCCATTCAATTTCTCTTTGTAGGAGCATGCTTGCAGGCTCCTACACCCAATCCCTAATCTCTTTTCCGCACTTCCGCTTCAGCCCTTCAGTCCTTTAGCCTTTCAGCCCTTTCCCCCCATGCCCCGCACCGCCGCAATCCTCCTCGCCGCCGGCAGCAGCCGACGTATGTCCGGCAGTGTGCCTGACAAAATTCTCGCTTCACTCGCTGGCAAACCCATCTTCGCCCACTCGGCCGCCGCGTTTCTCCGCAGCGGAGTGATCGACACCTATGTCGTCACCTATCGCGACCAACACCAACTGCTCGAACTCTCCGCGTACGCACCCACACCCACGCTCTTCGTCCGAGGCGGAGCTGAGCGACAGGACTCCGTCGCCGCCGCGCTCGCCGAGTTGCCCGACTCCGTCGAATACGTTTTCATTCACGACTGCGCCCGCCCCCTCATCCAAGTCGAACAACTCCTCGCCCTCCACAAAATCGTCCGCACCGAGGACGCCGTCGTGCTCGCCCACCGTGTGACCGACACCATCAAGAAGCACCGCGGCGAAGGCCAACTCCGTTCGCTCGACCGCGACCGCCTCTGGGCGATGGAAACCCCGCAAGTTTTCTCCCGCGAACTCATCACCCGCGCCTACGCCAAGGTAGCGGCAAAAAAACTCCGCATCACCGACGATGCCTCCGCCGTCGAACTTCTGAAGCATCCTGTCGCCCTCTTGGAAAACACCTACCCCAATCCCAAGCTCACGACACCCGCCGACTTGCCCTACTTGGAATTTCTCCTCTCCCAATCCGGTTCCCGAGCCCCCTTCGCCGCTCTCTGAGCCCATCCCAATTGTCTTCTCCTTTTCAATGGACTCCGTGTTTTCCGTGGTGACACCTTCTTCATGAACATTCGCATCGGCCACGGCTACGACATCCACCGCATCACCCGCGGCCGCCCCCTCGTCCTCGGCGGCGTGACCTTCGACACCGATTACGGCCTCGAAGGCCACTCCGATGCCGATGCCCTCACGCACGCGATCTGCGACGCCCTCCTCGGTGCGGCCGCACTACCCGACATCGGCCATCTTTTTCCCAATACCGATCCGGCTTACAAAAACGCCAACTCACTCGTCCTCCTCCAAAAAGTAATCGCCACTCTGCGCTCCCACGGTTGGTCGCCGGTGAACATCGATGCGACATTGATTGCCGAAAAACCCAAGATCGCCCCCCGCATCGCCGAGATGCGCGCTGCCTTGGCCCGCGCGACAGAGCTTCCGCCCGAAGCCATCGGCCTCAAAGCCACCACGAATGAAGGTGTCGACGGCATCGGTCGCGGCGAAGCCATCGCCGCCCACGCCGTCGCCCTGATCCAGAAGCTGTAGGAGCGGCTTTATGCCGCGATTCCTCATGCGAGAGAGCAAATCAACAATGCGAACATCGCAGGTTTCTCATTTACTGGAGGGTCCGTCTCCCGACGGACCGCGCCTGTACAAGGTTTCTTCCTTTTTGTTTCTCTCGTTCCTCATTGCCACAGCCTCTGGCTGCAAACCCCGCGGCACTCCGGTGGAGCGCGGCAACCGCGACCAAGTTCTCTACCGCAGCCTCAGCGCCGATATCACCGATCTCGATCCCCACCTCATCACCAGTCTGCCCGGCATCAATGTCGTCTCCGCCCTCTTCGAAGGCCTCGTGGCAGAAGATCCCGTCGATCTCCATCCCGTGCCGGGCGTCGCCGAGTCATGGGAAATTTCCGCCGACACCCTCACCTACACTTTCCATCTCCGCGCCAATGCCCGCTGGTCCAACGGCGAGCCCGTAACCGCGCAGGATTTCGTCGCCTCCTGCCGTCGCGCCCTCACTCCTGCGCTTGGCGCCGCCAATCTGGAATTCGTCGATCCCGTCCGCAACGCCCAGGCTTATCACACCAGCCGCCTCAAAGATTTTTCCCAAGTGGGCATAGCCGCGCTCGATGCCCACACCTTGCGCATCGAGCTGGAGTACCCCGCACCTTATTTCCTATCGCTGCTCACCAATCCGATCTGGTTCCCCGTGTACTTGCCCGCCCTGGAAAAATCCGGTTCACCCGCCGCACGCAACAATCGCTGGACACGTCCCGCCACGTTCGTGGGCAATGGCCCGTTCGCCCTCAAAGACTGGAATCCCGGCACTCTGATTCTCGCCGAGAAATCCACCACCTACTGGGACGCAGCCACCGTTCGCCTCCATGCGATCCGCTTTATCCCCGCCACCAACGTCAACACCGAGGAACGCGCCTTCCGCGCCGGCCAGTTGCATATCACCGAAGCAATCCCTCTCGCTCGGATCGAGGTCTATCTGCGCGAGAAAAGTTCCGTCCTCTCCGTCAGTCAGTTTCTCTACACCTATTTTTATCGGCTCAACACCACCCGCCCTTTTCTGAACGAGGCCAAGGTCCGCCGTGCCCTTTCCCTCGCCATTGATCGCCAGACCATCAACGACACCATTCTGCACGGCCAGCACCGGATCGCCGCATCCTTCACTCCACCTGACTGCACGCCCGGCTATAATCCGCCCATGCTCGCGGTAAGTGATCCCGTCGCCGCCCGCGCCTTGCTCGCCGAGGCCGGGTATCCCGACGGAAAAGGCCTCCCACCCTTTGAGCTGCTCATGAATATTTCCGGCAACCACCAGATTATCGCCGAAGCCGTACAAGCCATGTGGCGGCGCGAACTCGGTGTTGATGCCCGTATCGTGACCATGGAGCATTACGCCACCTTAGAACAACGCAGCACTCTTTCCTACCAAATCCTCCGCTCCGAATGGGCCGCCGATTACCCCGACCCAAAATCATTTCTCGAAATCTTCGCCTCCCACTCAAGTGCTAACCACACCGGCTGGAAAAACCCCACCTACGACGCACTGCTCACCGAAGCCGACCATACCGCTGAACCAGCCACCCGCTTTGCGCTCCTCCGACGCGCCGAGACAATCCTGCTCGAAGAATCCCCGCTTATTCCCATCTACCACCTCAGCACCGTTCGCCTCGTACACCCCGCCGTCAGAGGCTGGCACCCCACCTCGCTCGACCACCACCCGTACAAGCACGTATGGTTGGAGATGCTGTAGTCATTGGAGCCCATACTATCCCACCGCGACATCAATTTGCTTTTTTGGCCAAGCATTTTTTTCGCTCTTTGCTACGGACCAAATAGAGCCAAACAAACGGCACACCAACTCCCACAAGCAGGACAGCGAAAGATTCTTTCTCATAAGAAAATCTCTCTCCAATCCAGGCAGCCAACGAGATCGAAGTTAAGAGCCAGGACTCGAAACTATATATTCGAATCACCTGTTGCCAATGGATTTTAAAGCGCTCCAACACCTCATAGCGACTTCCCTCCAATGGTCTGATGCGAAGTGAGCGTAATGGAATTATTGGCCAATATAGCAGAGTGATCCACATCGTCGTAATATATGAGCCATCAGTGCGAAAATCACACTTACCATACAGACGAGTACCGAATCCATTAAACGTGAACGTACTATCAGTAGGACGGTTCTTCTTCGCGGCGGCACTCTGCTTCGCCGCAGCGGCCAATTGATCAAGCTGATCGTCTGGCAAACCACGTTGCCGGATTTCATTCCTCACAGACTCCAGCGTTTCGGGAGTATACTCATCAGCGGCTGCAAAATAGGCATAAAGTTCATCGTCAGTTTTCTTGGTGATCAAGAGCCGCAATTTCTCCGGAATAGGCATAGAAGATTTGCCGAGAAGCATTTGTAATCGAGCTATTGTCAGCGAGCAAATTTGCAGTGAAATCGCAACCATCAATGAGATAACCGGCACAACAGGGAATGGAGTATCCCTTGGAGAAAACCCTGGGGCATTTGAGCAACCGACAGCACCCGAGACCTCACTGCTTCTTTGCCCTTTTGGAGGAGCCTGCTTGCAGGCGATTCGGAACGCATCAAGGCTATCTGCTCCTCAAAATATCAGCCTTGGGTTTTAACTCTTCCAAGCGCATTCCGAATCCACTTTGGATCACGCCGGCAATCGAGCACGCGAAACACCACGGATTCGCCGGCAATTATTCGATAATACACGGCATAGGGAAATCTCCGCGCGATCAATCGATGAAAGCTAAAGACAATTCGATGGATGCCTCCATGAAGAACCAACTAATCGATTTCAGCAAATAGACTGTCGAAAAAATAATCGCCGACACCCGCAGCCTGATGATCATAGAAACTCCGGGCTGTCGCCAAGTCCACCAGCGCTCAGCGAAGCAGCCTTACTTTCATTCAAAACGTTGCCGCAATTCTTTCTTCGCCTCGGACCAATCGACAACCTCGATGCGACCAGCTGCCAGATCGGTCTCGGTCTTTTGCAGTTCCTGTTCATGCCATGCCGGACTCTCCAACGTTGCCTCATCGGCAGCCAAGTCACTCCATAACGCCTCGATAATTTTCAGCTTTTCCGCCGGCGGAAGTTTGCGAAGTTCAACGAGGCTCATACGGCAAACTTAGCCGGACCGCGGAGTGGAGCAAGGGATTCTTTTGTGGGTGAAAAGAAGCGCAATTCCTTCCGCGGATATACAGAGACGCTGATACGGCCGAACAACTGATCGGGGCGTAAAGCCCCTCCTACAGCCCAAAAACAAGGCGCGGCTGATTAGGCCGCGCCGGGAAGAACGAACTGAGCTGATCCTTAGGCTGCGAGGTACGGCAGTTTCTTCGCGGTTTCTTTCACGGCGGGGATGCCGTCGAGGAGTTCGCCGATCGCGTCCCAGCGGCCGTTCACCAGCGCATCGCGCGCAGTCTCACGGAAAGTCGCAGGCACCGACTGGCCGCCGAAACGGATTTCCTGTTTGGTGACGTCGATCTCGACTTCGATCGCTGGATTCGCTTCGACGGCAGCAGTGACCTTCGCGATGTCTTCGCGCTTGGCGCAGGCGCACGGAATACCCAGCGTCACGCTGTTGCCGAAGAAGATCTCGGCGAAGTTCTCGGCGATAACGGCCTTGAAACCATATTTCTGAATGGCTTGCGGGGCGTGCTCACGGGAAGAGCCGCAACCGAAGTTGGCGCCGGAGATCAGAATCGTGGCACCCTTGAAGCGGGCTTCGTTGAGCGGGTGGGCGCGGTCGGTGCCGTCGGCGTTTTTGCGGACGTCGTAGAAGAGGAAGTCGCCGAGACCGTCGAACGTGACGCACTTCATAAAGCGCGCCGGGATGATACGGTCGGTGTCGATGTCGTTGCCGGGAACTGTGACGGCGCGACCGGAAACGGAGGTGATTTTAGCTAAGGCCATGATGCGGAAAGTTGAGAGTTGAGAGAAGGATTAAACCACGGAAGACACAGAATACACGGAATGGAATTTAGGTTTCTGTGTGTTCCGTGTTTTCTGTGGTGATAAACTGGATCAGTTAGTGAACGCGAAGACTTCGCGGGCGTCTGCGACAGAGCCGGTGACGGCGGCCGCGGCGACCATGACCGGACTCATCAACAAGGTGCGACCAGTAGTTGAACCTTGGCGGCCCTTGAAGTTGCGGTTGGATGAGCTGGCGCAGAGCTGGTCGCCGATCAGCTTATCCGGATTCATCGCGAGACACATCGAGCAACCGGCCGCGCGCCACTCGAAGCCGGCGTCGCGGAGAATTTTGTCGAGCCCGAGCTTTTCGCACTGGAGCGCGACGATCTGCGAGCCGGGAACGGCGATGGCTTTGATCCCGGGAGCAACCTTGCGCCCCTTGATGTACTTGGCGACCTCTTGGAAATCCGAGAGGCGGCCGTTCGTGCAGGAGCCAAGGAACGCGACGTTGATCTTCGTGCCCTTGATCGGCTTCCCGGCGGGCAGCTTCATGTAAGCGAGTGCCTCGATGATGCCGGCCTTGTCGTCTTCTGATGTCGCAGTCTCCGGGCTGGGGACATTCTCATTGATCGTGATGCCCTGTCCGGGATTGATGCCCCAGGTGACGGAGGGCGCGATGTCGGCAGAGTCGATTTTAACGATGTCGTCGTAACGACAGCCGGGATCGGACGCGAAGGACTTCCAGCGCGCGACCTCGGAATCCCACGCCGCGCCTTTCGGCGCGTAGGGACGGCCCTTGAGATAGGCGAAAGTGGTCTCATCGGGATTCACGTAACCGGCGCGGGCGCCGCCCTCGATGGACATGTTACAGACGGTCATGCGCTCTTCCATGGAAAAACCATCGAAAGTGCTGCCGGCATATTCGTAAGCGTAGCCCGTGCCGCCGTTCACGCCGAGGAGACGGATGATGTGAAGAATCACGTCCTTGGCATAAACGCCGGGACGGAGTTTCCCGTTCACCTCGATGCGACGAACCTTGAGCGCACCGAGCGCCATCGTCTGCGTCGCGAGCACATCGCGCACTTGGCTGGTGCCGATACCGAACGCGATCGCCCCAAACGCGCCGTGGGTTGAAGTATGGGAATCGCCACAAGCGATCGTGGTGCCGGGCTGCGTGATGCCCTGCTCGGGTCCGACGATGTGCACGATGCCCTGCTTACCCGTGGCGCGATCAAAGAAGGTGATACCGAACTCAGCGCAATTTTTGCGGAGCTCATCCATCATGGCCTGCGCGAGCGGGTCGCTGTAGGGCTCGACCAATTGATCGGTGGGCACGATGTGATCGACCGTGGCGAAGGTGCGGTGCGGCATCAAAACTTTGAGGCCGAGATCGCGGAGCATGCCGAAAGCCTGGGGCGAGGTCACCTCATGGATGAGGTGCGTGCCGATGATGAGCTGCGTCTGGCCATGGGCCAGCGTGCGGGCCGTGTGAGCGGACCAGACTTTTTCGAAAAGAGATTTGGGAGAGGACATGGGAGGATAAAAGAGTCTTGGGTCTTGGATTTGGCGTCTAGGCAGAAGTTAATTCCCCCAAGATCCCAAAACCAAGAGCCGAGACCTTACCATACTCTTGCCATAACCAGAAATACTTGTTTCGTGTCCTGTGATGCCTCGCGAGTATCAATATCCCTTTGAACTTCGGCACCTCGTGTACTTCCGCGAGGTGGCGCGGCAGCTGCATTTTCGCAAGGCCGCAGAGTCACTCGCCGTCGCGCAACCCGCCCTCTCCCGGTGCATTGCCCAACTGGAAACAGCGCTCGGCGTGGACCTGCTTAATCGCACCCGACGCAAGGTGGAGCTGACCTCAGCGGGCCGTGCTCTCCTCGAACGCATCGAACCCTTGCTCCGGGCGCTGGCAGCGGTGCCGGGCGATATTCAGGCTTTGGCTGGCGGTCAAATCGGACATGTGCGCGTCGCGTTCACCGGACTGGCGATGGCGACCGTACTGCCAGGAATATTGCGCGATTTCAACCGCCGCTATCCGGGGATTCGCGTGGAGTTAAACGAATCGCCGACCTCCGCGCAGTTGGAGTCGCTAAAAACGGGCGAGATCGCGTGCGGATTTTTCCACCCCGACGCCGCGCCGCCACCGGGACTGACGATGAAGGTGCTGTTGCGCGAAAAAAACGGAGTGCTGCTGCCGGCCGATCATGCGCTGGCGAAAGCGAAGAGCATCCGGCTGCGTGATCTGGCGAACACGCCGTTCGTGATGTTTCCGCGCTCACACAATCCTGGATTCTATGACCGCGTGCTCGCCGCCTTTCAACAAGCAGGCGTGACACCGCGCATCGCCGATGAAGTCTGGCCGCGAGCGAACGCCATCGGACTCGTGTGCGCAGGTTTGGGCGCGACGTTTATGTGTCCGTCCGAGGCGCGCCAACTGCCGGAGGAAGTCGCATTCCGCCCCTTATCCGGTCCCGCACCGGAAAGCCGACTGGTGCTGGGCTGGAGTAAATCCGCTGCACCCGATCCCGCATTATCCGCCTTTCTCGTCGTGGCTGGAGCAGCGACGGCATGAGGAATGGAAAAGACGAAGTGCCAATTAACAAGTGACAGGGCCCAAGAGGAAAAACCAAAGGCCCAAGCACAAATGCCAAACAGCAACCAAAGCCAGAAAACCAAATACCAATTCCCAACTACCAATTCCCAAGACCGCGACATGAAGCTTGGAATTTTGAGTTTTGGAACTGTTAATGCCTCTCAAATTTGAAAGCAAACCAACCCACCATCGCGCTCCTGTTCACGACGTTCCCAAAGACGTCGGAGACTTTTTTGCAACGTGATGTGGCCGCGTTGCAAGCGAAGGGTCTGAAACTCCGGCTGTATTCTTTGTGGGGCGGTGGCGGTGAATTTAGCGGACTCCCCGTGACGAAGTTCAATCTGTGGAATCTCGTCCCACTGTTTCTCTTGATCATTCCTTGGAATTGCTTCCGCCGTCCGCGCATCGTGCTCGATCTGTTCGAAGGCGTGCTCATGCGGGCTCCACCCTCGTGGCTAAACTTTTGGGAGAACATGCTCGGGGCCGGTTTTGCCGGCTGCTTCTACCGCGAGTTTCGAAAAGATCCACCGGTACTCGTGCACGCCGCGTGGGCCGGTGCACCCGCCACTGCGGGCTGGCTGCTTTGGCGAATCCTCGGCATTCCTTACAGCACGGGAGCCCACGCCTACGATCTCTATGAACACGGTGGCGATTGGTGGCTGTTGGAAAAACTCGCCCTCGCCCGCTTCGTCCACACGTCCACAGAATCCGGTCAACGCTTCCTGATCGAACGCGGGGTCGATGCCGCCAAGATCCACGTCATCCGTCGCGGCCTTGGGCAATTCCCTGCTTTCAAACCGCTCCGCCCGGCCCGCGCCCCACTCCGCCTCATCTGTGTCGCGCGGCTCGTGGCCAAAAAAGGTTTTAATCAACAGTTCAAAATCTACGAGGCGCTCAAGGCCGCCGGCTTGGCCTTTGAAGTCCGGATCGTGGGTGATGGTCCGATGCGGGCGTACCTTGACCGCGAGTTAGTGCGCTTGAAGCTAACCCAGCAAGTGACACTCATGGGCCAACTACCGCATGCCGAGGTTTGGACGCAGCTCACATGGGCGGATGTGTTGTTACACACGGGAATCGTAGCGCCCAGCGGTGATCGCGACGGTTTGCCCAACGTTATTCCCGAGGCGATGGCCGCAGGCGTGATGGTGGTCTCCTCGCCGGTGTCCGCCACCACAGAAGCCGTGCAACAGCAACGCACCGGACTCGTCGCGGACGTGGATTTACCGCTGGCCTGGTTGGTCGCATTGCAACAATTGGCCACGAATGACGAGCTGGCCGAGCGCTTGCGCACGGCGGCACGCCAGTGGGTGGAAGAAAATTATGATGCCCATAAAAACACCCGACAACTGGTCGCGTGTTTTGAAAAAGCACTCCACCCATGATCTACTACGACGTCACGAAGATGGCCGGCGCGCGGCAGAAATCGGGTCTCACCCGGGTGAGTTCACGACTGCAGGAAGAACTGGGCACGGCCATCACTCTCGCGTCATGGGACAGTCGGAAAAGGAATTTCCATGCCGCAGGAGAGAACACGCCCATTCAGTTTACCGCGCAGGACTGGATGCTCACGGTCGAGCTCTTCAACCCCACGGAGCGTCCGGGATTTCGGGCATGGATGAATCAACGACCGTGCCGCACGGCCGCGATGTTCTATGATGCGATCCCGTTGCGCTTCCCGCATGTCACCTGGCCGCAAAGTGTGCAACGGCATCCGGAACACATGAAGATGCTCGCGGACTTCGATCTCGTCTTCGCCATCTCTCAGACGAGCAAGGCCGACCTCCTTGGTTTCTGGCAGTGGCAAGGCGTGGCGCCGCGCGCCCGAGTCACCACCATCGAATTCGGCGCAGATTTTGATGGCTCTACAAGGATAACCCGCAACCGGGCAGACCAACCCAGCACCCGACCACAGCTACTCTGCGTGGGGATTGTCGAGCCGAGGAAGAACCAAGGATTTTTGCTGGAAGTTTGTGAAGCCCTGTGGCGCGAGGGACTGGATTTCGATTTGCATATCGTCGGCCGATTGAATCCCCATTTCGGCGCCCCCCTCGGCCAAAAATTCCAGCAAACCAGGAAACGCGAACCACGGTTTCATTTTCATGAGGTGGCCAGCGATAGCATCCTGAAGAAATTGTATAGCGAAGCACAGGCGGTGGTTTTCCCCACCCAGGCGGAGGGCTACGGTTTACCTCTGCTGGAAGCGCTCTGGTATAGCGTGCCCTGTGTGTGCAGTGATCTGCCGGTCCTGCGGGAAAATGCCGATGACGGAGGTTGCCTCACCGCGAAGGTAAACGATCAAGCAGACTGGCAGAAAAAATTAAAATTAATCCTGACGAACGCACCTGAACGACAGCGCCTACAAGCCGAAGCCCTGAAACGAACACTCCCGCGCTGGCAAGATACGGCACAGACCTTATTGCACCAGTTACGGTAAAAGATACGCTGCTGACGCGTTAATAGGTCCCTCGCCGGTGGCACCTCGGTTGGACCAGTTCGGAGTAGCGGCAGGCGCTTGCCGGGCCGGAGCCTGGCGAAGGCTGGTCCCGTGCGGCGTGCGTCATCGAACCCTACAGGCACAGAGGCCTGTAGCTACTCCGAGCCAGACCCACGACCCACTGCAAATAGCGAAGAGCCAGTTAATATAACGTGCCAGCAGTTACATTTGCTTCACCGCGTAAGCCATGGCGGTGGAGATTTTTTCAAAATCTTCCTCACTATGGAGCGCAGAAACCGCGGTGCGGATGAGATCTTTTCCGGGCGGCACGGCGGGCGCGATAGACATCACGGTGAACACACCTTTCTCGAGGAGGGCATTCCAGAAACGATAAACGAGTTCTTTCGATCCGAGCACGATGGGCACGGCGGGGGTTTCACTGCCCCAGGTGTCCAAACCAAGGCCTTTGAGCATTTCGCGGTAGCGCTTGGTGTTTTTCCAGAGGCGATCGAGGTGCTGTGGCTCGCTTTGCATGACATCCAGCGAAGCCGAGGCCGTGGCCGCCATACTCGGGCTGATCGCCGCACTAAAGAGGGTCTGCTTCGAATTGGTGCGGAGATACTCGACCAGGTCGCGCGAACCGGCGACATAACCGCCGGTACTGGCGAGGGATTTCGAGAGTGAGCCGCAGATTAGATCAACCTGATCGTTCAGCTTGAAGTGATCCACCGTCCCGCGACCCTGACGGCCAAGAACGCCGAAACCATGGGCATCGTCCACCACCGTGAAGCAACCAGCTTCCTCACCGAGTTGAGCGAGTTCGGGCAGGCGGCAGACATGGCCCTCCATCGAATAAACCCCCTCCAGCAACAACATTTTTGGCGTAGCGTGTGGAATGCTTTTCAGAATTTGACGCAAATCCTCAGGATTATTGTGACTAAAACGTTCGACGCCGGCCATCGAGAGACGGACCCCATCCCAAAGACAGGAGTGAATATTTTTATCGGCTAAAATCATATCGCCCTTCTGGGCGAAGGTGGCAACGGCCGAACAACACGCGACATATCCGGCCACGCTGACATGACAGGCTTCGCGACCGAGAAAGGTCGCGAGTTTTTCCTCGAGGGCCACATGATAGGCGCGGGAGCCGTTGGAAATGCGGGCACCGGTGGTGCTGGTACCCCAGGTTTTCGCCGCAGTGCCGCAAGCCTCAATCACCTTAGGATGAAAAGACAGACCCAGATAATCATTACTGGAAAGCATAACCATATCCCGGCCTTGCAGACGGACGTGGGTCCCTTGCTGCGATTCCATCGCATGATAATACGGCTTATATTTTAGCCGCATCTTGGTCACGTAGTCGTCTTGGGCGCGCTCAACGATCGCTTTTTTTGTTTTGGTAAAGAGGGAAAGTGCCATGGAAACTAAAGCGGACTAGAGGTAAGATCATCCGGGTTAGCAACCGCAAAGCCGGGATTAACCACGCCGGGTCAAAGAGTGCATCCAAGCCGTCATTTCGCTGGCAAATTCACTCCATGTTTTAAATTTTCTCTGCTGAGCAGCTGTCGCCAGCTCTGCAAGTTCTCCAAAGTTTGACAGCAGTCGCCGGATCGCTGCGGCTAGGCTGATGGCATCAACTGAATCGAGCGCCAAACAGCCGCCATCACAAGCAGACTCGCCCAATGCCCCACGCGCAGAACACACACAGGGTTTACCGTACTGCAAACTCTCCAACACGGGGAGCCCAAAGCCTTCGATTATTGAAGGATAAACGGTAAAGGCCGCGCGAGCATAGGCCTTGTGCAAGGAGGCCTCAGAGGCACTACCGTGATAAACGAGTGACCTCCCTGAGGCCCGCAACGCGGCCATTTTTTCCAGAGCAGGCGCAGCTGTATCGGGTCGGGCCAGACCGATCAGCTCAAGTTCGAAAACAAATCCTTCCCGCCAAAGCGACTCGCAAGCCTCAAGTAGAGCAAGATGGTTTTTACGACCCTCGATTGTGCCAACACTTAAAATTCGCGGCAAAGATGAGGCCAGGACTTTAGTCGCTCCAACCGTAGGCACGATTGGACTGTCGAGTCCCAAAGAAATCGCGTGTACGGGCGGAGCTTGTTCGACACCCAACCAGCGCCAATAGTCGCGCAAACTCGCGGCAGAGTCAGCGGAGACTGCGGCGACGCCGTCAAACAACAAGAGCTCTCTTAAATAAACCGGGAAGCGGGCCACGTTTCCCGGGGCGGTGAGTTCAGGAAATTTCAACGGAATGGCATCATGAAAAATTGCTACCCTTGGTCCGGTTACAGTCTGCAGTAATTCCGGGAGACGCGCCCCCACTTTGGCCGAAAACAATTCCGGACAAATCAACCCGGTCGCCTTAGGTAAGGCGGGTTTCGCCTTAAGCAACCGACGCGAGGCTCCCGTGATTTTCTGAGAAAAGGTCCACTTGGCTCCGCGTGATTTCCCCATCCCGCCACTCCGATCCCCGAGCACAGCCAGTTCGCCGGCAACAAGCGGTCGCCAGCCGATGAGATGCGGGTCGTAACAGACCGGTGCAGCCTCTCGCCGCGAAGAGAGTTCGGCAAACAGTGCGCGACAGACCCGTTGTATTCCGGTCTGCGCCGCAGTGTGGCTGGTGTGGGTGGCGTCAAAGAGGAGCATATTTACTCCTATGGAGTTTGAGCCTCGACCCGCAGATCCTTAATCGCAAATGGCAGCGGATCATCAGCCGACTTTCCGGAGGTGATCGATAAGGTAATTTTATTACGCTTGCCCGCAAGTAAAGGAACCTTGATCACCCAGGGCGAGGCACCGGAAACATTCATTAAAAAATCGTCGCCACCTTCAATCCGGCGGATCACCTGCCAAGTACCCGTCGGCCAGTCTTTCGGTTTGCGCGGCTGCAACTCAACGCGCAGCACTCCGTCTGAATGCGGCAACATTTCCAACTCAATCAAAGCCGAAGCCGCATCCGGGGTGCCGTTCAATGGATAGACACCGTTCATCTTGAACACCCGGTTGCTTGTCTGTAACAAGACATACTCCTTACCGGTAAGAATCCGGGGAGAGTTGGCATCGATGCTCTCAGCCCAGGCCCGGCTCACCAACACGGCCGCGGGCGTGGGAATACTTTCGGACGCTTCATTAGTCACATTGGCCCGTAAATAACCGCCCCCCTGTTCACCGCGGGACGCATAATAGATATTACTGTCGGGCAAAAAATAGGCCGCCCACATGCCGTGATAAAACGCCATACGAAAAGTCGCCGCTTCCACCAATACCGGCAGCGCACGCAGCGTGGAGCGAGACTGGTCGCGGAGCGTAAACCAATCTTGAGAAATCAATTTCCGCTCACTCCATTTATAAAGTTCCTGGCATTGTATGACCACGGCAAAGGCCAGAAACGCCAGGAGCAAGACCGATCCAATCCGAGCGAAACCAGAGAAAACTCGCATCCGACTACGATGCTGATAAAGGGCATCAATGACGGCACCGGAAAGAGCTGCCGCTACAAAAATGCCACAAAATTGAACGCTTTTTTGCCAACCATAAGGGAAATGACCCAACAACGTATAGAGCAACAACACGCCTCCGCCGGAGAAGGCGAGGAGGGCCCCGATCAGATCATGCGCCCGACGCCAAGCCAAGCTGACCCCCATGATGATAAGGAGAGAAAGCAAGAGTCCCACGCCAACGCCCAACCACTTTGTTGAATAAGGGGCGAGCGTACCCAAAGCCGGGATGTATTGTAACGGATGCAACACAGCCATGATATTGCCCCACCGATCTTCTGTACGGGCCGAAAGAAAGGAGGCATAAAAACCCCACCCGGCACGAAAAGTTGAAGCGGGATTAAGGCAAAGACTAGCCACCACCGCACCGGCAACGATCAGTTGAGATTTCCACCGGGCGAGCGATCCAAGGGTAAACCAAGCCCGTAACCAGAGCAGACCGCAGGGCAAAAAAACAAACGGGATCATTTCCGGATAAGTGCAGTAGAGCCCGTGCAGACTCAAAGCGAGCAAGCCCGACCAGGCCAGCAATTCGTTGCGGTGCTCCCAGCCGGCACGCACGGCTAAAACCGTCGCCACAATCGCGGTGGAGCCTTCAATCACGCCCAGCAGGTTGGGCAGATTGGCATTGATGTAGAAAAATATAAAAATCGGATGAAGCCCCAAAACCGCCCCCTGGGCCAACCATGATAAACGTTCGGCATAAAAGGCCCGAATCGCCAAATGGACCGCCGCCAACCACGGAATGAACAGACAGACCGTGACGTAGATGTAGAGCTTCAGCGGAGAGAGACCGACCACCGCGGAACAAAGAGCTAGGAGACCCTCCGAGCCCATCCGGCCCCAGGCCGGATTCCAGCCCACGACGGCATCAGCCACACTGGCCAGTGGCTGTAATGCATCCCAAACCGGGCGCTCCATATAGGTATGCCGCTTGAGGTGCTCCGCCACAACCACCCAAAAGAAACTATCATGATTACTCGTCCCGTCGTACATTACCGTCGTCAGCGAGCTCAGCGCCGGCCACAGCAGAATGACCAAAAAAAGAATCACGATCGAACCGTAAGCCCAAGCGGTTTTATTGAAAACCAAATCGCGCAGATCCACATAAAGCGAGCTACGACTCTGCCGAAAAAGCAGGGTGACAGCAATCGGTAAAAAGCAGAGCCAAGCTGCCAAACCGGAGATCGGTGAAAAATAATTAACTAACGAAACAGTGAGAAGGAGCGAAGCAATGCCAGCGAGGAGCGCAACCGACAAGCGGGTTGGCCCGTCATTCCGGTCAAAAAAACTCGCCAGCCAATACCCCGCCAAGAGCAAGCTCAGGGGAATACCGATCAACAACAGAAAAATTTCGATCTGATTCATAGAGAATGGCGCTTCAAAGACTCCACCTGCCTCCACATGCTTTCAAACCAAGACAGAAAGTAAACCAATCACGATAAAGCCCCGATCTCTTACAAAACAAACCTGAGCATAGGCCGTGGAGCTTGAGACCAAGCATGAAGCATGGTCGTAAATTAGCAGAATAAATCATTCCGAAATCAGAATGGACGAAGCCCCTATTCGGCAATGGTCTTTTATCGCAGACCAGCTTCAAACCCAAAGACCAGATCCAGTGCGCATGACTCCAAGTCTTCCTTCAAATAAATATCTAGTCGGGCGAATTGTCGAAAACCATCCCGAAAAAAACACGCAAGTTTGTCACCTTTTTTCAGGTCATTATTAGCACCGATACATTGTTTGGTTAATAATAGGTTGCGCGAGTATGACTAAACTAATCAAAACCATCTCACTACTCCTAATCACAGGATCCATGCTCATTTCGATGCGGGCTTCAGTTCCTGCTTCTGATGTAACCATGGAAAAACCGCCTATTGGCAGCGCTGCCACGACCTTTGGCACCATTACCGGCTATGGAATGAATGATAGCCAAATTGCCGCCGGTGCTGAGCGCTTACCATTATTCCGACCCTACAACCGCAATGACGACGCGTGGTGGTCCAACCTCATCGAAGAGGCCACGTACGCCCGGATTCATGTGCTGTTTTTTGTGAACCGCGGTCCAGAGCACCTCGCCCTCGGCGAAATAAACAGTGATCCCATCTACCTGACACGATTCGCTTCTGCGGCCACTCGCGCTAATGCCCGCGATCTGATCAAAGCTGCGTGTTTCGTTGAATCTTCGGCCATTGGCATACTCTACCAAGATTATAAGAGAGAACAAGGGCTCAACGTTGAGGCGCGGTTCGACGTGGCTGATGGTCAGGCATGGTACGATGTAATGTGGGACAAGGTCATCAATCGCTTCTTTAACACCCTGAAAAACGACCAAGACCTGTGGTATCGTTATGCTCCTCCCGGCTGGAGTGCGACCCGGCCGGTAATCTTCATGTATTCGCTCGGCGATACCTTTTATAAGAATCAAAATAATAATGCATACAACATGCTCAATGTTATCAGCGACAAAATGCAGGCGACTTATGGTGTGCGGCCTCTGTTCCATCTCGATCAGGAATGGCTACAAAAATGCCCAAGCGTGGCATATCGTAACGACCTGATCAGCTTCAACAATTGGTTTAACCCGCCCAGCACAAGCTACAGTTTCCGTGCCTCCACTAACAATGCCTATCCTTCATGGAGTGGAAAAAACTGGGGCTTGATGGTGCCTGAATTCAAAGATCGAAACAACCCCTCCAAAACGATCGCTCGAAATAACGGAACCACACTACTCAACGGACTGAATCAGAGTGTGTCTCAGAACGCAGAGTTCGTCATACTTGAGGGATTTGCCAACTGGGAAGAGAACGCGGGTT
>JANYCF010000069.1 GCA_025360455.1 Opitutaceae bacterium | reverse complement strand
GGTACATTGGGTGGAGGCAATGCTTCCCTCGTCGCCGGTGGAAATGTTAGCAACGTCAACGCCTCTGCAGCGACCAACGCGCGTATGCCGGCGAAGGATGTGACTGGAAAAGCGATCAGGCCAGATGCGAGCCAATTGGTCGAACTCGGCGGTGGCAATGTGCTCGTGCAGGCCGGTGGCAATATTGATGGGGGGGTGTATTATGTCGAACGCGGTGATGCCAACCTGCGCGCGGCAGGTGAGGTCAAGACCAATGCGACGCGGAATGCATTCACTTCTGCAGTGGATTCTAACCCGGTGACGTGGCTGCCCACCACTTTCTTTCTCGGCAAGGGCTCCATCAAGGTTGCGGCGGGCGGTGATATTCGGCTCGGTCAGGTGGCCAACCCTTTCTGGTTGCCGCAGGGCGCAAACAACCGCACCTACGAAACAACCTATTTTTCCACCATGGCTCCCACTAATGCGGTGAGCGTTTCGTCATTGGGTGGTGCGATCACGTTGCAAGGCAAGAGTGCGAGTGATGCGTCGGCCGCGAACGGCTCAGGAGGAGCCTGGCTTTGGAATTGGTATGCCAATGTGTTGTCGTCAGCTGAATCGAAGGCGATAGCGGTCTCACAGCCCTGGCTCGCATTGGGGAGCCCTGCGCGGACATCGATCGAGCCATTTCAAACGGTGGCAGCGATTTTGCCTAGCCGAATGAAAGCAGTCACCTACTCGGGCGATATCAACTTGATTGGCACGCTTACGCTTTCTCCAGCTGCGATGGGGACGCTCGATTTGCTGGCGGCAGGAAATGTTAACGGCCTGACGGTAAATGGTGTCAGGGACGAGTCAAAGGAATGGCGCACTGCGGCCATCAACCTGTCCGATGCCGATCCCGGTAGTTTGCCCGGCATCACTTCACCCATTTCATTTGCCGTGTGGACCAAGAGCACACCGCCGGAGGTGTTGAGTTCTGTCGATACGCTTTTTGCTGAGTCAGGTCGAACCAACCTGAGTCTGGAAGAGAAAGTGGCTTTGCACGGCCAAGTGCAGCATACTGATGCAACCACCGGCAAGACTTCGCTGGTTCCCGTGCACTTCGACGATCTCGAACCGGTTCATGTGTATGCTGCCGGTGGTGATGTTTCTGGCCTGACTTTATATTCAGCTAAATCTGCGCGGGTGACGGCCGAGCGGGACGTGACCGACGTTGCCCTGTATGTCCAAAATGTCCATGCAGAGGACGTTTCTTTGGTCAGTGCGAATCGTGATGTGATCGCCTATGATTCAGCTTCAGCGCTACGGCAGGCGGCCCGGCAACCGGGTAACAATTTGCTCAATGATGGTTTGGGGGCGAGCCTTCCCGCTGACGGAACTCCTACGGCCGGGGATATCCAAATCGCCGGTCCGGGCACACTCGAAGTACTGGCTGGGCGCAACCTCACTCTTGGTATCAGCAGTGAAAGCAATGTCGATGGGACTGCGGTCGGCATCACCAGCATTGGTGCCACCCACAACCCATACCTGCCGCAAAATTCCGGTGCGGGGATTGTCGCCGCCGCAGGACTGGGTGATATTTATTCGCTGGGCAAAGCCGCTCCTGGCCGAGCGCCCGGACTCGCGACGACGGGTCTCGATTATGCCAGCTTCATTGCGCAATTTCTCAATCCGGCGACAAGTGGAGCGGAAAATGAAACGGCCTTTTCAATTGGCACTCCGAATGGTGGCAAATTTCTCGACCCGAAAACGGGCGGTGATCGCTACTTAACCGCACTGGGTTCTTTGATGGGTCTGGCTTCGAAGGATGTCGCACTCATCTGGAAAACATTTGGATTCGAGATGGGCAAACCGCTGACTGAATATCAGGCGAAGCTGGTGCTGCAGGTTTTCCAACTGGCCTTGCGTGATGCCGCCCGCGACCGGAATGATCCCGCCAATTCGAATGCCGGTACCTATAAGAACGCTTGGACAGCGATCAAGCGGTTGTTCCCAAGCAGTCCGTTACCCAAGCAGGAAGAACTTGATTCCAAAAATCCAGTGGATCGGCCGATAACAGGTTCGTGGGCGGGCGATCTGTCCATGTCCACGCGTTTGATCAAAACATTTGAAGGCGGCGACATCACACTGCTCGTACCGGGTGGGGCCGTGACTGTGGGCCGGGCGACCGATCCGCAAAAACCGGATCAAGGCATCCTCACCCAACGCGGTGGCGGCATTTCAATTTTTGCTGCGGACAATGTTAATGTTGGTACTTCCCGTATCTTCACTTTGCGTGGGGGGAATGAAATTCTCTGGTCTACGTGGGGCAATATTGCGGCGGGGAGTGGTTCGAAGACCGTCTATTCTGCGCCGCCCACGCGGGTGCTGATCGATCCGCAGAGCGGCGATGTGCAAAACGATCTCGCAGGATTGGCCACGGGCAGCGGTATCGGCGTGCTCGCCACTCTCGCTGGAGTACCGCCAGGCAACGTCGATCTGATCGCGCCGGTCGGTACGATCGATGCCGGCGATGCCGGTATTCGTTCGTCGGGCAATCTGAACATCGCGGCGCGAGTCGTCCTCAATGCTGGTAATATCCAAGTCGGCGGCGCAAGCGCCGGTACGCCACCGCCACCGGCACCGCCCGCCTTGGCGGCCACGCCACCGCCGCCTGAATCCTCCAAGGCAAAGACTGAAACCACAGAGACAGAAAGAAAGAGAGAGCGCGAGAAACGTGACGCAGAAAATCCCTCAATCATTATGGTCGAAGTTCTCGGCTATGGCGGGGGTGATGATGGTGACGAGGCCCCGGCAAACATTCAGAGCGACGAGGAGAAGAAGAAAGAGGAAGAGGAAGCGAAGAAAAAGAAAAAGGACGCCGGGGAAGCGGTCGCCGAGTTGTCCCGCACCTAAGATTGCACGATGGCACATTGATAAACCGTGAAAATCATCAAACCCCCGATTTCCGTAACCTGGAATTTTCCTTTCTGTAACATTGTCTGGCTTGTTCGTTGGGAAAATCGGGACGATGATAGTCATTTGCAAAGTCGTTGTTTCGTTCAGGTCGTCGTCAGTCATTCTTCATTATCATTCTCCAAGTAATAATCTCCCCTTGTGAAAACGCATTTGAAACTCAGTTTGGTTGCCGGCTTGTTGCTGACCAGTGTGGCGCAGGCCCAACAGGTCATCTCCTATTTTGCGCAGATTCCGCAGACTACTACCAATTGGACGCAGACGCTGCAGCTGCCCGGCTTTGATTCCAATTTGGGCTCGCTCACGCAGGTGACGCTGAGCTATGAGGGAAATATTTGGCAATCGGTGTTTGCGGAGAATAAAAATCATTCTTCTGCGTATTATCATCTGTCGAATACCGCTTCGCTTAGTTTGGCAAAACTTGCGGGGCCGACCTTGATCGCGGCCAATCCGTTCGTTTTTAATCGCTCGGGCTCGTTGACGGCTTTCGATGGATTGGCTGATTATTCGGGCACTTCGGGCGTCACCTTCAATAACAAAGTCACGATCAGCGGCGTCTATCAGGACGCGAATATTTCCAGTTACCAAGACGTCAGCTTGGTTGCTTTCACGGCGACTGCCCTTGGAGATAATAATCTGATACTTTGCCGGTATTTAAATGACGGGGCTTTGACCACGGCCGCGGCGAGTGTGCGGGTGGAATACGGTTTTGCCGCAATTCCCGAGCCATCGACTTACGCGGCGATTATGGGCGTCAGTGCCCTGGCGTTGGTTGCGATCCGACGGCGGCGTGGACTCGTGGCCCAGCCTTGAATTTAGCCGGAGAAAACACGTTCGTGCAGCGAGCCCACCAGTGTTTGGATACGGACGGACTGGGATTCGATCCGAAGCATTTGTTGCCCGGCTGTAACGTCGCCTGACACGAGTTCTTGACGGTTTCGTCACGCACGGGCGGTGAATTATTTGATAGAGTGGAGGGGTTGTAATATTCGATTTTTCCTGCGCCTCTTTCCAAAGACTTCTTCTTCTCCCATGATTGCCCCACGCTTCCTCTATTTATTCTCGATTGCAGCGCTCTGCTTGGCCGTGGCCCAAACCGCCTTGGCTGGTGAAGCACCGAGTCCTGCCCGAACCCTCACATTTAAAATCAGCGATGAAAGGGGAAACCTCCTCGAACAACAGGATGTTACCGGTCTCCTTTCCGAGTATAACGCGAGCACAGGTGCATTGAGCACGAAGGCCACCGGCTCTCTTAGCAGCTATGCCGGTTGGTCGTGGTCAACAGTCGATATTACCACCGGTCAGACAATGGCCAAATCACTTACGTGGAAAAGCACGACGACGGTGGACGGAATTATTCCTGAATCGACGGTTCAACTTAAAGCGGCCGGCAACGTCGATCCATTTATGAGCTATAGTTTTGCCGCAAAGAACAACACGGGCTCCATCCAACATTACAGTTTTTCCTATGGTGAATCAATTTTTCCCACATTGGCAGGCGACTACGCGGTAAGTTCAGGCTTAGGCATCAGCTTGACCCATGGCGCCAGTTTAGCCGGTGCTCAGCTCAGCCCAGCAGTGAGCAGCGCTATCCAAGCACTGAGCCTTTCCGCGAATGGTCCGGGTGGGCCCTTCACGAATGCCGGGGTGGATTTAGGCACCGCCCCATTTGTTTATACGGGAACCTCACCGAGAACCCATACCTTCCCGACGCTGATCGATCAAAACACCGGCAATATTGGCCTGATTGATTATTGGCAATTCGATATCGGTTTCGATCTGACTGCCGGTGGAGATGCCGTGGGTATGACTGGCTCAGCAGATATCGTCGCCATCCCGGAGCCCTCGACTTATGCTGCGCTCTTGGGCGGTGTGACTCTGTTGGGCGTGGCGTTTGTTCGTCGACGAACGGCGGCAGTCTGAGCGTGAACCCGTGATACGGTTCGTCGTCAATCACGACGAACTCTGACCCGCTGAAATCTTGATTCATTCAACGGGATCACTTGAGCCTCCCGCATGGCGGTGAGCAAAGCGCAGAAACCGAGAAATAATTGAATCGCGACAAAGAGGGTGATGAAGGTGGTCATGGGTGATTATGGGAATGATCGATCATGACGTGCTTCATTGGGACAACCAATACACCCAGATTAATTGTGCCCCAGCGGATTTCAGGGTAAGGTGGATAAAACTAAACCCCGCGCGGAATGAATTGATTGTAGACTCAGCTCGCGACGCGGGCTGGGGTGTCCTGGATCTTTGGCTCGTAGTATTCTTTGAAGGCCTTGCTGCTTGTATCCATATAATAGTAGGCGCCGGTGAGGCCGGCCTTCATGTCGTTCATGACGGCACCGAAAACCGGGATGTTCGCGGAGCGCAGGCGTTGGGCGCAGTGCTGGACGGCCCCGCGTTTTGCGCCGTTGTGGCGGATTGCATAGATCGCTCCATCCATCAGGGGAAGGATGTTCAGGGCGTCACTGACCGCACCGAGCGGGGGTGTATCAAACAAGACGCGGTCATAACGTTTGCCGAGCTCGATGACCATCGTTTCGAATTCCTGGCTGTTGAGCAGATGGATCGGATTTTTGGCGCGGCCACCGACCGCGATCAGGTCCAGATTGGGATGCACGTTTTTGACAATGATCTCGTCCAGTGTGGCCGTACCCAAGCAGTAGTTGACCACCCCTTGGCTGAGGTTGAGGCGGAACGAACGTTCGATATTCGGTTTTCTCAGATCGCAATCAATGATGATGGTGCGTTGGCCCTGGGAGGCGAACGTGAGCGCCAGGTTGGTGGCGATGAAGGATTTTCCTTCACCGGGAATGGTGCTGGTGACAAGAATCAGTTTGGCATGCCGGCTCTCGTCGTTGATGCGCAGCGTGGAGTAGAGGGAAAGAAATGCTTCGGTCACCATCCGGTCATTGCCATTCGAGACGACCTGGGCTTTATCGGGCTGATCCATTTTCTCGACCCGGGGAATGAGTCCGAGCAGCGGCAGGCCCACGAGGGTTTCGACATCAAAGGGCGTCTTGATTTTGTCGTCCAATGTGGCGATCAGAAAGGCGAAGCTGAAACCGAGGAAGACGCCGGCGGCGACGCCAAGAGCCAGATTGAACATTATTCTCGGAGATATGGGCTTCGATGATTCAAAGGCTCGGTCGACGATCCGGGCACTTTCCATTTCCAGACTACTGGTCACGGAAGTTTCACGCATACGCGTCATCATCGACTCCAGGAGCTGTTCATTGACGCGGTAGTCGCGATTCAGATTTTCATATTCGACGCTGGATTTATCCAAGTCCAAGGAGCGGGTTTCCTGATCGGTGAGTGCTTTGCGGGCACCGTCATCATTTTGGAGAGCATTTTCATATTCAGACTTAATGGATGAAGCGGCCATACTCAGGGCGCCTTTTAATTCCTGTTCCGTCTGGGCCAGTCCGTTGGTGGCTTCAATTAGCCGCGGATGTTTGGCTTTATATCGTTCCTGTAACTGCGCCAGAGCCAGACTTTGGCTGGTGATTTGCAGCATCAGTTGGCTGACTTTCGACTGGCCGGCAATGAAGGGTAATTCCGTGAGATCGCGCCCGTTCTGGCTCCAGTCTTTGACTTGATTCCAGCGCACCTCGGCTTCCTTCAGGTGGGAGTTGGTCTGGGTGGTCAGCATATTGAGGGCTTTAAGTTTCTCCGTCACGATGTCCTTGCTTTGCATCAGCGAAATCAGATTGCCGCGCTGCCGAAAAGTCTGGAGGGCATTGGCGATTTCATCGACGCGTTTGCGTTGCTGGTCCGCACGATCTTTCAAATCATCCACAGCCTTCAGAGACTCTTCGATCCGGACCCGCGAATTGTACGCGATATACTCCGAAGCCAGTAGATTGGCGATACGGGCTGCCATCTTGGGGTTGGGGTGTTTAAATTGGATGATGGTGATCAAACTGAGCCGTTGAGGCATGATTTTCCGGTTATCCAAAATAATATTGATCGCGTTGGGTGGTTCGCTGGAGCTGCCTTTGTAGGGATCGGTCAGAAGCTTGAGTTCTTCTGGTGTGAGGCGGGAGACCACGTTCTGGATGATGGCCATGCTTTCCAGAACCTTGATTTGAGTGTTGAAATCAGTGTCAGTGGTGATGCTGCTTTCCACCACGTCTGCCCCACGCAATATTTGCGGACCATGTTTCAATACCTGAATCGAAACGGTGCCGCCGTAGATCGAGGTGGAACGTATCGTAATGACCGTTGATAGCCCAATGCAGAAAAGAAATACGCCGAGGGCGTACCATTTGCGCTCAAGGACCATGAGCCAGCTGTTGCGCAGAAAGTTATTCGCTGGCGGCTCGGCTGGCTCGGCTACCGTTTCGTAGTAGGCTTGGTTGGAGCCTGGTTGATTGGGATAGTGTTGCATGGAACCTCGACGGTTAAAACGGGTGACTCAAAGAATTCGTTCCGGGACAAAAATGACGTCTCCATCCTGAACGGGAGAACGATTATTGGTGTCACCGGATACCAGTTGGTCGGCGTCGATGACGTAATTTGCGGTTTGTCCGTCGGCCTTGGTGCGGGTCAGGCTGACTTTGTTTCGATTGGCAAGACGCGAAAATCCGCCCGAGCGGGCGATGGCATCAAGCAGGGTGATGGTTTTCTCCGGTGGGATCAGGACGGACCCGGGAGCATTGACTGCGCCCAGCACGTTGATGGTGCGCTGCGAATAATCGATGACCGTGATATTGATCTGGGGGTTGACCAGATAATCGCGTTGATAGAGTTCGGTGATGAGCAGTTCGGTTTCCCGAATACTGCGATCCTTCACGTTCACGACTCCGATCAAAGGGACCACAATGGTTTGATCCTGGGAGACACGTAATTCGCGGTCCAGTTCGGCTTCCTGAAAGACTTGGATTTTGATCAAATCCATGGGCCGGAGCTTGTAGGTGGCCATGCGTCCTTCCGGCTTGGCTTCATTTTTCGCGGCGAAAACAGAGGGTGAAACCCAGAAGCTGCCGAGTAACCCGGACGCGGCCGTGACAAAGAGGAATGTTTTGCGGAACCAAAGAGACGGGGTTTTCATGCGGAGATTCCTTGCGGGCGGTTAGTAGCGCCAGCCCATGATGAGGCTGAGGATGCTGTTGTTGTACTCGGCGCCGGGGAGGGTGGAACTGTTGTGGCGCAGGGTGTAGTTGGCCGATAGCGTGAGCCAGCTGCTGAACAAATAGGAGGCCTGCACATCGCCGTCCCATGAATTATCCGTCCGGTTGCCGAGTGTCGGGACGTTATTCAAGCGGAAGAGATAGGCACCAAATTCCGTCTGCCGAAAGACAAGGCCGGCGCCCAGCTGCCATTGGGGTGTAAGATCGGAGGTCAGGCGAAACGCGTAGCTGCTGTTTTTCAAGGACTCGCCCAAAGCACCAACGCTGAAGTCGCGGGAGAAGATTAGGGACGAACTGGTTTTGGGTGTAACCTCGTAGCTGAGGTTGCCATTTAACCCCCAAAGATTTTCCTTGGGTTTGATTCCTACCGTTCGTGTCCGGTAGTTCACCGATAACGCACCGTTAAGTTTTGCCGTGAAATTGCCCCGTGCGCCTATGCTATAATCCATGTCTTTGCCTCTGGGCCCGCCATTTTGAGGCGTGACATGGCGATAAGACACCCCGGTGAACAGGCTTACTTTTGGCGTCGTTTCGAAATAGAACTTCAAAGGAACGGAGGTGTCCATACTGCCAATCAAGCCGCCGGTTTTATATTCTGATTTGTTGTAGTTCACGCCGGTCATGAGGCTGGTCTTTGCTGTGAGGTGGGATTCGACACTGGTATTCAAGCCCAGCACATCCCGGCGAAAGATGGTGTTCTGCCCGACTGCTGCGACCGTGTTATTGTTTTGGTTTAGCTGCTGGAACACAGCGTTGCCCAGAATCGTCAGGCTTCCACTATCGTAACCGAAATCTGCGGCCGCATCACTCAGGGCGACATTGGGTGACGATTTGTCTGCATAGCGGGTGATCGCGTTTTTGTAGCTGATGGAACCGTGAGCCAGAGAATTCTGCCCAAAGTGATATTCGACGCCCGGAGTGACTGCGATGATGGTGTCACCGACTTTGTTTGTGCTTCTTAGATAAACATTGTCATCGCGGCGTACGCTTAGATCGGCGGTGACACTGAAATTTGAGTTATTGCTCAGAGATACTTTCGGGGTGGATCTGGTTTCATCCGACATGGCGGAATCCGTCACGAAATCAGGAGAAGATGACGCAGGCTCGACCTCATCATGAGATACCGATTGCTCTGGGTGTTTTTTTTGCGCGTATGTTTGCGATTGGCTGACCGGCTGCTGGGCCGAAGCGCGAGGTTTACTCGCGGCGACATTCTTTTTACGGGAGGCCTTGGGGGCCTTGGCGGCGGAGAATGCGGCAGTCCGGATCTGGCTGGGTGCTGAGTCGATCCGTGAAAGTGCCGGGGCAAAGGCGACTGCATTGGTGATCACTTCGGCGAATTGCGGTGCGGCGGCCGCGGCGGCCTCGGTGAGTTCGAGTACGGTGTTCAGGACTTCTTTGGCGTCATGCTTATAGGCGGTGGCCGCGACAACTGCGACGCGAACGGCGGTCGAGATGCGCTTTTCTTTTTTGGCGCGGGAGATTGCCGCGGAGTGGGCGATTTCAGAGACTTGGCTGGCAAGTTCACTGGCTGCGTCAGTCGTGTCGGAGTTTTCCTCCATGGACGGTTGCGAAGAAGTTGGCCTCGTGGTTTTGGCGAAGACGTCTTCGACCGTCACCAGAGAAAACAACAGGGCCAGTGCGCAGCACCGGAGATGAGGTTTGGACGCAGCGATCATTTGGCTCCGATCAATGGGACGGTGGTGAAGTCGGCTCCCGAGGAATTGACGGAAAAGCTGCCAGAGGATTGCCCTGATGTACTGGAATGGGCAGGACCAGACCCGCTGACGACACGCTCACCCTTGTCGGGGCCATCAAACTCGTGTTCGTGGTGACGGGCATTGACGGCCGGATTGGCGATCTCAATTTGCTGTTCAGTCTCGATGCCGGCTTTGACGGCAGCTTGGATTTGTTCGAGCGCTCCTTCGATTTTGGCAAGGGCAGGCAGACCGGTGACGGCTCTCGTGATGGTGGCGGCGAAATGCGGGGCGGCTTTGGCGGCGGCGGTCGTTAGCTCCAGGGCGATTTGCAGGCGCTGGGCCGGATCTTTGATGCCTTCCGTGGCGGCCGTGATGGCGCGGCGAATCGCGTTCGTAATGAGTTTGGCCTGGCTCTTGCGTGAAATCGTGGAGGAGGCGGCAATGTCCTGCACTTGGGCGGCAAGAATGGCAGCGGGAGACTGCGCTTCATTTAGCTCAGTCGCCTCAGGCTGATGGCTGAGGGTGTCTTTGGCATTGAGGCTGGCGCCGAGGGGCAGGAGTAGAAGGAGAACGGCTAAATTGGGTTTCATGGGAGAAGGGATTGTTTGTTGAATGGATCGTGGTGGAAAAAAGGAGTGCGGTTAATCTTTGATCAGAATTCGTTTTTTGGCGTCGGGAGAGATTTTGGTCCGTCGGATCGTGACCAAGGTGCGCTCTTCGCCATTGTGGTCTTGCTGGCTGGCTTCTTGGTCGAGTTGATCGATGAAATTAAGTACCTTAAGCATCTTGTGGCCCCTGGCGGTCAGCCGGTACTCGACGATCTTGGCGGATGAACTGCCCGGGTAGCGGGTGATGAGTGAAAATCGCAGCATGTTGCGCAGCCGCTCATTCATGGCCTTCGGCGATAAATCCGGCTCTCGTTTGTTGATCTCTGAAGGATCAGTGATTCCGTCAGCCAAGTGACGAAGAATGATCGCGGACCATTTGCGCTTCAGCAGGTTTTCTGTCACGGCCGCAGTTCCTACGAGATATGAAGGAGGCATCATCGAATGGTTGGCCGGCGGTGGTGGTGGTGAGTGGGATGGTTAACGCTCTCGAGGAGGACAGAGGACTGAGCAGCCACGGCTTATTTTATCATCCACTGGGGAGCTCAAAATAATCTCATCAGACGATCAGGCGGCGATGCGTCTCAGGCTGGGCAAAATCCCCTTGCTGCGTTTGTCGGCAATAAAATGCGTCGAGCGGTATACGCTGGGATGGATTCTGGCCAAAGGGCGCAGGAGGGCGGCTCGGATTACGGTGATTTTGCCATTCATATAGAATCGAGATAGTAACGGCCGATTGTGTCGCGAAGGCGGCAATCTGGTGACGATTCCGTGAACATCCCTTCACCGGCTAGACGTTTTGGCTGCACTTGTGACCGATGCATTCGGAGCGCACTTGGGTGTTTTGCTCGTTGGCGTGTCGATCCTGCCGGCTGAAAAAATGTAACATTCCGGCGATTGCCTCTGTCTTGGGTCTACTCATACTACCCTTCTTATCCGCTGCTCCCCGTTTAGGTCATTGCCCCGGATCGGATACCTCCCCCACAATCGCAGACTTGGATTTCCATGAAAAACATCCCGAGCAAACCAGCAAAAGTCACCATGAAGGCCGTAGAAATGTTAACCAAGATCACGGTCGCACAAAAGCAATCCGACCTCGCCAAGAAAAAGGCGCAGGCCGCCAAAGTGGTTTTCAAGCGCACACGGAAAACCTACAAGCTGGCGAAAAAGGCGGCGAAGGCGGCGCGCAGTGAAGTGAAGAAGTTAAAGAAATCGCTGGAAGCAGCGAAGGCGGCGACTGCGCGCTCCAAGTCTGCGGCGAAGAAACGGAGCCCAAAGCCGATTCGCCAAGAGACTTCAGAGATCAAACCTGTAGTCATGAATTCCGTTTTGCCGGAAAAGAGCAATGTGACTGACTCGGTACTGACGTCGGGGTGATGAAGGTTCGCATGGCGAGTAGATGCAGGTGAATCGCTCTGTAACGATTCATCATCGGACACAGGGCATGAGGAACGCGACGCTACCGAATGAGGCTGCATTTTGTCCGCATGGTTTTTGCTCCGTCACGTAGAATTCACTTTAACGACGAGGAATCGTCACAGTGATGGAGTATAGATCGTGCCCGGATGCCATGCTGATAAATCTGTCAGACGTCATCTGTATCCACGGATATATCCTGAAAAACTGTTACCCCACACCGTTAATGAAACACTACAAACTCACCGTCCTGGCAGCTGCGGCCCTTGCCCTGACTGCTTCACCCGCTCACGCCACCATCGATTTGCTTGCTATCGGCAGCATCGCTGGAACCGCCACCGATTTTTCCGGCCAGACCGGAAATTTGGAAAACGGCGTGGCCGGCAATTTACTGGGTGGCTTGGGTTCGGGCCTCGCCTGGGCCGGTGGAAATACTTTCCTCGCTTTGCCTGATCGCGGCCCAAACGCTACTTCATGGAACGTCAATCTGGACGATACTGCCTCGTATATTCCTCGGTTTCAAACCATGACGCTTAACTTGACGTCATCTGGCGGTGGCAGCCTGCCGTTTAATCTGACCCCCACATTGAACAGCACCACGTTGCTCTACAGCACCTCGGCATTGAATTATGCCGCGCCGAATGCGGCCAATAACAACATTGGTGGCGCTCCCGCTTTGAATGCCACGAGTCCGGGCAAGTATTATTTCTCCGGTCGTTCCGATAACTTTGTTGCCGGGACTTCGACTAATTCTGCTAACGCACGCCTGGACACGGAGGGCCTCCGGGTTTCCCCAGATGGGAAGAGCGTTTTTATTTCCGACGAATATGGCCCCTATGTCTATCAGTTTGATCGTACGACAGGCGAGCGGATTAAAACCTTCACGCTGCCGGCCAACCTCGCTGCGACTACGCAAAGCGCGCAGAGCGCATTGGAGATCAGTGGAAACACGGTTGGTCGCATTGCCAACAAAGGCATGGAAGGTCTCGCCATCATACCCGATGGCAGTACGCTCTATGGCTTCATGCAAAGCCCGCTGGAGCAGGATAGCGTGGGTGGCGCGGGCAAGGGGCAGATCAATCGGGTGGTGAAGATTAATGTGGCCACGGGTGCGGTACAGGAACTGGCCTACAATAACAAAGTCGGAACCAAAACTTTCAACAGCAGCGAAATGCTGGCGGTGAACGATCATCAATTTATTGTGCTTGAGCGCGACGGCAGCGGTTTGGGCAATGGCGATAGCACGACCTTCAAACAAATCCGTC
>JANYCF010000061.1 GCA_025360455.1 Opitutaceae bacterium | reverse complement strand
TGGGTAGGGCGAATCGTCCCTGACGAGCCCGACTCACCGCCCGAACTTTCCGCCGCATTGTGCAGCCCAAGCCGCCTTACGCAGCTTCCGGAAAATCCGGGCATGGTCCTCTTGCCACCGATTCGGCCACCGCCCGCTCGGTCGTCCGGCGCAATTGCTGCCCGATGCGTAGCACCACCTCGCAGACGTTATCCCGCACCACCCGGTCATCCGCATACACGCAACATCCCCGCCGTTCTGATTCCAGCCAAGTCTCATTGAATATGATCTGCTGGATCACCGGCAGTTCGCGGAAAATAATGGGATTGAGAGCTATCATGGGTGAGAAGACGGATGCCTGATTGAATGCCGGTACTATAACCTTTTCTCCGCCTTGCGCACTGGGGTGTAACACTACTGCCCCGCCAGACTGTAATCGGAACGTTTCCCGCTGACCCAATCCCGCTCACTAAATTTTGCCTTTCACCTACGATAACACAGCGTGACAGGCATGACTGCAATTAAACCTCCCATCGATGCGGCAGTACGCATCGGGCATGTCCACCTGAAAGTCGCCGATCTGCAGCGCTCACTCGATTTCTACTGTGGGGTATTGGGCTTTCAGTTGATGCAGCGATTCGGCAGCCAAGCCGCCTTCATCTCCGCCGGCGGTTACCACCATCACATCGGACTCAATACCTGGGAGAGCGCCGGCGGAAATCCGCCAGCCGCCGGCAGCACCGGACTCTATCATGTGGCCATTCTCTATCCTTCGCGAGCTGCGTTGGGCGATGCCTTGCGCCGCCTTAAACTTGCTCTCATTCGGCTCGACGGCGCGTCGGATCACGGCGTCAGCGAGGCCCTTTATCTGCGCGATCCCGACGGCAATGGCGTGGAGCTCTATCGCGACCGGCCACCTTCAGAATGGCCGCGCACTCCCGAGGGCGCCTTGGCCATGTTCTCTGAACCGCTGAAGCTGGAAAGCTTGCTGGCCGAGATGACCTGACTCGAGCGGCAGATCCCGATAGCTTTGTCCATTCGCCAATCCGCAGTGAGCAACCCAAACAAACTCAGATCAATCAAGGCGGGTTTACCACTAACCCGGATAGATCATACTGACTCGTGAACACACGCCACACTGTGGAACTAAAAAACATACCTTTGTCATTGCGAGGCGTGCAGCGCCGAAGCAATCCAGCTCGCTGGATCGCCACGCCCGACTGCGTCGGTCTCGCGATGACAAGTCGGAGTGTGATTTAAGCGGGCTAATGAGTTTCGCCCATGGGCGAAACTTTAGATTAGTCGAAGCCGCTCTTTCAAGGATTCATCCATTGATGAAGCCCATTAGCGGTCAAACCATCCGGGGCCTTGGATCGGTCTTCGCGTTTACCCGCTGGAAGGAACAGGAACCTGATCGCATGTGTCCGTTCACCGAGCACGCGGATGCGCGGGTAACACCCCATACCTCCCCGTGAGGTATATAGCTACGGTCTACCGTGCGAGCTAAAGGCCCTCTGCTGCAATATTTCTCCACCAGCCGACCGCTCATACTGTTCCTCTTCACTCATGGCCTTACCCCAACCCTTAGTCGATGGCGCAATCGCTAACCCTGCCGCGTTACATTCGCGGGCGGGATCCAGTGTGATCGCACACTTGCAGCAATCGAAACTGTTCCGCGACTACCAAACCGCATTCGAATCCAGTTTGGGCCTGCCCCTCGTCCTGCGCGAAGCCGGATCATTTCGGACGCCGCTGCAAGGTTCGAAGTTGATGAATTCGTTTTGCGCTCTGCTCTCGCAAGCGAACAAGACCTGCGCTTCGTGCCTGCAATTGCAACAACGCGTCGAAGTGCTGGCGACGGTGGAAACGAAAACGCTGCAATGCTACGCAGGCCTGAGCGAAACGGGCGTGCCCGTGCGAGTCGGCGGCAACCTCATCGGGTATTTGCAAACCGGACAAATATTTCTCAAAGCCCCGACAAAAAAACAATTTCATACGCTCAAAGCGGCGCTTCAGCCGGAGCTGACCGGCCCAGAACTACGCCGGTGGAAATCGGCCTATTTTCAGACACGAGTAATCACCGGCAAACAATACGAAGCAGTGATTCGACTGCTGGAAATTTTTTCCATTCATCTGGCGAGTATCAGCAACCAGCTGCTGCTCACGGAAAATGCGGCGGAATCCCCCGCCATTACGAAGGCACGCAGCTATATCGCCGCGCACCAGAATCAGGAACTCTGCCTCGGCAACGTCGCGCACGCGGTCCATATGAGCGTCTTCTATTTCTGCAAATCTTTCAAGCATGCGACCAGACTCACGTTCACCGAATACCTCGCCCGCGCGCGCGTTGAATCCGTGAAGCTGCTGCTGCTCAATCCCCACCTTCGGGTCAGCGAAGCTGCTTACGCCGCAGGGTTTCAATCGCTTTCCCAGTTCAACCGGGTGTTCCGTCGTTATACCGGCGAAACGCCGGTAAGTTTTCGCGACCGGCTCCCCCAGTTGAATTCCAAAACGAAACAAAATCTCACCGCCGTTCGGGCCGCCTGACCTGTGACGCCCTGATCGCTGGGTCGAATTATGGGTGAGACCAAATTGTCCGATATGGAGTGATTCGCGTGGCACCTGGCTGGCGGGCATACGTGCTGTCCGGGCCCTAGCCCGAACAGATCACACTTAATCGTGTACACTCGCCACACGGTGGAACTGAAAAACAGCCTTTGTCATTGCGAGGCGTGCAACGCCGAAGCAATCCAGTTCGCTGGATCGCCACGCCCGACGGCGTCGGTCTCGCGATGACAAGTCGGAGTGTGATTTAAGCGGGCTAGCGCTTGGGCGGCGAATGGTGATTAGTGAGTAATCCGCCATTCCCCCGAATTTCCGCGGATCTCGCGGATCAAGGCACGGATGAAAGGCAGATTGGATCGATGGGCTTTATTTATCCGCGCATAGCCGAGAGGTCCGCGGGGAAAAACGGGAATCTGCGGGAGAATCAGCGTCTCGCAAAGGAGACGAAGTATCCGAAGGGAGTCCAAGCCACGAGCCATTCAGAAAATGCAATTCCGCCACAGGAAATATCTCCGGGGTATTTTTAAAAACCTCCTGCATTACTCCGCCGTCTTCCTTATTCTTGCAGCCACGAGCGCCAGCCAGTGGTCTTCCGTCTGCTCGCTGCTGCTCGCAGCTACCCAATCCAAGCCGAAGCATTAGACCCACGCGCAACCCGCGCACCACCCTCGGTGGGGTAACGCCCCATAGAAACGATCGCAGGCGTGCGCTATCTTGTCCTCATGAATCCTATATTACTCATCTTGCTTCTTATCCTCTTGTTCGGCGGCGGCGGTTTTTATTTTGGCGGTCCAGCTATCGGCGGAGGTCTTGGCTTCCTCCTGTTCATCGTGCTGGTCGTCTATCTGCTAGGCGGAGCCCGCACGAAAAACTGATCTGACCGCAACTGACTCGCCCGCCAGCATAGCACAGCGGGTGAGTTACTTTCGGTTATCCTCTAAGCCTCGGAAGTCGGTGACCGTGTCACCATGATACTGTTTATTATTCGGTACGACGGCCTGTGTCCTTTAATTTCTCCGCCCAACTAAAAATCCATTTCCAGCGAAATCTACTCTCTTCATTTTCTCCTATGACCACAACACATGTACCCGCTCACCATGACATCGCCCAACGCGCTCAGGAAATCTGGGGCCTGCGGGGCAACCCCAGTGGACACGACCTAGCCATCTGGCTGGAGGCCGAACAACAACTGACCGAGGTTTCTCCAGAATTAGCGCACAGCACCTCAACCGGAAGCCCTCAATCCTCCGATCCTTTGAGCCGAAAGCCGACCACCACTCATTCAAGTGGAAGCACGACCCCGATGCCTGACCCCATCGAAGTCGCCGCCAAAGCCACCTTGCAAAAGAAAACCGCCAGCGCCCCTCATCGCCCCACGCATCAGGATGCGCCGAAATCTGCGCCCACCGAATCCGGCAAGCCGCTCTGGAGCAAACCGCATTCGTCCTGACCCCGTCGCGCTCGGCAGAAATCTCACTCCACCCATTCAAACGCCATGGCTTCAATTTACACCACCGTGCTCTCCAATCCAGCCGACGCCGGCGGCGATCTATCCGATCAAAACAATTCCAGTAATTTCTACACCGACGGCGCCTATCAGACGAACAATCCCAACTGGCATCAGGAGGAGTCGCCCTGGAAAGCACAACAAGTCATCGATGTTATCGAACGCACCCGCCTGCATCCTGCTTCCATCTGCGACGTCGGCTGTGGTGCCGGCGAGATCATCAAGATTCTTTCCGAACGCCTGCCCGACACGATCACCTACACAGGTTATGACATCTCGCCCCACGCCATTGAGCTGAGCTCAAAACGCGCGGCAGAAAATATCAGTTTCCATCTGGGCGCCCAACCCCCGCAGGCCAATTCATCCGATCTGATTCTCGGCCTCGATGTCCTCGAACACATTGAAGATTACCACGGTTTTCTCCGCGAGCTGAAGACGAAAGCCCGCTATAAGCTGCTGCACATTCCTCTGGATCTAGCCGTGCAACGGGTGTTTCGGATTTCCACCCTGCTGGACGACATCGATCAGGTCGGGCATCTCCATTTTTTCACCAAAGAACTCGCCTTGGCGGCATTGAAACGCGCCAACTATAAGCTCATTGACGTTGCCTACATCGCCAAGCGAATCGACCTCAGCATGGGCCGGAAAAGGGCGCGTCTGCTGACCCTGCCGAGAAAAATGCTTTTTTCTCTCAACCCTGATATGGCTTCCCGCCTATTCGGCGGCTGGTCTCTCTCCGTGCTGGCTGAATAAAAACCGTAGGCGAGCTGGCGGACAAACCCGCAATAGCAGCGTTCATCGAGCATCTGCCTCGAGTAGGGTTTCACCTTATCGCTTCAAGTCAGCAAATAGCATTAACTGTAGGCGAACGGAGGGGTTGGCGCGTCTGCTGACGAGTCATTGCGGTCCAATCCATTTTATACCCAAAGCCGTGATGAATCACAACCCCACGGAGATGACGGCGACCTCCCAGTTAATGAATCCATCGTCCCTCACGACCAAAGCGCTGCTGGCCAAGAAAACCATCAGCCGGATGGGCAAAGTTTCACGCCCGCTAGCGTCTCCCTCGGTCGCGAAAGATTCGTTTCAATTTTCTGTCATCGCCATGGCGGCCTCGGTCGGCGGCTTGCACGCTTTATCGGTCATCCTGGGTGGCTTGCCCGCGAACTTTCCCGCCGCCATCGCGATCGTGATGCATCTCTCGCCCAATCATAAAAGCATTTTGGCCGAGATTTTGAGCCGACGCACTCATCTGCCGGTCAAGGAGGCCCACACCGGCGACGTGCTCTGTCCCTCGTGCGTTTTTATCGCTCCGCCCAACCATCACCTGTCCGTCGCCGCGGGCGGACGCCTGAAGCTTTCCTCCTCTCACGCCAAGAAAATCAACTATGCCCGACCCTCCGCCGAGCCGTTGTTTATCTCGGTGGCGGCGATTTACCGACGATCCGCCATCGCCGTGGTTCTCACGGGAGGAGACGGCGACGGCTCATTCGGGGTGCAAATCATCAGCGCCAAAGGCGGCAAGGTCATCGCCCAGGACCGGCCCACGTCGCAGGATTTCAGCATGCCGGAGACTTCGATCAAAACCGGCGACGTGGATTATATTTTGCCCTTGGACAAGATTGCGGCGAAATTGATCGAGCTGGTCGGAGCCGACTCAGCAGCAGCGAAGGGACCGACCAGTAAGAAAAAGAAAGTGCTTCCTCGGGACAAACCAGTGCATGTATAACACCTGTATAACCCAGCTCAATGGAGCCGCGTTCCCTCACGACCCCACAGGTCCAGCGGCCTGTGGCTCCGCAATCCGCGAAACGAAGGTTCAGAGTAGCGGCAGGCG
Source organism: Opitutaceae bacterium (assembly GCA_025360455.1). Lineage (GTDB taxonomy): Bacteria > Verrucomicrobiota > Verrucomicrobiia > Opitutales > Opitutaceae > Didemnitutus. The sequence continues at coordinate 1,561 of JANYCF010000061.1, read as the reverse complement.
CTTGCCGCGCCGTAGCTTTGCGAAGGCTGGTCCCTGCCTGCCGGGTTTGCGGTGCTACGCCGAAACGAACGCCGCGATCGTCAGTCTGATCGATATTTCTTCTCCTATTTGCAGGAGCCTGCTTGCAGGCGATAACAAACGCCCGCAGACAGACCATACGCCCTATCGCCTGCAGGCAGGCTCCTACACCCAGAAAAACTCTTCGGAAAATCGATCCCACCCGAAATGAAAAAGAAATCTACCCCTGCCCACCGGCAGCCCAAGCCCGTCAAAGCTGTTCACGTGAAAAAGTCCGCCCCGGCCGCGAGCGCCGGATTTCCCATTGTCGGCATCGGCGCCTCCGCCGGCGGACTGGAAGCCCTCGAACAATTTCTGAAGCACGTGCCGAAGCAAAGCGGCATGGCGTTTGTCATCGTCCAGCACCTCGACCCTACGCACAAGGGGATCATGTCCGAACTGCTCCAGCGCAGCACGGCCATGAAGGTCATCCAAGTGAAGGATCGCACTGTGGTGAAACCGGACTGCGTCTACGTGATCCCCCCGAACAAAGACATGTCGATCTTGCACGGCCTGCTGCATCTCTTGGCCCCGGCGGCCCCGCGCGGACTGCGCCTGCCGATTGATTTTTTCTTCCGCTCCCTCGCGCAGGACCGGCAGGAACACAGCGTCGGCGTGATTCTTTCCGGCATGGGTTCCGACGGCACGCTCGGCTTGCGCGCCCTCAAGGAAAAGGCGGGCCTGGTGCTGGTGCAGGAACCGATCACGGCCAAATTCGACTCCATGCCGCGCAGCGCGATTGCGGCCGGGCTGGCCGATATCGTGGCCCCGGCGGAACAGTTGCCGGAGAAAATTCTTTCCTACCTGCAACGCACGCCGCTGGTCGCCCATCCGGAAGCGGCGCTGGAGCATAAAATCCAGAGCGCCCTGGGAAAAGTGGTCATTCTCCTGCGCAGCCATACCGGCAATGATTTCTCCTTCTACAAGCGGAACACCCTCTACCGCCGCATCGAGCGCCGCATGGGCATCCACCAGATCGCCAAGATGGCGGGCTACGTCCGCTACCTGCAGGAAAATTCCCAGGAGCTGGATCTGCTTTTCAAGGAACTGCTCATCGGGGTGACCAATTTTTTCCGGGACCCGGCCGCGTGGGACCAGCTGCGCGACTACGCCATTCCCGCCCTGCTTGCCTCCCGCTCGCCCAGCCATGCGCTGCGGGCGTGGGTGCCCGGCTGCTCCACGGGGGAGGAGGCTTATTCCCTCGCCATCGTGCTGAAGGAGGCGGCGGAGAAAAGGAAATCCAAGGGAAAATTTGCGATGCAAATTTTTGCGACTGATCTGGACAAAGACGCGATTGAGGTGGCCCGGCAGGCGGTCTTCCCGGCCAACATCGCCGCTGACGTTTCGCCCGCCCGGCTGGCACGCTATTTTAAAAAGGAGGGCAATTGCTACCGGGTATCCAAAGAAATCCGCGAGATGGTGATTTTTGCGCCGCAGAATCTGATCATGGACCCGCCCTTCACCAAGCTGGATATCCTGAGCTGCCGCAACCTCCTGATCTACC
>JANYCF010000050.1 GCA_025360455.1 Opitutaceae bacterium | reverse complement strand
GCAAGGGCTCGAAGACGCACCTCGCCGTAGATACACTCGGCCACCTGCTGGCCCTGCGCGTGACCCCGGCCGACGAACAGGACCGCACGCAGGTCGGCCCGCTGGCCAAGGACGTGCAAACGGTGACCGGCAAACACGTCGAAAAGGCGTTCGTCGACCAAGGCTACACCGGCGAGAAAGCGGCCGCTGCCCGCCGCGCGACACGGGATCGAGCTGGCGATCATCAAGCATACCGAACCTAAACGCGGTTTTGTGCTGTTGCCGCGCCGCTGGGTGGTCGAGCGCTCCTTCGCCTGGGCCGCTCTCGCTTCCGGCGCCTCTCCCGCGACTACGAACGACTCGCCACCACTCTGGCTGGCTTTCACTGGCTCGCCTTCGCCTGCCTCATGCTCCGCTCTCTCACTCTCCAAAGTGCATGACAGGCTCAAGGTATTTTTTTATGGGTTTAAGATTTTTGCCGGGTGAATTTATAGGTATTACATTCGTTTTTCACGTTACGTTCAGATTTCGGGTAAAATGTCCGGAAATTTCAAGCAGGGGAAAGTGAGCGACGACCAAGGGCAAGCAGCCCCAGCAGGCCTGAGCTAAGGAGTAGTAGGGTGCTGCTGGCATCGGGCACCGCTTGTCCCCCACCGGTATTGCCACCACCACCGTTCGTGCCGCCGGTCTCGGACGAACAGTCTGCGCCGGTGATGGTATTGCGATCTAGCGTGACTGCGGCGATCCGCGCCAGGGCGCGGCCGTCCAAGGTGGCGTAGGCCTGCAGGGCGATTGATTGATCTGCCATGATACTGCCCACGAAATTGGAGTAAGTGCCGATGGTCGCCGAACTGCCGACTTGCCAGAACACATCGCAGGCATCAGCCCCGTTAATCAGGGCGACGCTGCTGCCAGCGGTACCGGGAGCACCGGCTGCCGTGATGAGACTGGAGGTGGCTTGGAAAATCCAAACGGGATTGAGATCGCCATTGGCATCCAGCGTCAGCGTGCCGATCAGATTGGCGGTGGGGGCGAGCCCGAAACGATAGACGCCCGGAAATAATGTGAGTCCACCGAGTTGATTGTCGATGACGCCGAAGTCGACCGTCACGGGTCGGCTGGCCGCATCGTTGTAAGCGGTAGTCAGATCATTTTGTGCTCCGTTGAGCAACGCGCCCGAAGTTTCCGCCTGATAGATTGTCCCGGTCTGCACCTGACCCGCAGTCAGCCCGATGGCTGCTCCGGTCGTCGGATAGAGGCCGACATTTCCGGTGACGATAGTGGAGGAACCGCCGGCATCCGTAATTTGTGATCCTGCTAAAATCGAAAAGCCGGAGGCGGTGCCGAGATTCACGATCGGTACCGCAGAAGCGTTTTGTACGAGGAGGGTCAGGGCCAGCGCCAAAGCGATGCCGGTGATGGTGCGGGTGGTTTTGTTCGGGGCGGAGGAGGGTGTGGTTGCTTCTTTCATGGCAGGATGTTTTTGGTGGAGGATTCGGGCTATAATAAAAATTCAGTTCGCCGCCATTCTTGACCGAATCAGTCCTTTGTTTCTATGGGGCGATCACCCACTCGACTGAGTTGGCGCAGGGAACTCGGAGTCATGTGGCATCAGGTACTCTCTTTCTTTGTCTTCTGTATCCAACCGAAACGGGGGCGGGTTAGACCCCATATGAGATCGCGATACCGTTTGATATATTCCTGCCATGCCTCTCATTAACGTAGTTCTCACTTTGGTTGTCGTCGGCGTCGTACTCTGGTTGATCAACACCTACATTCCGATGCAGGCCACGATCAAAAAAATCCTGAACATCGTCGTCGTGATTGTGGTCGTGCTTTGGCTGCTCTATGGCTTTGGCATGCTCAACAACTCCGGCTCGATTCAACTTCCGGTCGTGAAGTGAGGGGGTGGGTTGATTCGCGCGGCTCGTGAACGAGCTGACCGGCGAACAGTGGCGCGCGTTCCTCGGATCGCGCCCAAGGGAGCAGCGTAGCCACAGGTCTCCGGGCCTGTGATCTGGGGAACGCGCGAACCGGCTGCCACAAACTCGGCAGGCAGAGACGCCTGCCGCTACTCAGAAACGATGCAACGGAGAAGCGATCCGGGCGTGCGCTGGATATTGAGTAATGCAGTTGGCTAAAATCTCGTTAGAGCATTCCTCGATTCGCTCAATGGAGAGTTTTTTTTCGTGTCCGGTCGCGCCTTCGATCTCGGCCAATCAAGGCGTGAGCATGGGGGCGGGTGAGGGCACCTTGGTTCCGGGGGCGACCGTGAGATTGTTGGTCAGGATAAAAATTGTCATGGCCAACAGAATGCAAACGGACGCGAGCCAGAAAAACGGGCTGTGATGCATTCGCTTCCATGCAGGGCCGTGCGGTGGGTGTTCGGGGGCATGGGCTCCGCCGGGTTGCTGAGATTTGGAATGATTCATGGTTGAAAAGATGGCGCTGAGCGCGGCGCTGGCCGGGGATTTTGCCTTGGGTGATTGTATCCAACGGCAGGCTGAGGATTCGTGGTGCACTGACGCAGACAGCAAGAAGGGCCGCCTACCCCTAGACGGCCCCTCACTAGCTGACTCGCCATGAGGATACACCCGATCTGCTTTTCAGGCTATGGGGTGTGTACCGTACACTGTCAGTCTGCGTGTGACATCCCCGATGAGTGGGCTGATCGTGTGCTCATGACTTGCAAGAAAATCTCCATGGCACCGGACAAGAAAATCGCGCTGGTGGCACACGACAACAAGAAGCGCGATCTCATTGAATGGGCCAAGTTCAACCGCGATCTGTTGGCGCACCACCAGATATTCGCGACCGGCACAACCGGCACTTTGCTGGAGCGCGAGCTCGATTTTCCGATCAACAAATTGCAAAGCGGCCCGCTCGGGGGCGACCAGCAGATCGGGGCGAAGATCGTGAACAACGAAATTGATTTCCTGATTTTCTTCTGGGACCCGCTGGAGCAACAGGCGCATGACCCTGACGTCAAGGCGCTGCTGCGTATGGCGGTGGTGTGGAATATCCCCATCGCGTGCGACCGTGCGACCGCCGATTTTATTATTTCATCGCCGCTCATGGACACTCCGTATGATCGGATCGTCCCCGACTATGAAGCCTACCGCAGCCGGAAAGTTCCGGGCGTCGAGACGCCGCCATTGCCGGTTCCTGGATTCCCTGAAACCGAGACCAGCGCATCACTTGAATTGCTGGGGCCGACGTCATTTTAACCGATTTTGTCGGGACGAATACCCTCGGAATATATTCCCTCATCGTTGAAGGAGAGAAAGCAGGTACAGAACAATTATGGTTCCTCGCTGTTTCCAAAAGGATAAGATGGTGCGGATATGCAGGCCAATCTCCGTTGCACCCGTGCGGAGTAGCGGCAGGCGTCCCTGCCTGTCGGGTTTGAAAGGATGCGGGAGTGCGCGGATCTAGATCCGCTGATTTTCCGCAACTCCACAGGCCCGGAGGCCGGTGGCGACGCGAAGCATTCTCCCTGATTCACCGGAAGCAGGCGTAATTTTATCGGAGCGAACCACGCCAAAGACCAGGGAGGGAAGTGTGGCTGCCACTGGGCGTACTGCGTGAAAAAAGGACCGCAAAAAAAGCCCCTCCGGTTTAAGGAGGAGCTAAGTGAGCTTTGCGGAATTTAGATTTTAAAACGCGCCGCGCAAGGGAGTCGGGGTTCAGTTCCAGTAACCTTCGAAAAACTTATATGAATTACCATGCTGTTCCCAGCGTGGTGCGACCCAAACTGAATTTGAACTTGGCGGCAGTTCCCAGTGACCAGCCATCCATTCATAGCGTTCGTTGCGCCAGGTCCAGAAGCCCGGGATCCATACATGCTGCGAAGTAGGCTGCGCGAGCACGACTTCCTGTTGCAGCGCAGGCGGGGCCTGAGTCACGACGATGGTATTGACCACCGGCACGGCGGTTGAAGTGGCATAGGCTGAGTTGCCCACCACGATTGCTGCGGGAGTGGCGGTCGTCGTCGTGGTGACGATTGTTCGGGTTGGTGCGGGTGGAGGCGGAGCGGAAACCACATGTGATTCCGGTTCGGAAGCGCAACCCGCGAGCAGGGCAAGGGCACCGCAGCAGACGAGGAGCGACGTAATAGGCCGTGCCGAGCGAGCGGAGGCCGAAACTGACTGAAGACGAGGATTGGATTGATTCATCCCGGGAGAATACGCGAGTGGTGGTCTTGCGACTATGGGGCGTTACCCGACCAAGGTGAGTGACTGACTGATTCAAGTTTCGAATCCCTCGCTTGTTCGGATGGGTGGAGGCACGCAGGGCAACCCAATGAAATTCAGATCAATCAAGGCGGATTGACCACTGATAAGTTGTAAGCGTCGCTCCGGGTGCCCCGTAGGCGCGGAGGCTCTGACCTGATATTATGTCGTAATGGTAACCAATACGACGGATTCAAAAACGTGCACGGTGGCATTGCTGGTCGAGACCGGTGAGAAACGCGACCGCCTAGGTCGGCGGATCACGCCCGCAGCCCGGCGGGCGGAGCTGGTGGCGGCGTGGCGCACGAGCGGCTTGACTCAGACGGCTTTCGCGCGCCGCGAGGGCATCGTCTACTCCTCCTTCACGGCTTGGGTGCAGGCGGCGCGGTTACAACCGGTCGCGGCGGCAGCGAAACCGGCTCACGCGCCCGTGCGCTTCGTGGAAGCGAAGTTGCCGGCACCGCCGTTGTCGCCACCGTCTTTTGCTTGGTGCGTGCGGCTGCCGGACGGCACGGAGTTGCGCGGCCAGCGGGCGGGCGATCTGGCGGAACTGTTGCGCGCTCTACGGAGCCCGTTCGGCAAGCTCAGGGCCTTAAGCCCGTCGAAAGGATAATCCCGATGCTGCCTTTCCCGACTGCGATCAAAATCTTCCTGGCTGTCGCGCCGGTGGACATGCGTAAACAATTTAACGGCCTGTGGGCCGCCGCGCAGGAAAAGTTGGAGGAGGATCCAAAAAACGGCGCGGTGTTCGCCTTCATCAACAAGGAGCGCCCACGCTTGAAACTCCTCTACTGGGACGGCACAGGCGTGTGGGTGCTCGCGAAACGCCTCGAAGCGGGGCGCTTCTCGTGGCCTGCGCCGAGTGAAAATAAAACCAAACTCTCGCTCGCGCCCGAAGCGCTCGCGTTGCTCGTCGGCGGCGTTGAATTGAAATCTGCCTCGCTCAAACCGTGGTACGAACGGTCATGAAACTGTTTTCCGCCGCGCCGAGAATCTTTTTTTGTCGTGAGAAAAATCTTTCTGCCGCGGCGCAAAACTGTTTTTCATTTCGTCGAAAATATCGACGCGTCCCCGTCCCGCTGGCGCAGGACCTGCTCTCTTATTTGCGATGAGCGCGCTGACGATTTCTTTCGAGCAAATTGGTTTCCTGCAAAAGGAAAACACGGAGCTGCGCGGGTTAAACGTGCTGCTGCAGGCGAGCGTCGCGGAACTGAAAGCGCAGCTCGCGCTGATGAAGCAAAAGTTTTTTGGCGGCGGCCAAAGCGAGACCTTGGACAAGGCGCAACTGCTCCTCGCCATCGAGTTGGCCAAAGCGGCCG
>JANYCF010000017.1 GCA_025360455.1 Opitutaceae bacterium | reverse complement strand
TTCGTCGCCCAGGCCAAGCTCGTGATTGAGATAGACAAGAGGCAGCAGATTTCCTCGCAATCGATAGACAGGAGCGCCATGGATGCGTTCGATGCCACGCAGCGCATGATCGCGTTCGAGGCGCACGAGTTCGAGCAGGTTGACTTGCGGAATGGCGTAGCGATCGCCGCCGCTGGTGACGATCAGAGCGGGGATGATGGCGAGGGTGAGCGGGATCTTGATTTTGAGCGTGGTGCCTTGGCCGGGCTGGGTCTGGAGATCGATGGAGCCGCCGATTTTCTCGATGTTGGTTTTGACCACATCCATGCCGACGCCACGACCGGAGAGGTTGGAAATTTTTTCGGCGGTGGAGAGACCGGGGAGAAAAATGAGATTGATCGCTTCGCGCTCGGAGAGACGGGCGGCTTGCTCGGCGGTGAGGAGATTTTGCGAGATGGCTTTGGCTTTGACGCGCTCAAGATTAATGCCGGCGCCATCGTCCATGATCTCGATGTTGACCTGGCCACCCTCGTGATAGGCGCGGAGGGAGAGGAGGCCTTCGTCGGGTTTGCCGGCGGCGCGGCGTTTCTCGGGTGACTCGATGCCGTGGTCGATGGAATTGCGAACGATGTGGGTGAGCGGATCTTTGATGGCCTCGATGATGGTGCGGTCGAGTTCGGTGCTCTGGCCGTCCATGATGAGGCGGACTTTCTTGTTCAACTCGTGGGAGACATCGCGGACGACGCGGGGAAATTTCGCCCAAACATTGCCGATGGGCTGCATGCGGGTTTTCATCACGCTTTCCTGCAGCTCGGTGGTGATGATGTTCAGGCGTTGGGCGGCGGTCATCAGTGCGGCCTGATCGAAATCGGTGGTGTTGGCGACGATCTGATTGCGGGCGAGCACGAGCTCACCGACGAGATTCATGACTTTGTCGAGCTGGCTGATGTCCACGCGGATCGCGTTGTCGGCGACGCTGGATTTGATGCTGACTTCAGCGGCGGCCACGGGCTCGGGAGCCGCTGGGTTGACGGGAGTGGGTAGGTCTTCGTCGGAGAATAGACCGAAGGCAGTATTCGCGGGTTCGGCTGATTTTTCTGCGGCCGCAGGGATTCCCTGGAGTTGCTCCAGTTGGGCGAGCAGCGCCGTATGGTTTGCATTGCCGTCTGTGCCGGTGGCTTCCAAAGTGCGGAGCATGCCGCGCAGCGCATCGGAGAGCGCGAGCAGGGTGGTGATCATCTCCGGTGACGTGTGGACTTTTCCTTCCCGGAGCAGGCTGAGGAGGTTTTCCCCGCAGTGGGCGGACTTTTCGATCTGGCCGAGGCCGAGACAGCCGGCGGTGCCTTTGAGGGTGTGGATCACCCGGAAAATATTGTTCATCGTATCACTGCCGCCCTGACCTTTTTCCAAGGTGAGTAATTCGTGATCGAAGCGATCAAGACCTTCGTGGCTTTCCACCAGCAGATCCTTGATGAGGTCCTGCTGCAGAGTTTCGTTCATGCCCATGGGAGAGGAAGGTCAGTTCGGCAGCACTTTCGCGACGACGGCGAGGAGCTGTTCCTGACTAAAAGGTTTAACGATCCAACCGGTGGCGCCAGCGGCGCGACCGAGAGTTTTTTTGGCCGGATCAGATTCGGTGGTGAGTAGAATGATCGGGGTGCGGGCAAAAGCCGGCAGAGCGCGCAACTGACGGGTGAGTTCCAAGCCGTCCATGTTGGGCATGTTGACATCGGTGATGACGAGATCGACGCCGCGTTGTTGGAGGGCGGTGAGGGCTTCACGGCCATCGGCGGCTTCGATTACATCGTGGCCGGCTCCTTTTAATGTGAAGGAAACCATTTTCCTCATCGTGGCGGCATCATCGACGGTGATTATTCTTTTGCTCATGAAAAGGCAGGTGAGGAAAATTAACTCAGGGGCGCTCAGCCGAGGGCTGAGAGAGGGGGCTGCGTTGTGAGGGCGAGAATCATACGGGCCAAAATCATCATCTCCGGCCGGTCGCAAACGGGCAGGAGCATTTGATTGGTTTGGTTAGCATCGACGCCAGCCGGATTATCTTTAGCTAAAATTTGCCTGTAAGGGATTGGGTACGTGAGAGCATGCGATTGGTCGCCGCGCTGGAGTCCTGCGCAGGCGTGGTCGGCGTACGCGTGGGTTGCGTGCGGCGTGGCTTAGACCACGTTGTCGCTTTGCTCCAAAGCGCCTACTAGTAGAGGAAACCTGTCTGGAGGCCGGGTTTCACCCCAACTTACCACATCGTTACGTCTACGCGGCGGAGCGGGTGCTTTTGCCGGACGCGGTGCTGGTTGTCTCAGTTGGCGGAGCGGGCGTATCATCCCAGAGATCGATGTCGTTGCCGGCGGATGCAGGCGGGGGCACGTGGTGCGAGGTGAGCGCAGGTGGGGTGGTAGCCGAAGAAGAGGTTGCGGCGGAGGGCGCGAGGGCGGGACTTCTGCCTAAATCAAAGAGTTCAATGTCATCGTTGTTGCTGGGGGCGACCGATGAATTTGCCGCTGGGGATTTTCCATTCACGGTGTCGTGATGGATATCTACTTGGGAGCGCATCGTGTAGCTGCCGAGATGATGGTCGGTTAAGCCCTTCGTTTCGACTTTCACTCCGGCTTGGTTGGCGGCCGTTTCGGCAGCGCTGGATAATTCGCTGACGGCGGTTTGCAGCGCTGTCAGTGGTTCGTTGGTCACGGCCGAAAAATCTATCTGATCGAGAGCCGAACGCGTCTGGGCTTCCAGCTTAGGCAGCAATTCACTGATGTGCCTTAGCACGGTCAGAGAGGTGTTGCGGTAGTGGTGCAGGGAGGTGTTGTCCGTGTCGAATTCGCCGTCCAGTTCCTTGCCGAACCTGGCGTTTTCCTCCCGGATTTGGAGGAAGCCGGCGACGACTTGATCCAAGCCGCTCGTCAGAGTATCGAGATCGGCGGCCAGTTCTTCACTGAGTTTGCTGGTGGCCCGGGAAATTTCGCTCGTATGGGCGGAGAGGACTTCCAGCCCCGTGCCTTGGCCGACGTGGGCGGCTTGGATTTCGGCGTTGAGTCCGATCAGCTGGATTTCCAGCGACAGTTCGCGCATGAAGCCGGTGAAGTTGGTCGTCATCCCGCCGATCGGCTCGATTGTTTGATGCGCCTCCTTGGCCTGATGATCGGCGGTCCGCATGAGCTGCTGCACATCGGCCAATGAATCCAACAGGATTTGCACCGCGCCATCCACACCGGTCGAAACGCTGTCCAGATCGCGCAAGGCGAGGCAATTGCCGTCGAGCGCTTCCATTTGACGGATGATCACGTGCAGGCCTTCGCCGACGGTGGCACCGGCTTTGCCGAGTTCTTCTTTCATGCCCGTAAGCTGGGCAGACACGATGCGGCCGGATTGCTCGATGAAGCGGAGGGCTAGACAAGCCTCCGCGCGATCACTGGGCAGAGCGTCAAATCGGGTGGCCATTTCGTCCAGTACTTTTCGGGTGTGCTGCAGTTTCTGGGTGAGAATATCCTGAAATTGCAGCGACATGACTACGCGACCGGTCTCGGTGTTCACCGCTTGGCTCACTCCGCTGAGCCGGGTATCACGGTCGCGATTTTTTTCGTAACTGTTCTTCATGGCCGCCAGCGAATCGGTCATATGCTGGCGCAAGCCGGCGACGGAGGTTTGGGCGCGGGTTTGCTCTTGCAGCAGATGGGCGATGGCGTTGCTGAGGATGGATTGGATCTCGCGGATCAGCTGGAATTTCTCGCGGAAGCCGCCTTCCACCCGCAGGCGGATGCGGTCGATCTCGCGCGCGATGGCGTAAAACATATCCTGCACATCGGGCGGGAGGTTGGCGGATTCGACGCGGAAGAGGGTCTTGACGAAATTCAACGGAGCGAGAGTGCTGACCAGGATTTGCTCAGTGGCGAGGGTCTGGCTGATGCGCTCGTTCGAGTTGGTCAACTGGTGGATCAGCTGCGCCATGTTGCGGTCGTTATTTTCCGCGAACTCGACGGCGCGCCAGATGTGGGCCGCGGCATCGTCAATCATGATTTCTCCGCCGTCCTGGCCGAGAGCGAGGGCGATGAGGGATTCGCAATGCTTCACCAATTCATGCCCCGTGGTGGTGATGCTTTCCAGGGTGGTGCCGATCAGGAGAAAACGTTCTTCGATTTTCTTCATAGCGTCGTCGACATTGTCGCTGGCCGTACGAACTTCCGCAAAAAGGGGCGGCAAATCCCGCTGAAGCCGTTTGTTGAACGGCGTCAGCCGCGAAAATTGCGCGGTGATTTTTTGGCGGAAGCGAGCGGCGTTC
>JANYCF010000016.1 GCA_025360455.1 Opitutaceae bacterium | reverse complement strand
CGAAGTTGAAGCCCTTCGCACATCGATTGCTAAGCTCACCTTCCCGGTGCCCGAGCACACCGTGGCCATGATGTTGCCACGCGCTGTTGAGCCATTAGCAGTGGCGTTCGTTGACGGTTTTGCGAGCGGAGACGGTATTTCCGGAGGAAATGCAGTCGAGTATTGGTTGAATGATCGCAGCGTGCTGAAAGTCGCCACTGCCTATCACACGAAGGGCGAAATTCATTTCAATCTTGAGGAGTGGGCTGTGGTACTTACGAGAGAAGAGCGTGATCATTACACCCGTCGCATATACTGATGAAACCAGAGCCGAATCGGGTAGCCGGGAATGATTAGCCTCCCGGCCCCCACACCACCAAGCGTACGGGTGATGACTTCGCACACGATGGGGATGCAGTGCCTGCAGTATGCGTGATCTGAAACGGTACGACAAACCGTACCCGGCGGTTCCGATTTGGTTGTCGCGTCATTTTCCGGGTTCGTCGAAGCTCCCGCAGGCGATGTCGTCTGCCTCACAAGACGGCCAGAGAACAACGCGCGGGCTGTGACCTAAACCGTATGCACCATCTCCGCTTTCGATTTTCCGTTCTTCAAAAGGACTCATTTCACGCTCGCCCGCGCATGTCTCATCAGTAGCTTTGCCATTAAAGTTTCCATGAAAATACTACCTCTGGTCATTTGCCTGTGCCTTGTCGGCGTTCTTCCGATGATGGCAGCGAAACCGAAGCTCAACGAGCTAATCAAAGCCGGAAATTCCACCATACTGGTGCGCACAGTTCGCTACTCGCCCCCATTTTATGATTTTCCGAGGTCAGCTAATGGTAAATACGCGCTTGAAGCGGGAGGTTCCAGCCAGGCACTTCTGTCCAAGTTTAAAATCTTGGATCCGGTATTCCAAATATCAGACGAACTCACCCAGTACCTCGTGAAAGGCTACAATCTGGTTGATCCGTCTGGAAAGCGCGTGCTGGTAAAATCTTCAGATCCGGCTCAGATCGTGGCGGAAGTCGGAATCGATAACGGCTTTATCCTCGACGTCACGAATGAGTCTTGGATTACCATCAGTGAGCCTGGCGAATCCAAGAATTACATTATCGCTTATGAAGTTAAGCTGAGTCTGATCGACGCACGGACGAAGAAAGTGATAAGAGGCGGAAAATTCAAATGGAGTTCCGGACCAGGAGGCACTGGAAATCCATATGCTGCCAGGGCGGAAAATAACGCCGACGTTTTTCGAAAAGAACTGGAGGAAGCGGCAACTACGTCGACGAATTTTTTCATTAAAGGAACCCTGTCTGAAAAGGGCTAGCGCAGAGGGTGGTGGAACGAAGCCACAGGGCCTTAAAGAAATAGGCCGTCGTGTAAGCTTTGCCCTGCAATCAAGCCCGCCACTAATGCCGAGTTCACCGGGGATCGAGATGATCGTCCTTCAACGGTGCTTCTTCGGGGGCGTTGCCATTGGCGTCGGTGATCGTGAACTGGCCGTGCAGTTGGACGTCCTCTGACGATTTGCCGATCATCACAGTGAAGCGGCCGGGTTCGACCGTCCATTGCCGGGCGCGGTTATAGAGGGTGAGGTCGGCCGCGGTGAGGGTGAGGGAAACGGGTTTGGTTTCACCGGGGGCGAGGGAAACGCGGGCGAAACCACGCAGGGCTTTTTCGTAGGTGGTGACCGAACTGTAATCGTCGCGCAAATAAAGTTGCACCACTTCGTCGCCGCTGAGTTTGCCCGTATTGGTCACATCGAGCGCGACGGTGATGGTGGGCGTTGTATTGGAATCGGTAAGTGCCGCGCGTTCGGGACTGATTTTCAGGTTGGCGTATTTGAAGGTCGTGTAGCTCAGCCCGAAACCGAAGGGCCACAACGCGCCCTCGACCTGGCCGAAGTCGCGGCCTTGTGAGCCAGGGTGGGCGGGGAAGTTGAAGGGAATTTGCCCGACGCTCTTCGGAAAAGTGATGGGCAGACGACCGCTGGGATTGTAGTCGCCGAAAAGGACGTCGGCGATGGCCGCGCCGCCTTGCTCACCGGGGAACCACATTTCCACGATCGCGGGCACGTGCTTTGCCGCCCAATTCACGCCGACGTAGAAGGCAAAAAGAGTCAGGCCATGTGGCTTGGGGTTACATGAGTTTTCGACGATCTAAAAATATCACCTCTTGACTAAAACCTCAGACAGCAGAACGAACCATCCGGTCATACGCCCGTAGCGTCCTTCATCCACAAAATATCATCCACCATCGTCCAGCAGCCATGCGGCAGCAGATTGCCACTGAATACCGGCGGGCAACGGATGACGGGGTGGCAGGGTATCGAGGGTCAGGAGCAAACGGCGCGCGGTCGGATGAGTCGTACCGGCCGTCTCAAGTGCCCGAACTTCACGGGCCAGAGTGCCGGGCTCCGAAACATCGGCGCAGACTTGGATCAACCAGCGGGTGCCATCAGGAAATCTCGCGTGAAAATCCACCTCGTGTCCATCGTCGGTCCGTACGTAGCCAATCTCAGCCGCCCGGCGTTCGAGTTCCAGCAACACGGCAGTCTCCAAGGCCTGGCCGAGATTGGCCCGGCCGGTGCGTTCATAGAGCGGGATGAGTCCTGGGTCGATCGGGTACGCCTTGCGCGGGTTAACCATGCGCTGACGTTCCGAGGCCGTGTGCAGGCTCACCGTCCTGACCAGGAAGGCATCTTCCAGATGGGCGAGGTAAGCGTGAACAGTGTCCTTCGAAACCGCGATGCCTTGAGAGCGCAGGGTATCGTAAAATTTTTGCGCACTGAAAGGCGCGGCCGGGGCGGAGAGCAGGTGGCGGAGCATCCAACGCAAGGCGACGGGATTGGAAACGGCGTGCCGTTCGACGACATCCCGCAACAAGGCCACATCCACATAACTGCGCAACAGCGCGGTGCGGTCACGATCAGCCAATCCCTGCGCCTCGGGGAAACCGCCGCCATGCAGGTAGGCGCGCAGCTGTTTTTCCACCGTAGAGCGGACCGCCTTGGGCAAAGCGGTCCATTTTCTGGTGGGTTCGTGTCCGGCATGACGGAGCGCTTCGCGAAAACTGAAAGGGTGAACCAAAACTTCCAGAGCGCGACCGCGCATACTGGTAGCCACCTCCCGGCTGAGAAGTTTGGCGGATGATCCGGAAAGAAACAGCTCGACGTTTTCACTGTCCATGATCCGACGGACATAAGTTTCCCAACCGGGAACGACTTGGATTTCGTCCAGAAAAAAAGTAACCCGGCGTTGGTCACGCCACTCGGGATGGAGCCGGAAATACGCCTCGGTGAGATGCTGCAGATCGGTCGCCTTCAGGCCGGAAAGGCGTTCATCCTCAAAGTTCAAATAGAGCAAGGACTCGCGCGGCGCGCCGGCGGCCATACGATCCGCCAGACACTGCCAGAGAAAGGAAGTTTTGCCCGCCCGCCGCATCCCGATGACGGCCCACGCCTTGCCCTTCACGGACGGCAAGTAGACGGTACGCCGCGTGAGCGACGGCACGGGCGCCACGAGGCTATCCGCAATCTTGGCCTCGAAGATCCTGCTATATTCTCCTTCCATGAAGGATTTATCTAATGATTCTTATCCTTATTAAAAGGATAAAATAGACCATCCCTGTCCCACGGACGCCTCTCAGTTTTTGGCAAGAGAGGCGTGCTTCCTCGTAGGTTGCGTTACCGAGCGAATGCGACATCGGCCACTTGCCTCGTTCTGCTGGCCAGCAGAATGGCGCGGCGAGCGCGCCACCGACACAACCCAGATTTGAGGATCTGTCCAAAAAACTGGGATGCGCCCCTCATTCTGTACTCAGACCATCCCGCCCGGCAGCACCTGCCGAAACTCGAAAAGGCAAAGTACAGCATGGTTCTTTCAGGTTTTTCCACGCTCAACACTCAGCTTCAGTTCGAAAGAGTCATGATTGCGCTCGCCGGTCGTCGGCTAAGTGGGCGTCTAAAAAGAGTCCATTGGTAGGGCGGGACCGCTGGGACCGCCGCGTTTTACCCGTAAGGAACGCACCGACGGAAGCGCGCCCAGCGGTCGCGCTCTATCTTTTTAGACGCCCTCTAAGTGACTTGAGAGTGCCGGATTCGTTGGGCGATTAAGCGGCGGCGGCGAGGCTGGTGCCCTCGATGCGGGATAGATCAATCCGCGAGCGGAGGAATATCGCGAAGGTTGGGTCTTGAGGTGG
>JANYCF010000015.1 GCA_025360455.1 Opitutaceae bacterium | reverse complement strand
CGGCCGCCTTGCATGCCGGGGTTGAAGGCCTCGATGATGGCGGCGGCTTCGCGCACGGCCTGAGGCAACACGAGCGGTTTGCTGTTGATCAGGACGACGACGAGCGGTTTGCCGGTTTTTGCCAAGGCGGCGAGAAGCGCTTGCTGGCCGCCCATCAATTCCAAGGTGGCCGTGCTGAGCGTTTCGCCGATGAAACGGAGGTGATCACCCACGACCACGACTACGACATCAGCCGTTTGCGCGGCAGTGATCGCGGCGGGGATTTCGCTCAGATCATTGTCGATGATTGAGCATCCGCGCACGTAATTCACCGTACAACCGGCCGGGGCAAGCGCGCGGATGCCATCGAGCACAGTGGTGGTGCGCCCGCGGGGATGCTTGCCGGCTTCAGGCGGATGCCGGGGGGAACCGAGCGACCAATCTCCAAGTTGCTGCAGATCGTCGTCGGCATTCGGGCCGATCACGGCGATCGATTTTATTTGGGCGGAATCGAGTGGCAGCAGGCCGTTGTTTTGCAGAAGCACGAGACTCTCGCGGGCGGCGGTGAGATTGATGGCTTGGTGATCGGGACGCGCAATTTCCACGGCGGCCTGCGCGAGATTGGGGCGGCGGGGATTTTCAAACAAGCTCATGCGAAACTTCAGCGTCAGTTGCCGGCGGCAAGGTTCGTCGATCTCGGATTCTGCCAGTCGCCCGCTGCGGACAGCCTCGATGGCTCCTTCATAAAATTTCGGGGTCACCATCATGATGTCATTGCCCGCGCGAATGGCCATGATGGCGGCATCGGCGTAGGTCGCGCAGATTTTTTGTTCCTCGACGAGCCGGCCGACATTGTTCCAGTCGGTGACGAGTACGCCTTGGTAACCCCATTCGTTTTTCAGGACCTCGGTGAGCAACCAGTGATTCGCGGTCGAGGGCACGCCGTCCATAGACTGGTAGCCGGTCATGAAAGTCATCGCACCGGCGCGAGCGGCGCGCTCAAAGGGCGGCAGGAAATAGCTGCGCAGTTTGCGCGGCGTGAGATCGGCCTCGGAGGCATCGCGGCCGCCTTGGGTTTCAGAGTAGCCGGCGTAGTGCTTGGCCGTCGCGAGCACACCGGTGGGATCATGCAGTCCGCGGCCTTGATAGCCGCGGATCATCGCCGCGCCTAATTCGCCGATGAGATAGGGATCTTCGCCAAAAGTTTCGCCGACGCGGCCCCAGCGCAGATCGCGGGTCAGACAAAGCACGGGAGAAAAAGTCCAGTGGATGCCGGTGGTCGACATTTCCTCGGCGGTCACGCGTGCGACTTTTTCGAGCAACTCCGGATTCCAGGCGGAAGCGAGGGCGAGTTGGGTCGGGAAGATGGTGGCGCCGGGCCAGAAGGAGTGGCCGTGAATGCCGTCTTCGCCCACGAGCAGGGGAATGCCGAGTCGTGTCTGCGCCGCCAAGTCCATGGCCCGGCCAACTTTCGCCCCGAGGATGTGCAGGATCGAGCCCGGCTGACGCTCGGTGATGAAGGACAAATCTTCGCTACGCGCGTCGGACATCATGAGTTGTCCGACTTTTTCCTCCAGCGTCATGCGCCCCAGCAGATCAGCAACGCGATCTTCAATGGGGAGCTGAGCGTTGCGATAGACGGGTGTGGGCATGGCAGAGGTATTAGGGGCAATAGGATGGTAATGGC
The DNA here is from genome assembly GCA_025360455.1 of Opitutaceae bacterium. Taxonomy (GTDB): domain Bacteria; phylum Verrucomicrobiota; class Verrucomicrobiia; order Opitutales; family Opitutaceae; genus Didemnitutus. The sequence continues at coordinate 883 of JANYCF010000015.1, read as the reverse complement.
GAATGGACGTACGTCTGATTTGGTTATTACTTCCTGATTCAATTTCTATTTTTGCAAAGGCTTAAGCGGGCATTTTAGACTGAGATAGGATTCACCACTAAAAGCTTCGGTGAATGATATTTCCCATGTTCCGTCCGGTGCGCGCCATGTTCGTGCTTTGCCTTCGTTCCCGAGTGGGATATCTTCCTTCAGAATACCTCCGCCATGCTCTTTGATCCAAGTATCCATATTCTTTTCGTTTTCGGATCGTTGCTGCTGCCCAATTATCAGAAAACAGCTTTCCGATAAGCGACCTGCCTTATCAATATTTTGATCGTAATGCTTTAGCGTGAGTGCGGATCTTACAAATGATTGTAGGCGATCGGAAATCTTGGGGGTGAATGAGTCGGGATCTTTCGATGATCGATTCCACTCACTCTCGTAGTACATGAAGCCGCAGGTGATGCATTCGACGCTAAATTTTGGATCTGCAGGATGAATGCTACAGCTATTATCGATGACAAACTGATGATGTTCCTGCTGCCATTTCGTCAGCCAGGTTGTTTTCACGCCTCTACGTATCGGAATCGCCTTCATGTCTTCATGACCATATGGACAGAAACGAGGCACGGTAACATCTAGCTTGTCTGGTGACCGATAACAACCGCTCCAGCACAGAAGCAACAGTCCAAGGAGAACTATTCCTGAAGAGAGTATTGCCGAATATTTCATTGAAGAATTACTCTGCGTATTTACCAAGCTTCAGAGTTGAGGTATCTCTTTCTCACTTGAGAGTGCCGGATTCGTTGGGCGATTAAGCGGCGGCGGCGAGGCTGGTGCCCTCGATGCGGGATAGATCAATCCGCGAGCGGAGGAATATCGCGAAGGTTGGGTCTTGAGGTGG
>JANYCF010000391.1 GCA_025360455.1 Opitutaceae bacterium | reverse complement strand
GGTGAGGGCACCCCGCCCACATCAATACCATGTCTGAGTAGGAATTGAGTGCTTAACAGTGTAATATTAACCCGCGAACTTCCCATCCATGAAAAAATTCGTCCTCGCCCCTGCCCTCGCCGCCCTCGCCATGTTTCTCTGGGGCTTTCTTTATTATGGTCTCAGCGGCATTCCCTACCGGCCGCTCGGTCACACGGTCGCCGATGTCGGCCCGGCCTTGAATGCCTTATTCCCCTCTGATGGCACCTACCTGATCCCTGATCCCAAGGGTAGCCCGGAAATTAAAGCCGAACAAATGAAACGCGGCCAATTCGCCATGGTGCACATCCGCAAAAGCGGCATCGCCGCTATGGACCCACTCCTCCTGGCCAAGGGCTATGCTTTGGAATTCCTCTGCTGTGCCCTCCTGATGCTGCTCCGTCATAAAACTCAAGCAGCCGTACGCGACTTCAGCTGTACGGTGAAATTCAGCCTCATGATCGGGTTAATCGCCACAGTGTTTAGCAATGGCGGAGAAATCATTTGGTGGCACCAAGATTTCGCCTGGCATGCGATGACGATGATCCACGATGGGGTCGCTTGGCTGTTAGCAGGTATCGTGCTGGCCTTTTTCGTAAAGCCAATTCCCGCCAATAATCCACAACGGTAAGTTTTTCGAACCGATGCACCGAGTTGTTCTCAGGCCAATGAGGCGGTTCCTTCTCACCCGAGGCATTGTCATTTGTTCTCTTCAGATTGCCTGCGTGACTGGCGTCCAAGGCCAAGTTTCCGAAAAAACCCGGACCGAAATCACGACGACGCTGCCTAAATTCACTCCGCCGCCGGTTGCTCCCACTGCGGAGAAAGTTGTGGGCACCCCTGCGCCTCTAAGTGCAGATCCGCTCGTGGAGTTGCCGGTTTTCCGGGTCGAAGGCCTACGCCTGCCTGATAAAGATTCTGATTTATGGCTCACCCGACGCGTCCTGGCGAACAAAGCCCTGGAGGACTATGCCGGCACGATGACCGAGCTGGAGTGGGCGCTCAATGGGTGGCATATCCCCCTGCCCTTTGGCTTCAGTCTTACGCCATCGGCTCAAACCCGCGCCAACAATGCGCATACGGAAAAAAGAATCCTAAAAACACAGAAACGGCTCACCGACTACGCCAAGACTTTGGAGAAGCTGGACTCGGCCGAAGCGAAAAAACTCCTCCACGATCTCGACTTCACGAACCACCCGGGAAAATAAGGATTACCCCTCGAAGCTCAGGTGTAATTTGTGTGAACCAATGCCTCCTTTCGCTGTCAGGCACGAGATGCCGCCCCGCATCGCCCGAGTCATTTGTGTTTTTGGCCTGCTTGCTGGAATGATCGGGCCGGTGTTTGCCCAACTTTCCGATAAAATCCACGCTGAATTGCTCGAAGCCATCCCGAAATACAGCCCTCCTGCAATCGAACAACCGCCGCCGTCTCCTGTGGGCACACCCGCCCCATTGAGTGATGATCCGCTGCTTGAACTGCCGGTATTCCGGGTCGAAGCGAAACACGTGGATGAGCGGAATCCGGATGCGTGGCTCACACCGAAGGCGATCGAGAAAAAGGCCATGAGCGATTATAGTGATTCCATGACGGACTTGGAGTGGGCGTTGAACTGCTGGTATATCCCCTTCGTCACCGCTTCGCCCCAAGCCCGCGCCAACGCCGCCTACTCGGAGAAGAAACTCAGGTCAGAACAGCAGCGCCTCACCGCATTGGCCAACGTCATCGCCACCTTGGATTCAGCCGAGGCCAAAAAATTGCTCCACGACATCGATCTGAGTAATCATCCGGGCAAGTGATTCATTTGTCCTGGGTTTTTCCGGCCAAGCGCAGCGCTGATTCGCAAAAGCATTTGCCCTGCGGACGTTACTTGTTTCTATCCTACTTAAATTTGTTGCACCGCCCCCGCCTCTCATGCTCCCCAGCGAAGTCCTCATCCTCCGCGAACTGATCGCGGGAGACCCACAACCGGTTTCGGGCGAAAAACTCGCCCGCCTGCTCGGTATTTCGCGAGTGGCTGTCTGGGGACAACTCCAGAAACTGGAAAAGCAGGGTTTCAAATTTGAAGCCGTACGGAGTCAGGGTTACCGAATCGTCGAGACTCCGTCAGGCCCGCACCTTGCGCTCATCCAAGCCCACCTGCGTCTCCGCCACGTCCCATTGCTCATCTGTCTTGATCGCGTGGATAGTACCAACGCTGAGGCAGAACGCCGGCTCGCTGCCGGAGAATCCGTCCCCATGGTCATCATCGCCCGCGAGCAAACCCATGGGCGCGGCCGATTGGGTCGCCGCTGGCATAGCGCCGCGAATGGGAATCTATACGCCACCTTCGTCTTTCGCCCGCAGATCGAGCCAGCCCGCCTGCAGGATTTCACCCTGTGGATGGGGCTGAACGTCTGTGAGTTTGTCCAAAACTTCTGCAAGATCCAACCCGGCCTGAAGTGGCCTAACGACCTCTTCGTCGATGGCCGCAAAGCGGGCGGCATGCTCACCGAAGCTAGAATCGACGCCGATCAGGTGCGCGATCTGGTGTTTGGCCTCGGGTTGAACATTAACGGGCAAGCGGGCGCGATGCCCACCGAATTGCGCGGCACCGCCATCTCGCTCTCGGATGTCGCCCCCCAGCCCCTTGATCTCAATCGGCTCGTGGCGGCACTCATCGGCCGGTTGCAGACGGCCTACGACAGCTTCATCAAAGCCGAATACCGCGATAAATGCGCCGATCTATGGCAACGTTATGATATTTTGCGCGGCAAACCCGTCACGGTTATCCAAGGCGTGCGTTCCGTCCGGGGCACCGCCATGGGGATCGATGACGAAGGCTCGCTCATTGTGCGCCTCGATACCGGAAAAACGGAGCGTTTTCGAGCGGGCGAGGTCACACTGGGTAAGAACGTGACTTGAGCTTGATACGAAGCTTGCCCGCCGGATAAAATTTCCGTGTTAATGCTCCTGCATTCACGTCCCGCCGCATGGCCGATATCCCAGAAAATACCATCGAGGTTGAACACCTCGCCAAAAAATACGGTTCCCTCACCGCCGTCCACGATCTGAGCTTCACTGTCAGACGCGGCGAAATTGTCGGTCTGCTCGGACCCAACGGCGCGGGCAAGAGCACGACCATGCGGATGCTCACCGGCTATCTGCCCGCCACTTCCGGTTCGGTCAAAATTTGCGGCCTGCCTGTCGCCAGTCATTCCGAGTTAACCAAACGTCACATCGGCTATATGCCGGAAAATAATCCACTGCCCGACGATCTGCGCGTTTCGGAATATCTCTGGTTCCGCGGCCGGTTAAAGGAAGTCCCTCGCGCCAAACTCCGGCACCGCATCGACGAGGTGCTCGAGCTGTGCGATCTGAAACGCAACCGCCACCGCATCATCGGCAAGCTCTCCAAGGGCAACAAGCAACGCGTGGGCATCGCCGAGGCCATCCTCGCCGAGCCCGCCGTCATCATCATGGACGAGCCCACCATAGGTCTTGATCCGCACCAGATTCTTATCGTCCGCGATCTCATCGCCAGCCTGCGGGGCCGCATGAGCGTGATTATTTCCAGCCATATTTTGCCTGAAATCGACGTCACCTGCGACCGCGTGCTCATAATTAATAGCGGCCGGATCGTCGCCCAAGGCACTCCCGCCGAACTCCGCCACCAGATTTTCGGCA
>JANYCF010000385.1 GCA_025360455.1 Opitutaceae bacterium | reverse complement strand
CCGCCATTGCCCCTGCCGGCGTAATCGCGCGGAGAAAAATAGCCAGCACAGGCGAATTCAGCCCGAAATCCGACGACCGAAATCGCCGGAGCAATCTTCAACTGCCGTTTTTAGGTTCATATGGCATTAGATGGCTGAACTCGCGCGCTGTTTGGGGAGGGTTCTTGGCTGTACAGCCCTACTGGGAAGCGGAACATTGAATGGGGGTATTTATCTATTTTTATGGCTCCTTATAGTTATTTTTTTGGGTGCGCCTTGTGGGATCGGTAGCTTGGTCTTGTTTAAGTCGCTTTATATTAAATAATTAACGTAATAATTAAAACGTCGGAAATGATTACAGTCTGCTTTGGTTGTGCTAAAGGACTAATGCAAGGCTTATTGCAAAAGTTGGGTTGCGGAAATAACTATAAGTGTCGGAATCTTGAACAATATATTTAAGGAGCACTTGATTAAATGAGATGAATCTATAATTAATTAATTCATATATCATTAATATATAGTACTTAATGTTACATTAATAAATGGATTTATTGCATGGCATGACAATTGCATTATAAATCATCTTACCAAGATTCTTAAATTCACCATTTATAGCAAATGAACCTAAAAACATCACTAATCGCACTCGCGGCCTTTGCCGTTGGTCTCGTTCCTGTCTTCGCCAATCCACAAGTGAAGATGGGTACTTATAATGCTGGCTCTGGTGGTAACTACCGAGCTGACCCAAATGCTGAGCTCGAATACGTTCTGAGCAATTATGTTGTGGGTAAGTCGACAGATGGCACCTATTTCGGGACCTTCTGTATTGAGAAAAATGAATATTTCTCCAATGGCGGTACTTACGATGTCGTTTTGAATAATGGTTCCGTGAACGGAGGGGTTACTTCGCCCACAGTTGGCTTCGATGTCATTTCTCAAGGTACGGCGTATCTCTACAAACAATTCGCCACCGGTATGCTGAGCGCTTCGTATTACGGCAGCGCCACCAACGCCGCAAAATTGCAGAATTTGTTCTGGTGGCTTGAAGGCGAGCAAACCTCCTATGGTACTGGCAGCGCTTATACCTCATTGTTGAGTGACCAATTCGGTGCAAACTGGATGGTCGATGCCAAGACGGACTATACGGGATCAGAGGTTAAGGTTATGAATCTGACGTCTAATCGTGGTCGGACTCTCAATCAAGATCAGCTCGTTTATTTAGGCGTTCCAGATGCTGGCACCACAGCACTTTTGCTTGGTCTCGGTTTACTGAGCTTGTCCTTTGTGAAACGCAAAGAACGCCAAGCTTAAGATCATTGGATCAGATAAGTTTTCAGGAAGAGGCAAAACGTATGTTTTGCCTCTTTTTTTATTTCCAGTGGGTGACATGCATTTGAAACTTGTGGGCTTGTGGGTGCGTTATCGTGAGCCTGCCGAAAGGCTCAGATTTGGGAGGCGACCGAAACGCGTAGTGGCGAACAGAAAGGACAATCACACTAGCTGGCGCTCTGGGCTGCAATAAGCCTAAATTCCGCAGTTGAAATTCAACATCTCATACTGCGGAATATAGGATAAGAGAGCATGAGTCTCTGAATACTTGACTGGGGCCGATGGAATGCCCCGCCCCCCGTGTGTGATTCGGGAACCTCTTTAGTCCTTTTGATCGGGTTTCTGGATTCCGAGTTTTTCCATCAGCTCATAAAAAGTTGGACGGCTTATGCCCAATTCTAGGGCTGCGGCGGTGATTTTACCGGCATGTTTCTTTAATGCTTGGTTTAGCATTTCCCGCTCCAAGGTTTCTCTGGCCACTTTGAGTGTGACCCCAACTGGGTTGCTCTCGGTATGGACAAGCTCCAAATCCTGCGAGGTGATGCGTTTGCCTTCTGTCATGATGGCTGATCGTCGTACCCGGTTTTGTAGCTCTCTGACATTGCCTGGCCAAGCGTGCTGCCGGATGGCGCGCAGGGCATCCGGGCTAAAACTAAGACCGGTTTTACCGATTTCCAGGCAGATCCTTTGCAGAAAAGTTTGGGCAATAAAACTGATGTCTTCCCCGCGTTCACGGAGCGGCGGCAGGAGTAACTGAACCACCGCGATGCGATAAAACAAATCTTCTCTAAAAGTGCCCTGCTGCATGCCTTTTTTTAAGTTGGCGTTGGTGGCTGATACCACCCGAACGTCCACGGTGATTTCCTCTCGGCCACCGACGCGTTCAATCCGTTGCTCTTGGAGGAAGCGTAAGAGTTTGACTTGTATCGGGAGAGGGATTTCCCCGATTTCATCAAGAAAAAGCGTTCCCCCGTTGGCTGATTCAATCCGACCTTTACGTTGTTGATGGGCGCCGGTGAAAGACCCTTTTTCATGCCCGAAAAGTTCACTTTCCATCAGGCTTTCCGGAATCGCACTGCAGTTAATAGCGATGAAGGGATGTCCTTTGCGTGGGCTTTTTTGATGAATCGCTTTTGCGACCATTTCTTTGCCGGTGCCGCTTTCGCCGAGAATTAGTACCGGGGCATTGGCCGGCGCGACTTTTCGGATTAAATCAAAAATGGACTGCATTCGTTCATTCGTTCCGAGCATGCCCTCGAAAGTATCATTGTTGAGCTGTTGCTGGATCTGTTGATATTCTCGTTCAAGATGAGCCACGTAAAAGCAGCGTTTGAGCAGCATCTTGAGTTCATCCATATCGGCGGGTTTGCCAATGATGTCGTAGGCGCCGGCTCCGACCGCACGGAGCGCAATATTTTTTTCGGCCTGACCGGTGATGATAATAATTTTGGTCTGCTTATCCAGCGCCAGCAATTCGGAAAGGGTGGCGAGTCCTTCTTCCGGGGTCGCGGGATTGGGGGGTAAACCCAAATCAAGCAAGACAACTGCGGGACGGTTGATTTGGAATTGCTCGAGCGCTTGGAGGCGGTGGCCAGCCATCACGATGTCATATTCTTTCGTGAGGGCCCATTTCATTTGGGTTCGGATTTCCTCGTCGTCATCGACAATGAGCAGTTTGGGTTTCATCAAGGAGTGGGAGGTAGAAGAGGAAGAAATATTCGAAAGGTTGTGCCTTGGCTCAAGGTGCTTTCGACGGAGAATTTGCCGCCGTGGGCCTCGATGATTATTTTGCTCTGAAACATCCCAATGCCGAGGCCATTCTTTTTAGTGGTTTGAAACGGGCGAAATAGTGAGTGAGCGATGAATGCGGGAGTCATGCCGCAGCCGGTGTCTGAGACAGCGAGGATTACCCCGGCTCCCGCGATATGGGTGACGATGCGCAGGTGCCCGCTGCCGCCCATGGCCTCCCGGGCATTGAGTATAAGATTGGTGAGTACGGTAATTATTTGAGCCTTATCCAGAGATACTGGTGGCAATGACGCCAGCTGTTGTTCGATCTGAATTCCCTTCTGATTTTCCAAGTCGGTTAATACGTCGGTGATGAGGGCATTTAGATCTGAGGGGATTGGGCTGATTTTTTGCTCATGCCGTAGTTGGCTGAGTCGGCTGATCAGATGATTGATGTGGGTCACCGACTTGGCGACACCGCGGAGCGCATCTTCCCGGAAAGCGGGGTCGTCGAAATGATCCGGCAGATTTCTGAGCAACAAGTTGAGCGTGGTCGCGGCGTTTTTTAAATCATGAACAAAAAAAGTCGCCATAGTTTGAAACGCTTCATGTTCCCGGGCTTGAAGGAGCCGTTGCGCCAAACGTATATTGATCAGGCCTGAAACGATATGGCTCCCGATTGATTTCAGCAGATCCAGTTCTTGGATGCCAAATTTTTCCCCTCCGACCCGGTCACCCAAAATGATGAACGCGTATAACTCACCGCTCGAGACGATGGGCAGGCAAATTCGTCGGCTGCCTTGATGGAATTCATCAGGGTGGCACCGTCGTAATGCGGCGGCCCAGTCGTCTGAGGGGAGCTCGATCTCGATTGGATTGGGATGATCGCGTAGATGTCGGATGATCGCGCTCGCCTCGGCGGCGTCGGGTCCGGCTTGGTTCGCCTGATTATCTGTCACCGAGGTGGATGCGACCAATGATAAATCCTCGCCGCGCTCGTCGACCAGCCAGATGGTAATTGATAAGGACTGAAAAATCTCCGCGAGCAACTTGGCGACCGCCCGGCAATATTCCGTGGACCCGACCTGAGTGGAGGTACCTTCGGTGAATTGGCGCCAAACGTTTTGATAATCATAGAGTGGGCGTTGGAAGTGGCGGCTGATAAAGCGCTGCAAAAATAATTTTATACGATCCGATTGGAGAAGGATGGTGAGGCCAACTATCGCGATCAAGACCAGGAGGGCTTTGAGTGAAAAGGTGGAATCCCCTCCGAAATAAGCGGCCACTTTGGCGAACACCCCGACGACAACCAGATAGATCCCGGCAACGAAGATAGTCGCTGAGTTCCGCAGAACGGTGGGGGAGGGATAGACATCGAGCTCGAAGTGCCCGGCGCGAAACAGAGTCCGGAGAATGAGGAATCCGGCCAAGAGCAACGCTGCGGATGACAAGCCATCCAGGTAGGATAAAACGCCGCGGAAGAGCAGGGCTTGGCTAGCGGTAAATAGTCGGACGGCAAAGATGAGGCCGATCCCCATGAGCATATACTTGATGCGCCAGCGTACCGTTCCGACTGCGGCCCGGTACGTGCGCTCGATATTCAGCAACACCAGCATCGAGGAAAGGAGGAATATAAAATACAGGGCGAGGCCAGATCCTCCCAGATTAAAGAATAGTGAGGTACTGTCGGCGATCTGGCTGATGGAGAGGATAAGATCGCCGTGAAAATATATAACAATGAACAGCGGCAGAAGCAGCGTTCCCACCAAGGGCCAACGCCATTTTTTAAGAAATAGGGCCGCATTACCCCGCGCATAGGTGAGACTGAAAAACAACCAGATACTGGGGAGTAGAGCGGCGACCGTCAGGCGCCGCGTCTGATGGTTTTGGAGCTCGGCTGCATTAATTGATTCCGACTGTAATCCGCTGACGAATCTTTCGCTGGCAAAAATGATCATGCCGGCGACAAAGGCCCAGCGTGACGGGGAACGGCGGGCGCGCAGGGCTGCGCCAGCGGCGAGGGCGGCGCTTAGGGCGGCGCTAGAAAAAGCAAGGAGGGTATCCGTGCTCATGAAATTATTGCGGCGTCACGCTTCATTAATCGAAATGGGCGCGAACAAGAGCAAGTCTGCGAAAATAAAGGAGTGAGGACCAAAGAAGTTTTTGTTGTTCGCGGTTTGTTGACCCTAGGAGCGAAACAGCTCGGACTATTTGATTTCGGCGATGGCTTGGCGGGCCTCAATCAGGTCTTGGTCTTTGATTCCTAGCTCAATCGCCCGAAGCAGGGCCGACTTGGCTGCCGGATCTTTCAGGCGGAATTGAGCCATGCCGAGATAGAAGGTGGGGCGGGCGTTTTCTCCCTGACGGGTGATGCTTTCCTTCAGCAGGCTGACGGTCCGGCTGAAATCACCTTTACGGTAAGTGAGGATACCCAGTGCCTGGCACACGGCAGGATCATTGGGGTAAGCTTCCCGGGCCTGGATGCCCAGGGTATAGGCCTTGGGTGCACTTTCTGCAGCGGCTGCCGCTAGCAGAGCGAGGCTTCTCTTGGCGGGAGCGAAATCGGGGTAAAGGGCCAGGGCCTTTTCGTACGCTTGTTCTGCAGCGGCCACATTCTCATCTTTTTCGGCCCTCGCGCCCAGGGCGATGAGGGCAGGGACAAAAGAGGGATCGGCTTTTAATGCCTGATCGATTTGCGCGGAATCAGTTGAGTTTGGCTTGGTGGTAAGCGCGATCATGGTCAAATAGCGTGAAACTTCGTCAGCAGAGGGGGAGCGTGGTTGGGTCTGTTGGATACGGCGGAAAATTTCTTCGGCATCAGCCACTCGCCCGATACTATAGGAAGCTTTAGCCTGATCCCAAAGTATTTCCAAATCATCGGGAAGTTTACGGGCGCTCTCTTGCAGGAGGCTGGAGGCCCACTGGTAATCACCCGTTTGGAACGCGACCCGGCCTAATTGGTGGCCGACAATGGGATTGTCGGGTGACTGTTTGCGCGTAAATTTTGCCAGTTCTAATGCGGCTTGGGTTTCATGGCGGGCGAGGAGTACTCGGATTAAACTCAAGGAGGCTGTCATATTGGACGGATTGATGGCCCGAGCTGCTTCTAGATTTATTTTGGCTTGGTCAAACTTGCCGGCATTTTCGAGTATCAGGCCTAAGCGGGTTAGTGCCACGGGGTCCTTTGGATTGGCTGCGACTGCTTTTTCCAGTGTGCTTCGCTGGGTCGGATCCGACTGCGTCTCATCGGTTCCGAGGATCGCTAGTCGTTGATTGATTAGATCTTTTTCTGGCAGTTGAGGGTTAAGTTGCAGTGCACGCTGTAGATTTAAACGGGCAGACTCCATATCACCCATCATATACTGGGCTAATCCTAGGTGAAAATGCACCACCGGTTCATCGGGTAATTTATTGGCGCTTTCGAACAGGAGGGTGCGAGCTTGTTGATACTGCGCCTGCTGGTACAGGATCCAGCCAAGGGTGTCAGCGATGTTCGGATCATAGGGCGCTAGTTCGCGGGCTTTTTGCGCCATAGCCAGTCCACGTTTCAAAGTGTCAGGTTGGGCGGTGAGCAAATAAGCGAGATTGTTTAAAGCGGGAATGAAGCCGGGCTTGAGGAGCAATACTTTTTCGTAAGCGTCACGCGCGGCGGCCGTTTCTTTGAGTTGCTCATGCAAGAGGGCGATGCGCATGAAGAGCGCAGCACTGGTCGGATTTTTCAGGGAAAGCTGGATGAGTTGGTCCAACGCTTTTTTGTCCTGTGCGGTTTGGCTGTAGATTCCGGCAAGCAAATAATACGCCGCGTAAGTTTCCGGCTGAAGTTCGATGGCTTTGAGCAGTTCAGCCTCGGCTTGCGTGAGGTCTTTCATCGCGAAGCTGATTTTGGCAAAAAGCAGGTGAGGCATCGCCTTGTCTGGTTCTCTCGCCTGCAGGGTTTCCACCCGGTGTCGAGCGGCAGCGGTGTCATTAGCCAGCAAATCCAGATCAACCAATTGCTCAATGACAGGGGCGGAGTCGGGCGCTAATTCCAAGGCTTTGGCCAGGATGCTCCGGGCTTCGGAATATTTTTTTTGCTGGCGAAAAATCAGGGCGAGGGGCAGGAGGAGATTGGCATCCCGAGGAGCGATTTTTGCGACTTCTTCGTAAGTGGCGAGTGCCTCATTTAATTCGCCTAGGCTGACGTAGACCCGGGCCAACATGAATTTGGCTGGAATGAAATCGGGGCGCTGGGACACTAAGGGACTCAGGATGGCGTTGGCGGCTTTAGCTTCCCCGGATCGCAAATAAAGGTCGGTGAGCTGTAGAATCGCTTCAACGTGATTGGGGGCCAGCTCCACCGTAGAGTTAAGACACGTGATGGCTTTGGCAGGGTCGTTTTGGGCGAGGTAGGCTAGGCCTAGCTGGTAATGGATTTCTGGATTCCTCGGCTGGATTTCTTTATATTTGACCAATTCCGCGATTGCCTGGTCGGTCTCTCCCTTGGCCAGTCGCAGGCGGGTTCTGAGAAAAAGTGCGGGAAAATTAAGCTGATCGCGGCCGATTATTTTTTCGGATAATGCGAAGGCCTCGTTGATTTTCCTCTCTCTGGTTGCCACCTCGGCGAGCAGCATCATAGGGGGGAGGCAATCCGGTGCGGCGGCGATCAGTTCGGTGAGTAAACGGCGAGCCGTCTCAACTTCCCCCTGTTGTAATTTGAAGCGGACATAAAATAATTTTTGGGCAGCGCGTGGTCGGGAGTTCTTCCAGCAAGAGGCAAATGCGGCTTCTGCCGCCGGCATATTTTTCTGGGCCACGTAAAATGTCCCTGCATAGGCATTGGTTAATCCGGAGTTGGGCTCGAGGGCCAAGGCTTGTTTCAACAAGGCTTCGGCTTCAGATGATTTATTTTGGCGAAACTCGAGGCTGGCCAAGGCGGTGAGGACTGGAGCTGTCCCCGCAGTCGGTAATTTGCCCAGAAACTCTTTCGCCTCGAGGAGCTCTCCGGGTTGTTGCGCGCTTTCGGCGAAAAGCAGGGGTGCTTCGGCATGGCTCGGTTGATGTTCCAGGATATAGCGAGTTTCGGTCCGGGCTTCATTGAAAGATTTAAAGGCGAGGTAGTAGGTGGCAAATTTGTGCGAACTTCAAAATTATTGGGTAGGAGTTCCCGCGCTTTTTGCAGATGAAAAAAGGCGGCGCGGGTCCGGCCTTCTTCGGCATAGATCAAGCCGAGCCGGGCGATTGCCTGGGCGTTGCCAGGGTCGGCTTTAAGGGTGTTAAGATATTCAATCTCGGCTTTGTCATAGGTGCCAGCGGCATAATATTCGGCGGCTTTGGCCAGGAGGCGTTCTGTATTGGACTGGCGGGAACAACTCGTGCTGAAACCCAGCGCGAGGGTAAAGAGCGCGCACCTGAGTAAAAAATGTTGGCAGTAATGCATGACGGTTAAGCTGGCGGTTGGGAGGGGGGCGCCTTGCTGCGTTGGAATTTAAGCAGGAAGAACAGCACGAGGAAGAAAGGGATCAGCGAGATCAGGAAAAAGATCGGACCGCCGTGTTTGTGGATGTAGGAGTTGATCATTTCCGGGCCGATGCGGACGCACAATTCGCCGATGACGGTGACCCGAAGGCCATTTCTAAGCAGGGCGATTGGTAAGACCGAAAAGGCCAGAATGATCCGGCTCCAGCGCGAGTTCAGCAAAAGAGGCCCGGCGACAAGGCTAGTGATAAACAAAGCCAGTGTGGAATGAATGCCACTGCACTCCGGAGCTACTTGCATGGTGAAACCGGGGAGATGGAAAATGGTGCCGTCGCGAAATACCGGCGTGCCGATAATTTGAAAAAAGCCATGCGCGACCCAGGCGGAACCGTACTGCAGAAAAGTCTCCAAGCTTTCCTCCAGCATGACGGGCAAAGGCGCTAAAAAAATGAGAAACCCCAGTGGAAACGCGATGGCGCGCAGAGTAGGCCGAGGGAGGAACCAACAGCAAATACCAGCCAGCAGCAGCACCAGCGAATACATGGCGAGAGCGAGAGCATCTTGTGACGCGACGGGGGTGGGGGAGAGCAGGGTTAGGATATACGCTCCGAGCATTCCTATCCCGGAAAAGATTAACGCCAGTGCCCAGAGTGGAGAAAGTTTCGTGCCGGATGCAGTGGGTAGGGGGCGCTTCAACCAGATGAGCCCAGCGCTAACGAAAGGAATCAGGATAGCGTAGGAATATAATTCGCTGCCCCAGGCAAAACGAACCAGTTGGAATAATGGCAGCGAGAGGCAAAGAAGCAAAATCACTAAGGTGATAATGAAACGACGCCAATGGGGTGGATTGGCCCAATAGCCATATCGGTCTGCGGCCATCGAAACTTGGTTCGCGACCCAATTGGGATTTGGCATAGATGAATCGGGACGCGCGATGGGAGAGTGATTACGAAAGGCTTTACCGCAGCGGTCACAAACTAATGGCGCGGTTTCAGGAGCATTCTTTCCCGTAATCGAGTGTGCACTATTCTATAGGCTCCCGCGGAATTCGAGGCCATATTGAGTCGTCGAGTAGCGGAAATCTTGTTGGCCTAAGAGAGGGGGGGAGGTATTTTTTGAAGACTGGTAAATAGCGGACACCGTCCAATACTTGAATACCTGAACAGATAGGGTCGAATTGAATGAGTTTAAATTAGCGGTTCGACCGGTGATGCCGCCAAAGGTTAAGTAGTCGTTTTTTTGTGAACTGTAGTTCAAATCGAGAATGAGCTTTCCTAGTAAGCGTTGATTTAAAGCCAAACTCCATTCCTGATTTTTCACCAGTTCATCTGTGAAATAAGAATTCGATACACTGCGAGAATGTGTGATAGTGATGCGGGTGTGTTCCAACGGTTTGTAGCCTAAGGAGGCTTGTAAGGTTGGGTTATGCAAAGTTTTGGTGTTGGCCGCTTGGGAGTGGCGATTTTCTAATCCGCCTTGAATAGATACATTCAGTTTGTCGGTCGCTTTCCAATTCAACTGAGCAAGGTACTGCTCGTATTTCATGTCGGCTTGTTTAACGATATCCACGTAACCAAGATCCAGGCCAAGGCCGGCATTTACTTTGGGTGATAATTGCGTCTTCAACCATTGCTGCGTGGACCAAGTCTTGGTGTCAGGGAATTTATCGGTGTAGCGCTCTTTTAAGCTAGCGGTGCCTTCGTAACTTGATCGGTTGCCCAGTTTGCGTACGCCCGAGATGACCGTCGCCCAAGAACGTTGCTTGGTTTGCTCAGCGGTTTCCGCCAAAACATCGATTGAGGTTTGCAAACTTTCAGAGAATTGCAGGGTCCAATCATCAATGGCGGTGGCACCTTTAAGTTTGAAGGATTGGTTGACCGAGTCACGCATCCTTATGTCCGAATAATTAACCCAAGTGGGTGCGAAATTCAGGATCCAGTGTTCGCCGAGCTCTGCCGTTAAGCCTGCCGTGACGGTGGTGATATTGGTGTCGATGGTGGTTCCCGGTCCTTGGGGCAGGCCGTTTGCCTGTAAATAGCGGACCTGCAGTTCAGGGCGAATTCGGAATCGACCAAATGCGATGGGGGTGGAGGCCTCATCTTCTTGAGTGCTCGACGCTGAGGTTGTCTCTGCTGGAGTGTTTTTTTGGATGAAACGTGGAACAAAGGGGGCCGAAGGATTGGAAAAGACGACTGATTGAGCCATGCTGTTTACGGCGAAGCAGAGAGTGAGGGTGGCGCAAAACCAGTGATGGATTGAACTCGTCGATAGCTTTTTAGTGGATAAGTGAAAAGAGGGGAGTTTCATGTTGGCATCGGATATTTGCGGGCGTGATTTCTCGGCGGGGAGGGCCGAATGGAAGCGCCTGAAGATGGCTCGCGATTATTGGCCTGTCAACGTTCACTGTAGGTCCGGGCGGGTTATTGTGCTGGAAATATGACGACCGTCCTTTTGCTGGAGCGCATCGCAAACTGTGTCTGAAAAGCATGAATTTGGTCAATGGACTGCTGAGGTTGGACCATGAAATCGCCATCGTGTTTTCAGGAATATTTTAGATCCTGGACCATCATGAATCGAAACGGGATTCCTGTATCGGTTCTTTGTCGTGGTGTGCGCTGGACTCCGCGTTAGACAACTGTTGTTTTAGATCTTGCATGTCTACGACCGGATTACCCGATGCACTTCCTTTGCCAGGCAAGGATGAAGTGCATGTCTGGACGGTGTTGATGTCGGAGTGCCTTCCTTTGCTTGTTTCCCTTCTTGGCCTCTTGTCGGTCGAGGAAAGAGAAAGAGCGGCTCGTTTTCAACGACCAGAGGATCGTGCCCGGCACATAATTGCTCATGGCCGGCTCCGACAATTGCTTGGCGAATATCTCTTGATCGCGCCCGTTGATATCGCTTTTGCGCGTAGCGAATATGGTAAACCTGCACTCACGCAGACAGCAGGGCAACCGAACCTGTCGTTCAATATGGCTCATTCGGGGGATGTCATCCTCTTTGCGTTGGCTGTTGATCGACGGGTCGGAGTGGATGTCGAGGCCATCCGCAGTGATTTTGATCCAATGGAATTGGCCCAAAGTCAGTTTTCAGCTGATGAGGTCAGTGCTTTGCAGGCCATGGCAACACCGGACCGAACGAAAGCATTCTTCCGATGCTGGACGCGCAAGGAGGCCTGCGTCAAGGCACTGGGCCAAGGCCTTTCATTTCCATTACGGCAATTCACGGTGTCGTGCGGTCTGGATGAGCCGCCCTATATTCTGAAGGCTGCCAATCATTCCGCGTTATCGGAGCACTGGAAAGTGTTCGATTTGGTGCCTGCAACTGGCTATGTTGGTGCAGTGGTCGCCGATTGTTCGCAGGTACACTTATTGTCTCGGCGCTGGGTTCCTGCCGTTTGAACCTCATTCCGGCCTCACCGCCCAGACTTCAGAAAAGATCGTGTGCGAGCTGGCGGCGTCGCACCCCAACTGGGGCAAACCGCTGAGGGGGATTTCTTGCTATTGCCGATGGGTAAAGCAGAGCCGCTGCGGGATTATCTTGTCGGCCAGCGTGCTTGAGCCGTGCTTGGGTGATTGTTTAATGCTCGGTCCAAGAGCTCCCTCTCGGTCCGGATCATAACTGAAATAATCGCGGTGGTGGCGAGCAGTGCCTCGAAACGCAGAGGTGGCGAGATGCCATAAATCCGGTCCCATGTCCGATTCATTGCCGTAGGATTTACCGTTCACACACAATCCTGCAGAAGGAGAATTAAGTTATTGTCGTTTGAACGTTTTTTGCCGCAATTAAGTGCTGCCCCATGTTTGTTTCCGTTATCATTCCAACAATCAATCGACCCTCGCTTGTTCGGTCAGTGCAGAGCGTACTCGGGCAGGATTTTAAGAAAGAGGAATTTGAAGTAATTGTGGTGAACGACTCCGGCCGGCCATTAACGAAAGCCGCGTGGCAAGACTCTCCCCGGGCACGGATTCTGGAGTCACAGAAACGGAACCGATGCTTTGCGCGGAATGCGGGCGCGACCGTGGCGAAAGGGAAGTATCTCCTTTTTCTGGATGACGATGACTGGTTGCTTCCCGTGGCGTTTTCTGAGCTTTGGGCCGTCGCTCAGAAATCCACGGCTGGCTGGATTTACGGTGCGGTGAATTTTCTGGATGCGAAGGAGGAATTCTTGGCAGAGCATCATGTGGGGGTAACAGGCAATAGCTTCGTCCAAATGGTGGGCGGTGATTGGATCGCACTTACCGGCTCCATTATCAGGAGTGACTTGTTTTTTGCCATCAACGGATTCGATCCCCGCTATAACATGGCTGAAATCCACGATATAAATCGGCACCTAGCCTTCCGCACCGAATTGGCGACCACGCTAAAGCCGGTGGCGTGTGTGGTGCGTGATCGGAATAACACCAGTGCCGATTACAGTGTGTATGAGCGGTTCAATACCCGGTCACGGGACGGCGTATTGTCCCAAAAGGGAGCGTTTTCCCGGATGCGTGCCTCGGTGCCAGACGCTTATTGGGCGGGTAAAATCGTGCGTTCTTACCTTACTTGTGTGCACTATAATCTCAAAGAGCGAAACTATGGGACGGCTCTGGCTCGAAGCGGGATGGCTCTGGCTGGATTGCTGCTTGCCGGCCCCAAGATTTTCAAAGTAACGTTTTGGCGAGCGATTCTTAAGCAACATCAACGGACGAATGTTTTCTAAACGGCTTCGCTGGCGGATGGTTTTTTATGCAGCTTCGTTGAGTCGCTCTGCTGGATTGTTGGTTCTCCAATACACCCAATTTAAGGTAAGAAAGGTCCCGTGATAAAATGCGTTGCCTAAGATTGCCCCGAACCGTTTTTTAGAAAAGAACTGTCCTTGTGGGATTCGCTCCGTTAACCAAGTATTAAGATCAGTCTATTTTAGTCTGCTATGTCTGAAACGCCCCCTGTTCCACCGGATTTTTCTGCGCCGACGAAGGTTTCTGCCCTGCTCCTTCCAGCAGCCGAACGAGAACGTATCCTGGTGGAATGGAATCAGACAAAAACTGCTTACCCGACGGATCAGTGTGCGCATTGGTTATTTGAGGAAGTCGTACGGAATACTCCGCATGCCCTCGCCGTGGAAATGGACGGGGCCAGCCTGACCTATCGTGAACTGAATGATCGGGCTGACATTCTCGCGGCACATCTGCGCGAGCTGGGCGTCGGCCCGGATGTGCTCGTGGGGCATTGCACGGAGCGTTCCCTCGACTTGGTCGTGGGCATTCTGGGGATTTTAAAGGCGGGCGGCGCCTACGTGCCGATCGATCCGGCTTATCCGGCGGATCGCATCGCTCATGTGTTGGCTGATGCCAAAGCGGCGGCTATCGTCACGCAACGGGCGTTGGTACCCCACTTGCCGGCTACTGCCGCCAAGCTGGTGGTCATGGATGAGCCCTTACCCGCCTCCAAGGAATCGCTTCCTGCGATCGCTGGACTGAGCTCGGCCCATCTCGCTTACGTTATCTATACGAGCGGCTCGACCGGTAAACCCAAAGGCGTGCAGATCTCGCACCGTGCTTTGGTTAATTTCCTGAACGCGATGCGTAAGAGCCCCGGACTTCGCCCGGATGATGTGATGCTGGCGCTCACGACCATTTCGTTTGATATCGCCGGACTGGAATTGCATCTGCCGCTTACGACCGGGGCAAAAATCGTCATCGCTTCACGGCAGTCCGTGATTGATGGCTCCGCTTTGATCGGGCTCGTCGAGCGTCATGGTGTGACCGTGATGCAGGCCACTCCGGCGACGTGGCGCCTCATGCTTGAGTCCGATTGGACCGGCCGCAGCGGTTTGCGGATTCTTTGTGGCGGCGAACCGTTGCCCCGTGATCTCGCGCAAAAATTACTCCCGCTTTGTGCTGAGCTGTGGAATATGTACGGGCCGACGGAAACGACCATTTGGTCAACTTGCGCGCAGATCACGGAGGCGGACAGCATCACGATAGGCCGGCCGATCGACAATACCGATCTCTATATTCTCGATGAAAATCTTCAACCAGTGCCGATCGGCGCGGAAGGCGAATTGATGATCGGTGGTGATGGCCTTGCCCGCGGTTACAATGGCTTGCCGGAACTTACGGCGGAGAAATTTATTTCGCATCCCTTTAAACCCGGTCAGCGACTTTACCGGACCGGGGATCTTGCGCGCTATCGGCCCGATGGCCGCGTGGATTGTCTGGGGCGAATCGATTTTCAGGTGAAGATTCGCGGTTACCGCATTGAACTGGGCGAAATCGAATCGATTTTAAGCAAACATCCGTCGGTCAATCAGGCGGTGGTGAATGCTTGGGCGGAATCGTCCGGCGAGAAACGGTTGGTGGCGTACCTCGTGCCCAACGGTATCACCGAGCCGCCTTTGGATGAGATTCGACAGGTGCTGCGCGCGGCGTTGCCCGAGTACATGATCCCCGCTGTGTTCGTGACTTTACCGCGACTGCCTTTGACGCCCAACGGCAAGATTGATCGGAAAGCGTTGCCTCTGCCCGGAGCCAGCGCCGTACCCGCTCCACGTCCAAGCGCGGCGCCCCTGCGCGGTGAATTGGAACGCACGATCGCCGGCGTGTGGCAGGAATTTCTATCCGTTCAGCATGTCGGCGCCACGGATAATTTTTTCGATTTGGGCGGACACTCGCTGATCTTGGGTCGCATTCATGCACGGTTGCGCAAAATTCTGCAACGCGATCTGACTATCGTGGAGCTGTTTCAGCATCCGACCATCCAGTCATTGGTGGAATATCTGACGGCGGACCGCACGACGGCCCGGGCCGAACGGCCGCGGATGGGGCCGCAATCCCAGGCGGGTGAGGCGGTGGCGATTGTCGGCATGGCCGGGCGGTTTCCCGGCGCGAAAAACCTGGCGGAGTTCTGGCGAAATTTGCGGGAGGGCGTTGAATCGATTTCCGTTTTATCGGACGCGGAATTAACTGCGGCCGGCGTGCCGATCGCGCTGGCGGAAAATCCCCACTACGTCCGGGCTCGGCCCAAGTTGGCGAACGCCGAGTATTTTGACGCGCATCTTTTTGGGTATAGCCCGCGGGAAGCGACCATCACCGATCCGCAGCAGCGCGTCTTCCTCGAAGTGGCGTGGGAAGCATTGGAAAATGCGGGTTACGATCCGGAACAATATCCCAGTCCAATCGGCGTCTACGCGGGTGGCAGTCCGAATGTTTATGTTTTTCATCTGATGGCGAAACTGGGCACCGGTCCCGGTAGCTATGGGTTTCCGCTCACCGTTTCGAATGAGAAAGACTATCTCGCGACCCGGGTTTCCTATGAACTGAATTTGAAGGGACCAAGCGTTACGATTCAAACCGCTTGCTCGACTTCGCTCGTCGCGGTGCACATGGCCTGCCGCAGTTTGCTCGGCGGCGAATGCACCGTCGCGCTGGCCGGCGCGGTCAGCGTCAATGTACCGCAGGAAGCCGGTTACCTGTATCAGGAAGGCGGCATCGTTTCCCCTGATGGACATTGCCGGGTTTTCGATGCGGGAGCGGGTGGCACTGTTTTTGGCAACGGTCTCGGCATCGTCGTGCTGAAGCGCCTCTCGGAGGCGATCGCGGACGGCGATACAATTCACGCGGTGATCAAGGGCACGGCGATCAACAACGATGGCTCGGGTAAAGTGGGGTTCACGGCCCCGAGTGTCGATGGACAGGCTGAGGTGATCGAAATGGCGCACGCGGCGGCAGGCCTTACGGCGGACACGATCAGTTATGTGGAAGCGCATGGCACGGGCACCGTGCTCGGCGATCCCATCGAAATCGCCGGTTTGACGCAGGCCTTCCGCGCGTCGACCGATCGGAGTGGATTTTGCGCGCTGGGTTCCGTGAAGACGAATATCGGTCACCTCGATGCGGCGGCGGGCATGGCTGGACTGTTGAAAACCGTGTTGGCTTTGCAGCATCGCGAGCTGCCGCCGACGCTCCATTTTCAGCAACCGAATCCCAAAATAAATTTCGCGAACAGTCCCTTTGTCGTGAATGCGGCGCTCTCGCCTTGGACTGGTTCCGGTGCGCCTCTCCGTGCCGGGGTCAGTTGCTTTGGCGTCGGCGGGACCAATTCCCATGTCGTGGTCGAAGAAGCGCCCGCTCCGGCGCATTCTGATCCGGCGCGCCCACGCGAGCTACTCGTGTTTTCTGCGAAGACAAAGACTGCGCTTGAGCAGGCCCTCAAAAATTTTGCCGGCTACCTTACGGAATTTCCCGCCGTGAATCTTGGTGATGCGGCTTTCACCCTGCAAGTCGGCCGGCGTGCGTTGGAATATCGTTGTGCCTTGGTGTGCGAAAATCGCGAACAGGCGATCCGTATTCTCGAGAGCAAGGATGGTCTCATTCAATCGACCACGGTGGCAGGTCGGCCACAGGTGGTGTTCATGTTCAGCGGACAGGGTGCCCAGTATTCTGGCATGGCGGCCGAGCTTTACCGGTCGGAGCCGTTCTTTGCGCGTACGATCGACGAGTGTCTGGAGATGGCGAAGCCACATTTGTCGATGGATCTGCGTCCTATTTTGTTTGGGGACGCAGCGGCGGGAACGGTCGATATCAATCAAACGGCATTGGCTCAGCCGGCACTCTTTATCATCGAGTACGCGATGGCGCGGCTTTGGATGAGTTGGGGCATTACGCCGGAAGCAATGATCGGGCATAGCATCGGTGAGTACGCGGCGGCGTGTTTGGCCGGAGTGTTGTCACTGAAGGATGCGATTGAATTGGTTGCCGTTCGCGGTCGATTGATGCAGCAACTGCCCGCCGGTTCCATGCTGGCCGTGCCGCTGAATGAAGCGGCCATGGCCGAGGTGTTGAAAATAGCTGATCCGACCGGACGTATTTCCATTGCGGCACTGAACGCCCCGGGTTCTTGTGTGGTATCCGGCCCCACGGATGCCTTGGAAAAACTCGAAGCCTATTTGACCGCGCAGGGTACGGCGGCGCGGAAACTCCATACGTCGCATGCCTTCCATTCGTCCATGATGGATCCGGTGCTGGCTGAGTTCACCGCGATTGTCTCACGAGTGAAGTTGAATCCACCACAGTTGCCCTACGTTTCGAATCTGACTGGTACTTGGATCAGGCCCGAGGAAGCGACCGATCCGCGTTACTACGCCCGCCATCTCCGTCAGGCCGTGCGTTTTTCCGCTGGTATTCAGGAATTGGTGCGCGAACCCGATCGCATATTTCTTGAGGTCGGTCCGGGACAAACGCTCACGACTTTGACGCGCCGGCATCTGCATAACGGTCGTCTTCCTCTGGCCTTGCCGTCTCTCCGTCCCGCCAATGACGCGCAATCCGATGTGGGTTTCCTCTTGAATACGGTGGGGCGACTCTGGCTGAGCGGCGCCCACATCGCCTGGGCTGGCTTCACGAGAGGTGTGGCGCGTCGCCGCATTCCGTTGCCCACTTATCCTTTCGAGCATCAGCGCTACACGGTGGACATGGCTCCCGCCATTGTGGGAGCGACAGAGGAGGCGCCGGCCGCGCCCTTCGTGCACGCCCGCCCGGAAGTGCAGACCGATTATGTGGCACCGCAAACCGAACGCGAAAAAGCCCTTGCCCGGGTCTGGCAGCGCTGCCTGGGAATTGATCGGATCGGCCTGCACGATAATTTTTTCGAACTGGGCGGCGATTCCCTGTTGGCCGGTCAAGTGGTCACGGAGATCCGGAACGAAGTGCACGTGACGCTTCAACTGATCGATTTCTTTGCGGCTCCCACGATCGCCCTGCTCAATCCGCTGTTGGATGCCGCCGTCGTTGATCTGGCCCTGGCTGCTCCGGTGGAACGGCGTGAGGCCCGCCGCGATTTGGCCGGACAGCGCTTGCGTCGGCAACAAGCTCGGCCAACCCTTGAGTAAGAATTTTCTATGAGCCAAGCCAACGACTCCGCTTCCAACCACATCGCCGTTATCGGACTCAGTGGCTGCTTTCCCGGCGCAGCCGATGTCGAACAATTTTGGGAGAACTTGAAAGCCGGTCGCGAGTCGGTGGAATTTCTCTCTCCGGAAGAACTGGCCCGTCATGGCATCGATCCGGCCGTTATTGCCGAGCCCAATTATGTTCGGGCAGTATCGCGGGTGGAAGGGGCGGAATTTTTCGACAACTCCTTTTTTGGTTTCACCCCGCGGGAAGCCGAAATCATGGACCCGCAGCTCCGTCGGCTACTGCAACACTCCTGGGCGGCGCTGGAAGATGCCGGCTACAATCCCGACAGCTATAAGGGTTCCATCGGAGTCTTCGCTGGAGCCGGTCCTAACTCCTACTTTTTGGAGAACCTCTATCCCAACAAAGAATTGATGCGGGTACTCGGTGGGCCGATGTCACTGATCGATATTTTCGCGGATAGCGACGCGCTGAGTACGATGATTTCGTATAAACTCAATCTGCGCGGCCCCAGTATGACGATCCAGACGGCGTGCTCCACTTCGTTGGTAGCCGTGCACGTCGCGTGTCAGAGTTTGCTGAGCGGTGAAAGTGATATGGTGCTCGCTGGTGGCGTTAGCATCCGTACGCCGCAGGAACAGGGTTACATCCATCAGGAGGGAATGATTCTTTCGCCCGATGGACATTGTCGTCCCTTCGACGCACAAGCGGCCGGTACGGTCTGGACCAACGGTCTTGGTTTGGTGGTGCTTAAACGATTGTCCGATGCGTTGGACGACGGGGATACGATTCACGCGGTGATCCGTGGTTCGGCGGTGAACAATGATGGTGCACTCAAGGCAGGATTCACTGCGCCCAGCGTCATTGGCCAGACCAACGTCATTGCCGAGGCGCTCAACATCGCTGATGTCAGCGCCGAGACTATCAGCTACGTGGAAGCGCATGGCACCGGCACGGCCGTGGGAGATCCGATCGAACTCGAATCGCTCACGCGCGCTTTTCGGCGCACGACGAAGAAAAACGGTTTTTGTGCGATCGGTTCGGTTAAGAGCAACATCGGCCACATGGACCGCGCCGCGGGGGTAGTGTCGTTGATCAAGACCGTGCTCGCGTTGCGTCATGGCCAGATTCCTGCCTCGTTGCATTACACGAAGCCAAATCCCCGGATCGATTTTGCGAACAGCCCATTCTACGTGGCGGACAAACTCATCGAGTGGAAGTCCGCCGGCGCACCGCGCCGCGCAGTGGTGAATTGCCTCGGGTTTGGCGGAACTAATGCGCACCTGGTGCTGGAGGAAGCGCCGAAAGTCGTGGCTGAAACAGCGGTGAGTGGCTCACAATTGCTGGTGCTGTCGGCGAAATCGGCCGCTGCACTTGACGCGATCACGCAGAATTTGGCGGAATATTTAGCCCGCCATCCGAAAACTTCGCTCGCCCATGCCGCCTTCACTTTGCAGATCGGCCGACAGGCTTTCAGCCATCGCCGCATGCTGGTCTGCCGCGATCAAGCCGATGCTGTTGCCGCATTGCGGAGCGGGGACGCGAAGCGTCTCGTCACAGCCAAAGAAGCGACGGCTCCTTCTCTGGTGTTTCTTTTTCCAGGACAGGGTGCGCAGCACGCCGCGATGGGTCGTGAACTCTACCGCACTCAGGAAATTTTTAAAACCGAGCTGGATCGCTGTGCTGAAATTCTTCGGGCTGCGCTCGGACTGGATCTGCGCGAAGTGCTCTATCCCTCGACGGCCAAGATGGCGTGGGCGGCGGAGCAGTTCGCTCAGGCCCGGGTGACGCAACCGGCGTTGTTTGCCGTCGATTACGCTCTGGCGAAACTTTGGCTTTCGTGGGGCATCAAGCCGCAGGTAATGCTCGGGCATAGCGTGGGTGAATTTGTCGCCGGCTGCTTGGCGGGGGTTTTTAGCTTGGCAGACGCGCTGCAACTGGTCGCCCAGCGGGCGCAACTCACTCAAGCCACTCCATCCGGAGTGATGCTTTCCGTGCGTCTATCCGATGCCGATCTTCTGCCCTTGCTGGGTACAGCGTTGTCGCTCGCCTCGCGGAATTCTCCGACACTGGCCGTGGTGGCTGGTTCATTGGAGGCCGTTGTTGAGTTGGAGGGTAAACTGACTGCGCGCGGCGCGGCGTTTCAACGGCTGGCTTCGTCCCACGCGTTTCATTCGGCCATGATGGATCCGGTAGTCGCGCCGTTTACTGAGATTGTGAAACGGGTGAAGTTGAATCCACCGACCTTACCCTTTGTTTCCAACGTTACGGGCAAAATGATCACGACGGCCGAAGCAACCAGTCCTGCTTACTGGGCAGCGCAAATTCGTCAGACAGTGCGTTTTTCCGACGGCCTTGCGCTTTTGTTCAAGGATCAGTCACGCGTGTTTCTCGAAGTTGGCCCTGGCAATACGCTCACGCAAATGGTGCATCAAAATGCCGCCACCGGCCCTGCGGGTGCGGTGCTCGCGGCCCTCGGTGGTTTGCCTGCGGACGGGTCCGAAACGGTTTCAATGCTCGATGCGGTGGGACGAGTTTGGACGTTGGGTGCGCCGATGGATTGGGAAGGTTTCAACGCGGGTCAGTCCCGTCGTCGCATTCCGCTTCCTACCTATCCTTTCGAGAAAAAGAGATTTTGGATCAATGCTCCCACCGCCTCAGTTGCCTCGCCAGCAGTCGTGGCGAGCAGTCCGATTCTTGAACAACTGCGGGTCAACGCTGCTGTGACTGTGGTTTCAACTGCGACCGTCATGGAGTCAACACTCGCGGTTTTAAGAAAAACGTTGTTGGCTGTATCCGGAGTAAACGCGGCAGAATGGGGTGACACCGTTACTTTCTTTGAAGCAGGCTTGGATTCTTTGCTACTGGCTCAGGTGAGTCGCCAGCTCGAACGGGATTTTGGAGTGCGGGTGGGTTTTGCGCAGCTCGCGGGTGAATTCTCCACCTTGCCGAAACTAGCTGCGCATATTGTGGCTCAAGGCAAAGGCAGGGAACCGACGGCGCTAACCGTCGCAGCGTCGGTCACCCATGCGCCCGTGGCCGCCGGTGCCGCGCCAATCGGAGAAAACCAGAATTCGATTTTATTGCAGATTCAAAGTGAGCTTCGCACTCTCGCGATCAAGGTGGATTCACTGGGGCAAATCGTTTCATCCCAGTCCGGATTGAATAATAAAGCAGCGACAGTGACTACTGCCGCCACGCCAGTGGCGGAATTACTCAACGGCATTCTCCAGTT
Source organism: Opitutaceae bacterium (assembly GCA_025360455.1). GTDB lineage: Bacteria > Verrucomicrobiota > Verrucomicrobiia > Opitutales > Opitutaceae > Didemnitutus. The sequence continues at coordinate 7,766 of JANYCF010000385.1, read as the reverse complement.
GCCGCTCGCACCGGAACAGCAGGAAATCTGGCTCACTTCGCAATTCAGTGACAACGCGTCCCGGGGCTATAATGAATCGCTGCAACTGGAATTTGAAGGGGAGTTGAAATTATCCGCCCTTGATGAAGCTTTGCAGGAACTGGTGGTTCGGCATGATGCCCTGCGCACTACTTTTTCGTTCGATGGCAAGTTGCAGCGTATCGCGTCTCGGGGAAAATTGCAGCTGACGCTGGTCGATTTTAAGGGGCAAGCGCCGGAGGAGCAGGCGCGTCGGTTGCAGGAGTGTATGAGCCAACAAAATCGCTTGGTTTTTAATTTGGCCGACGGTCCCCTGGCGCAGGCGCAAATGATTAGTCTGGGAAAAACCAACCATGTGTTTCATCTCACCGCGCATCACTTGGTGGCGGATGGATGGTCCGTGCATGTGCTCATGATTGAGTTGAGCCGGCTGTATTCAGCCAAAATCAGAGGTCAATCGCATGGTTTGCTGCCGGCCATGTCGTACGCCGACTATATGGCATGGCGTGGCCGCCCCGATGTGGTGGCGAGTCGGATTCGGGCGGAGGCGTATTGGTTGGGCCTTTTAGCGGATCGTCCGGCCGCGATTAATTTGCCCACGGATCGTCCCTGGCCGACGCAGCGGAGCTTTGAGACCAAGCATGTTCGTACTTGGTTTAGTTTGGAACTACGGCAACGGATCAAGCAGGTGAGTGCGGAAATGAACTGTACTTTGTTTCATTTCTTATTGGGTACGTTTAATGTCTGGCTGCATCGGCTCACTGAGCAGAACGAGATTGTGGTCGGTGTCCCCACTGCCGGGCAGATCGCGGCTAATCTGCTGGATGCTCCCGGCTCAGAATCATTGGTTGGCCACAGCGTGAATTTACTGCCGATGCGCGCCCATTGCGAGGGTGGGGCGACGTTCCGGACCTATTTGAAGGAGTTCACGCAAAGTGCTCTCGTGATGCGTGACCATCAGGATATCGCCTTTGGTGATTTGGTCGAAAAACTGGCCTTGCCGCGGCAGGCTGGGCGTACGCCACTCGTATCGGTAACGTTTAATTTGAATGATGAACCGCCCTGTGAATGGGTGGGATTAAAGGTCAAGGCCACGACGCCGGTTACGGATTTCAAGTTCTTTGACCTCACGGTAAATGTCACCGATTCAGCCCATGGATTGTTGGTGGCTTTTGATTACAACACGGATGTGTTTGAGGCGGCGACAGTGGAACGTTGGCAACTGCAATGGCGCACCTTGATGGAAGGCTTTTGTCGGCAGCCGGATTCACCGTTATCCGCGATGCCGCTGGTTTCCGCCGAAGAACAGCAAAAGGTGCTGGTCGAATGGAACCGAACGGATGGGGAATTTCCCCGCGACACATGCCTGCATGAACTCTTTGAAGCGCAGGCGGCCAGCACGCCGGCGGCGGTGGCGGTTAGCTTTTACGAAAATAAATTGACCTACGCGGAACTCAATGCCCGGGCTGACCGCTTGGCGGAGCATCTGCGGAGCATCGGCGTGAAGCCGGATGCACTGGTTGGCCTGTGTGTCGAACGTTCACTTGAAATGCTGGTGGGTATTCTCGGCATCTTGAAAGCCGGTGGAGCTTATGTGCCGATTGATCCGGCTTATCCGGCGGATCGCATCGCTTACGTTCTCGCCGATGCCAATGCCTGCGCGTTGGTCACCCAGCGTGCATTGCTGGCCATTTTGCCCGAGAGTAAAGCACTGCGGGTTCTGATTGATGAGCCGCTGCCTGAACCGGCCGCAAGATCTGCGTCACCATCGGTAAAACCGACGGCTACGAATCTGGCGTACGTGATCTACACGAGTGGTTCGACGGGTAAACCGAAGGGCGTGCAAATCGAGCATCGCGCGGTGGTGAATTTTATCCAGTCGATGAGGCGGGAGCCCGGCATGCTCGCGAGTGACGTGCTCTTGAGTGTGACGACGCTTTCATTCGATATTGCGGGATTGGAAATGCATCTGCCCTTGGCCGTGGGCGCTCGAATCGTCATCGCGTCGCAAGATGACGCCATCGACGGCGCGGTATTGTTGAAGATCATGGAGCGTGAAAGGATCAGCTTTTTTCAGGCAACTCCGGCGACTTGGCGTTTACTTCTGGCGGCTGGTTGGAAAGGGACACCCGGCCTGAAAGTACTTTGCGGCGGTGAACCGTTGCCGGCGGATTTGGCGAAAGAATTGATTCCTCGCTGCGCCGAGCTTTGGAATATGTACGGCCCGACGGAGACGACAATTTGGTCTACCTGTTGCCGGGTGACTGATGCGGCGGTGATTCACATCGGCCGTCCGATCGCCAATACCGAGATCTACATCCTTGATGCCAAGCAGCAGGCGCAGCCGGTGGGAGTGGCGGGAGAATTATTGATCGGCGGCGTCGGCCTGGCGCGGGGTTATTTTAACCGTGAGGAATTGACGGCTGATCGATTTATTACGCATCCCTTCAAGCCCGGACAACGGCTCTATCGTACCGGCGATTTGGCGCGCTATCGTCCGGATGGAAATATCGATTGCTTGGGGCGGCTCGATTTTCAGGTTAAAATTCGCGGTTTCCGAATTGAATTGGGAGAAATTGAAAACCAACTCGCGGCGTATCCCAGCGTGAAGCAAGCGGTGGTGATTGCGCGCGAGGACACCCCGGGCGACGTCCGGCTCGTGGCTTATCTTGTGGCACATGCCGGTCCGAAGCCGACTGCGGCCGAACTGCGCGAGCACCTTCGTCAAGCTCTGCCAGAGTATATGATCCCGGCAGTGTATGTGTTGCTGGATGCGTTACCGCTTACGCCTAACGCCAAAATTGACCGCAAAGCTTTGCCAGTCCCGCAGGGAGGCGCCTCAACCTCATCGCGGCATGCCATCGCTCCGCGTACTGATGAGGAGAAACGGATGGCTGCCATTTTTGAGCGCGTCCTAAATACTCGGATCACTTCTGTGTATGATAGTTTTTTCGATCTGGGCGGGCACTCCTTGTTAGCGGTAAAATTAATGACGGCTATTGCGACCGAATTTGGGGTGCGGCTGCCTTTGGCCCGACTCTTCGCCGACTCCACGGTCGAAAAACTTGCGGCGATTCTTTCGAAGCAGACCAATCATGATAGCCATTGGGCCTCTTTGGTGCCGATTCGTCCGCAAGCCGGAAATCCGACGCTGTTTCTCGTGCACGGGGCCGGAGGGAATATTTTGCTCTATCGTGAGCTAGCCGAAGCCATGGGACCGGAGGTGTCGGTCTATGGTTTTCAATCCCAAGGGTTGGATTACAAAACAGCGCCTTTAACGCGCATTGAAACAATGGCGGGGCACTACGTGAAGGAACTCCGCGCATTCCAACCGGTGGGACCCTATCATCTGGCTGGGTACTGTATGGGAGGGACGGTCGCATACGAGATGGCTTGCCTCCTGCGGCAACAAGGCGAACAGGTCGGGTTGGTTGCCCTGCTCGATACTTATAATTTTGGGGCGATTCAACGAAAGGACGGCCAGCTCAGTTTATTTTCTTCGAAGTGGCAGAAAATCGGATTTCATTTGGCTAACATTGGCCGGTTAGGCCCCAGAAATCTACCGGCTTATTTTATTGAGAAATTCCGTATGGCTGTGGAAGCCGCGAACGATCGTTTTAAGCAGATGCGGAGCTCTCTTAGTGGCACGGCGGCTAAGGTGGGAGCTGAGGTTTTGATTCAGAAAATCAATGATGATTCGATTTGGTTGTATAAACCGCAGCCCTACGCTGGGCGCCTGATGGTTGTCCGTCCGCAGAAAAATTATGATTTTATGCCGGATGCCAAGCTGGGTTGGGGTGATTTGGTGGGCGACCGGATCGATCTGATCCAATTACCTGTCAATCCCCATGCCATGTTGATTCGCCCGTGTGTTTCACTTCTCGCCCACGAAATGAAACTACGTCTGGTTGCGTCGGGCGCGTTCACGGCCAAAATCTAGTTTGGATCGCGCGGGGTATCCTGGTGCATCGTCCTAGCATCGGCGATTTAAGCCACGGATTGCCTGATGTCGCTTCGCTCGGAAACCCGGATGAACCCGGATTATCAATCCAGTGTGACAGTGATTTTTTTATCCTTCACCTCGCAGGTGATCGGACTTGAAGCTGATTTTCTCCCTGAATTATTTCTGTACTTGTCGGGCCATAGCCGAAGGACGACGGCTGATACCAACGTCGCATGAGATTTGGACTCTTGACCAATGATCGGGGGTCGGGCGAACCGGTCGCGCTGCTGCACCAACCGCCGTCTCGGTGAGCCGTGGGGCGCAGCGGCTCGGCAGGGACGCCTCGCCCTACCGAAAAGCAAAACAGCACCAGCCATTGGTATGATACTCGGAGATCTGTCGAATCCGTGGTTAAAATTAATTGGTTCAACTGCCGACTATACTGAGCTCTTCCCGCTTTAAGTTTAGCACTGACCGTTGATGGTCCAAGATTGGCTTTCCGCGGAAATATGATTTTCGTTCCAGCCGCATGCCTTTGCCGATTGCTCATCCTGCCGCCATTCTACCCTTACGGCGCTATTGTCCGAAATATTTTAGCTTTTCGGCCTTGGTGATTGGTTCGCTCGTACCCGATGTCGCCTACGCGCTCAATGGGCACCGGTCCTTCGCCACGATCATCACCTTTTTTAGGGGATTGCCCGGCAAGGAGTGGTTCGCGGCCCAGGGGATTCGAAGTTGGGATGGACTTTCGCATTCATTGTTGGGCAGTGTGCTTTTCTGTCTGCCGGCGGGGTTGCTGGTCAGTCTGGCGTTTCGGCTGCTGCGCGGTTCGTTTGTTGCCACTTTGCCGAATCCACATCGCGAGGCATTGGCCCCGCTCTGCGCCCTGCCAGCTCATTCTCTGCTGACCTATCTGGGTTCGCTGTTGGTCGGCGGATGGTCACATTTGGCGTGGGACTTGTTGACCAAGGATAATTGGTGGTTGGCGAAGAGCGTGCCGTTACTTCAGATGCAAGTGGCGGAAATAGGTAATGCTCATATTGAGGTCGATCAGGCCATCTGGATCGTCAGTTCGGTGGGAGGAACCGTCGTATTGGTCGTCGCCTATATCAGGTGGTTACAGAGGAAAGGGCTGACGGTTTTTCGCCTCGAGCGGACGGAACGGCCCTATTATCTGGGCTGGTTGATCGCGGTGATGCTCCCGGGGTTTGTGGTGGTGACTGCTCTGCTCTGGCGGGGGGGATTCCAGCTTTCCGTCCGCTGGTTATTTCATTTTTTTCACTTTTTTTGTGAAGTCTACTTTGTCCTGTTTGGTGGCTGCGTGGTGGTGATCACGCTGGGTTCCATGCTGAAGCGCGCACTGAGTTTGAAGCAGTGAGCGTGCAGGGAACGCCGATTTTTATGTTTCTGCCGAGGTGGGGCGGTCTAGTTCGGGTGGCGTTGGATTAAAGATAAACCGGGCGTAGAGGTAGGCCAGACTTTCGCGAAAAACTTCTTCCACGCCTTCGCTGTACTTCCACCAACGGTTCATATCATAGTCCGGCTCGGATACGGCGATGATACCTATGGTGAATCCGTCCCCGAATGCTTTCTTGAAAAGCAGACGGGTGCGGCGCGCATGGATGTTCTCCGTGATGATGTTGATGTGGTCCACGGTGATGTGGTTCCGGTGGAGCCAGGCGCGCAGGGCTAACGCAGAATGGTAGGTGCGGTCGCGATCCGATACATGAGATGGCACCATCTGGACCAACTTGGTCTCGACTCCAGCCGCCACCAGGCGTTCGGCCGCGACACTGGCCGAGGTGTTGAAATCATTGGTGTATCCGCCTCCTCCGCTTACCGGACCGCCGGTGGTGAAGATGCGTTGATAGGCACCATTTTTAAATTCATCGGCCGATTTGTGAATGGCATAGTCGTGTATCCACCCTTCGACGACGAGCGTGCGCGCGTCCACGCGGTCCGTCACGGCAAGAAAGGGCACGATGCGAAAGGCAAAAAGCACGCCAGCCAGCCCGGCCAACAGCAATCCGACGAGCCATCCGCGCCAGGTTAAACCCCAGCGTTCCTTGCGCAGATAAAATCCCCAGAGCGCGGTTCGGGCGGTGTTGGGCGAGTTAGCCATGAAAGACAGGGAGAAGGCACCGGGATAAATCAACAGGGTGGTACTGTTGATTCAAATCCTAGAGCACAGCTTGCAAGGTGCAATGGCAGTTGGGCCCAGTGGATCTCACGTGCTTTCTGCTTGAGGGCTCCAAGGAGCCTTGCTGTCGGCTTCAAACGCCAGCAGGAGTTCCTTGCGGGTGCAGGTGGCGGTGCCGAGTTTGCCGACCACCACACCGGCGGCGGTGTTGGCGATGTGCACGGCTTCCTCGGGTGGCAGTTTGGCCGCCATGCAGGCGGTCAGAGTGGAAATCACCGTGTCGCCTGCGCCCGAGACGTCGGCGACTTCTCGTACGACCGTAGGAAAATGTCGGGATTTCCCTTCCTTGGTCCGAAGCAACATGCCTTTGTCTCCCATGGTCATCACGAGGCATTCCGGGTGATGGCGATTAAGCACCGCCGTGGCGATTTCATCTGCGGTGGGGCCTTTTTGGCCATAGGCGGACAAACCCGACAACATGAGGCTCTCGCCATAGTTCGGGGTCAGCAAATCCAGTCCGCTGATATCGAGCGGCCGCAGGGGTTTGGGATCGAGGGCGATGAAGGTCTTATGTTCTGCCCGTACTTGTCGGAGCGTATCGATCACGGCTTGGCTGATCACACCTTTGGCGTAATCGGAAAGAATGACGGCATCGTATTTCGAAGCTTTTTCTGCCAGCAGCCCAAGCAACCCGGCCTCGGCCAGCGAGTAGGATTCCGGACTGGATTCCTTATCGAGTCGGCAAAGCTGCTGCCGTTGTGCCACGATTCTGGTTTTCGTGATGGTGGGAGCCGCCGAGCGCGTCAGGCGGGGATCAAAGATTACCTTTTGTTTTTGAAAGAGCGCCTGCAGCTCGACGCCGTGGGCATCATTGCCGACTACGCCGAACAATTCGCAACGCACCCCGAGCGCCGCAAGATTGTTGGCCACGTTGGCGGCACCGCCGGCGGTGTGCGTCTCGCGGGAAATCTCGACGATCGGAACGGGGGCCTCGGGTGAAATTCTGCGGATGTCACCCCACAGGTAACGATCAAGCATCACATCGCCTACAATCAGGACAGAGACGTTATCAAAAAAATCTAAGTTATGGGTCATCGGAAAAGGTTTGGTGGGTGAGATTAAAATTAATAGTCGGCCTCGAGCAAGGTCAGCCAAGAATGGAGAATGAAGGTGTGGATCTCCTGGATGCGAGCCGTGGAGTTGCTCGGCACGATCAAATCATAGTCGGCAATGCCTTTGGCGGGACCGCCATCTTTGCCAAGTACCGCGATCGTCTTGAGTTGGCGCGCCTTGGCGGCGTGCAGGGCATGGATCACGTTGGGCGATTTGCCGCTCGTGCTGAAAATAACCAGAACGTCACCTGGACGCCCGTGCCCTTCCACCTGACGGGAGTAGATGTAGTCAAAACCGTAATCGTTGCCGATGCAGGTCAATAGCGTCGGATCGGCGCAGAGGGCGATGGCGGGAAGTGAGGGACGTTCCTTGTTGAACCGGCCGACAAGTTCCTCGGCCAGATGCAGGGCGTCGGCCGCGCTGCCGCCGTTGCCGGCGGTCAACAGCTTGTTGCCGTTCTTGATGGCGCGTTTGATCTCGGCTCCGGCGGCTTCCACCGTCGGGAGCAACGCGCGAAAACGGCCGAGGGTGGCGATCAGGTCGTCGAGGTGT
>JANYCF010000382.1 GCA_025360455.1 Opitutaceae bacterium | reverse complement strand
GACGATCAAGGCCCTCGCTACCGCGATCACGGCCGGCTCGGTCAAGACGCTCTTCATCCTGAACGGCAATCCGGTCTACAACGCACCGGCGGATCTCGATTTCGCCGCGCTGTTGGCCAAGGTTCCCGACGTCATTCGCTACGGTTACTACGTCGACGAGACTTCCGCGCTCTCCGGCACGCATCTTTCCGCAACGCACTATCTCGAATCCTGGGGCGATGCCCGCACCGTCGACGGCACGATTGTTCCCGTGCAGCCGATGATTCTTCCGTTGTTCAATGGCCTGATGGAGGTTGAGTTGCTCGCCCGGGTCGCCGGTTTAGAAAAACCCGAAGCCTACGAGCAGGTCTTCTCCACCATCGGCAGCGACCAGAAAGCCTTCGAGAAATTCCTACACGATGGCGTGCTGGCCGGTTCAGCTTACAAAATTGCGGATGTCTCTTTTCATGCGAGCTCCGCCGCTGCCCTGTTGGCTACCGCCAAGGCTCCCGTTGCTGTCACGCAAGACTTGGTCGAAGTCCGCTTCGTCACCGATCACAAGGTCGATGACGGCCGTTTTGCCAATAACGGCTGGCTCCAAGAGTGCCCCGACCCGATCACGAAAATTTCTTGGGACAACGCCATTCTCGTCAGCCCGCGTCTCGGTAAACATCTCGGCATTTATCCGAAGGGTTCCAGTGGTCCTCAGATCGCTCGCGTCGAAAACGCCGAGTACGAGATGGGCAAGGAAGACGCCTACATCGGCGAAGTGACCGTCAATGGTCGCACTGTGCGCGGCCCGCTGCACATTCAGCCAGGTCTGGCTAATTTCACGGTCATTCTTCCTCTCGGCTATGGTCGCACCAAGACCGGTCACGTCGGCACCGGCGCAGGCTTCAACGCCTATCCGGCCCGCTCCAGTGATGCGATGCAGTTCGCTACCGGCGCCACGATTCGCAATACCGGCGAACGCCACCTCCTCGCCAACACGCAGGAACATTGGTCGATGGAAGGCCGCGACATCATCCGCGAAGCCAACGTCGCCGAGTTCATCAACAATCCTGGTTTCGTCGCCGGCATCGGCATGGAATCCCACGCCCCGGCCAATCTCGGCAAAGATAAGAATATGCCGTTGGCCGAGCGGTCTTCGGAAATTCCGCGTGGTAACTCCCTCTACGAAACACCGAAGTTCGACGGCCTCCATCAATGGGGCATGTCGATCGATCTCAACACCTGCATCGGTTGCAATGCGTGCGTCGTCGCTTGCCAAGCGGAGAATAACATTCCGATCGTCGGTCGCGAGCAGGTGAAGCGCGGCCGCGAAATGCACTGGATCCGTTTGGACCGCTATTATTCTGACGGCAAGATCGAGGCCGGCGCTTTTGGCGGCGAGAACAACAAGATTCTCCCCGAAGATCCGCAGGCGATCGTTCAGCCGATGACTTGCCAACACTGCGAACTCGCACCGTGCGAAATCGTGTGCCCGGTGAATGCCACCGTCCACGACGATGAAGGCGTGAACGTCATGGCCTACAACCGCTGCATCGGCACACGGTATTGCGCGAATAACTGCCCGTACAAGGTTCGCCGTTTCAATTATTTCGATTTTAACAAGCGATCGCTCGATGAACTCTACATGGGGCCGCTCGGCAGCCAGAGCGAGATGCCTGAGTTGTTGAAGCTGGTGAAGAATCCGGATGTCACGGTCCGTATGCGCGGTGTCATGGAAAAATGCACCTACTGCGTCCAACGCGTCCAACAAGCCAAGATCGCGCAGAAGCGTATCGCCGGCGCGAGCGACAACGTTCTCGTTCCCGACGGCACCATCAAGACCGCTTGCCAACAAGTCTGCCCGGCCGAAGCCATCGTGTTCGGCAATATCAAGGACGAGCACAGTCAGGTCTCGCTGGCCAAAGCCCAGCAGCGCGACTACGCGGTGCTCGGTTACCTGAACATCCGTCCCCGCACGACCTATCTCGGCAAGCTCCGTAATCCGAACGATCAAATGCCCGATTACCAATCTCTCCCGCTCAGCCGGATCGAGTATAACAACAAGAATCATCCGGCTGGTCACGGCGAAGGTCACTCTGAGGGCCACAGCGAAGGCCACGGTCATAGTCATGAGGCCGAAGCCGCCGAACCAGCCGCAGAACACGGAGGGCATAACTGATGAGCGCCCACGCTTCTGATCATGCTTCCGAACTGAGCCCGGCGATTCTCGCCGAGGTTAAGCCGATTCCGTTGCCGCGCGCTCAGCTCGTGCTGAACAACCGCGACTTCTCATGGATCACCGAAAAGATCTGCGGCATCGTGGAAGGCAAGACTCCGACCTGGTGGTGGATTTGCTTCGGCCTCGCCGTCTTCGTCGCGTCGTTCACCGTCGCCGGCATCACCTACCTCGTCGGCACCGGCGTCGGTGTTTGGGGTCACGCCAATCCCGTCAACTGGGCGTGGGACATCGTCAACTTCGTCTTTTGGATCGGTATCGGCCACGCCGGTACTTTGATCTCGGCCATTCTTTGCCTCCTCCGCCAAAAATGGCGCACCTCGATCAATCGCGCAGCCGAGGCCATGACGATTTTCGCCGTGGTCTGCGCCGGTATCTTCCCGGTGTTTCACGTCGGTCGCGTGTGGCTCGCCTGGTATCTCTTCCCGATCCCGAACTCGAATTACATCTGGCAGAATTTCCGTTCTCCGCTCGAGTGGGACGTGTTCGCCGTCTCGACCTACGGTACGGTTTCCGTTCTTTTCTGGTACGTCGGTTTGATTCCTGATCTTGGTACCTTGCGCGATCGTTTCACCGCCGGTGGCAATCTCCTCAAGGCCCGCATCTACGGTTTCTTCGCCATGGGCTGGCGCGGTTCCAACCGCCACTGGAGCAACTACGAGATGGCCTATCTCATTTTGGCCGGCGTCTCGACCCCGCTCGTGCTCTCCGTGCACACGATCGTCTCGTTCGATTTCGCGGTCTCGCTGCTCCCCGGCTGGCATACCACGATCTTCCCTCCGTATTTCGTCGCGGGCGCAATCTTCTCGGGCTTCGGCATGGTGCTCACCCTTATGCTGCCGCTGCGGGCCATCTTCCGCCTCGAAGATCTCATCACACAGTATCACATCGACTGTATGTGCAAGATCACCCTCGCGACCGGTACGATGGTGGGCTACGCGTACGGCGTTGAATTCTTCGTCGCGTGGTACAGCGCCAATCCTTACGAGGGCTTCGCCTTCATCAATCGCGCGTTTGGTCACTACGCCTGGGCTTACTGGATCATGGTGAGCTGCAATGTCATCACGCCGCAATTCTTCTGGTTCAAATGGGTGCGCGAAAACACCTGGTTCGTCTGGGTGCTCTCCATCGTGGTCAACGTCGGCATGTGGTTCGAGCGTTTCGTGATCATCGTCACCTCGCTGGCTCGCGACTTCCTGCCGTCGAGCTGGGGCTACTACTCACCTTCGATCGTTGAGATCTTCACCTTCTTCGGGACCTTCGGCGTGTTCTCCACGCTGTTTTTGCTCTTCATTCGCTTCGTGCCGATCATGCCGATGTCCGAGGTGAAGTGCGTTATCCCTCAAGCCGACCCCCACGGGGCGGATCACCATTAATCGGGAGGCGCCATGAAAAAAACTTACGGAATTATCGCCGCCTTCGCCACCACGCCTCAGATCTATCACGCTTGTGAAAAGGTGCGTGATGCGGGCTACAAACAGTGGGACGCCATCACGCCGTTCCCGGTGCACGGACTCGATGCCGCCATGGGCATCCGCCGTTCCAAGGTGCCACGCATTTCCATTTGCGGCGGCATCGTCGGATTCTGCACCGGCATGAGCATGATCTTCTGGACCGGTGGCGTGGACTACAAACTCATCGTCGGTGGCAAGCCGCTCTTCTCCCCGATGTTTGCCTTCCCGGTGAGCTACGAGCTCACCATTCTCTTCACGGCCTTCGCGACCATCATCGGGATGTTCGTCCTGAACGGCCTGCCGATGCACTATCATCCCGTGCAAAAAGCCCCGAAACTCACCCGCTTGCTCGATGACCGTTTTCATATTGTGATCGAGGCCAACGACCCGAAATACAACGCCGCCACCACCCGGGCTTTCTTGGAGCAGATCGGTGGCACGGACATCTCCGAACTGGAAGAATAAGATGCGTTACGCGTACTACACTCTCGCTTTCCTGTGTCTCCTGACGATTTCCGTCATGGGCTTCCGCGGGATGAACTCCACCCTGCCGCCGATCGAGGTTTTCCCCGACATGGATCGGCAGGCCAAATTCAAGCCACAAGCTCCTTCCAAGTTCTTTGGTGATGGCCGCGCTGATCGTCTCCCCGTCTCCGGCACCGTGCCTCACGGTCGCGGCGTGGTGGCCGATCCTGATTTCCTCCGCGCGGATGATGCGCACTATGCCGGCAAGAACGCTGACGGTTCTTTCGTCCGCGGTTTCCCTCTGGCGGTTGACCGTGACTTGCTCACGAAGGGCAGGGGACGTTTTGAGATTTATTGCCAGCCCTGCCACGGAGCTCTCGGCGATGGCAACGGCATCACCAAGCAATACGGCATGGTCGCCACACCGTCTTATCATGACGATCGGTTGCGGACCATGGCGGAGGGCGAAATTTTCAACACCATCACCCACGGCAAAAACACGATGTCTTCCTACGCCGACAAATTGTCGCCGGATGAACGTTGGGCGGTCATTGCCTATGTCCGCGCTCTCCAGCGCGCCCATCATGCCAGCATCGATGATGTGCCGCTCGAAAACCGGGGAGACCTGAAGTAACATGAGTTCCTCTTCCAACGCTCCCAAATCGGGTTTGGCTCTCGGCGTCGGCCTGGCCGGCATCGCGCTCACTGCTCTCGGCCTGATCGTCAGTGGCTCGGCGACCGTCGCCGTTTCCTGGCTCGTCGGCATGGTTTTCTGGACCGGCATCGCCCTCGGCGTGCTGTTCTTGGTGATGATCCACTACATCTTCGACGCCGGTTGGTCCACCGTTCTCCGCCGTCAATATGAGCATGTGCTCGCGGCTTTCCCTTATCTTGGTTTGCTTTTCATCCCGCTCGTCGTCGTCGCCTGGACTCAGCCCGATGTCATCTGGCGCTGGATGAATGCGAGCTACGATCTGGCTCAGGTCGGTGGCCATGGAAAAATCGCCGAAGATATTCTCCTCACTAAGAAGTCGGCCTTCCTGAATCGCAATTTCTTCACCTTCCTCACGACCTTCTCGTTTCTCGCCTGGTGGTTTCTCGCTTCCCGTTTCCGCCGCAATTCCTTCACGCAGGACACGGACGGTGATGTGAAGTGGACCACCTCCAGTCGCCGCTGGTCCGCCTTCGGCCTGCCACTCACTGCGGTCACGCTCACGGGCTGCATTATTCTCTGGGTGAAATCCATGGAGTACCACTGGTTCTCCACCATGTACGGTGTGTGGTTTTTCGCCGGTTGCATGCGCGCCGCACTTTCGCTCGGCGTGATCCTCATGGTCTGGCTCTGGCGTCGCGGTGACTTCAAAGGCATCCTCAACGACAATCATCTCCACAGCATCGGCCAGCTGATGCTCGCGTTCACGATCTTCTGGGCCTACGTCACGTTCTCCCAGTACTTCCTGATCTGGAACGCCAACGTCCCCGAAGAAACCTTCTGGTACAACATCCGCGAAATCAACAACAGCGACGGCGAACCGAACCAGTGGAAATACGTCGGCATGTTTCTCCTCTTCGGCCATTTCCTCTTCCCGTTTTTGCTCCTGATCCAGTATCCGATCAAGGTCAGCAAGACGTGGATTCCCCTCGTCAGCTGGTTCATCGCCTTTGTTTTCTTCATCGATCTTTGCTACAACATCATGCCGGCGGTGAAACTTTCCAATGGGGATCCGTTGCCCTTCCTGCGCAGCGGTCTCCTCTGGAATGTGACATCGATCATCGGCATCGGTGGCATTGTCATCTGGGCCTACCTTCGCAGTTTCGTCACCACGAAGCTCATCCCGATCCGCGATCCGCGCATCGGTGAATCCCTCACCCACCACGAGGCCAGCGCACCATGAGCGATCAACCGCAATCCTACGCCTTCCCCCATCGCGCGCCGGTTTTCACGGCCGTCGTTGTGCTCGCCGGTATTTTGCTCTTCGGCGTTTTCGTCGGAAAGTTCTATCGTGGCTCGGTGCCGGTCAATCCGCGCGGCAACGTCAATGTTGCCGACATCGCCGAAGACCAGCGTTGGAAATACACCGCCGAGGGCAGGGCGGCTGCGCTGACCAAGATCCATCAGGATGTCGCGCTCGGTAACACCTACGGCTGGGTTGATCAAAAAGCCGGCGTCGTCCGCCTCCCCATTGATCGCGCCATCGAGCTCACCGTCCGCGAACACACGAAGAAGTAATTTCTGCTGATGAATTCCACTGCCCATCTCCATCCAGCGCCCGCCGGCGGGATCGACCGCTCTGAACAGCGGGAGATCGACGCCTCCGCCAAATGGCCGGTGCTCGTATTCTTCGGCTCAGCTCTGCTTTGGCTGATCGTCGGCGGAGCTCTCCAGCTCGTCGCCGCCATTCAGCTGCACACGCCCACTTTCCTCGCTGACTGCGAGTGGTTCACCCACGGTCGCGTTGCTCCTGCCGCGCAAAACGCGCTCGTCTACGGTTGGGGCATGAATGCCGGATTCGCCTTCGCCCTCTGGCTGATGGCCCGCCTTTCCGCTGCCGCGCTTCGTTCCGCCGGTTGGCTCATGGTCGCCGCCAAGTTCTGGAATCTCGGCGTCGCGCTCGGCGTCATCGGGATTCTCGCCGGTTATTCGACTTCCTACGAACTGCTCGAA
>JANYCF010000350.1 GCA_025360455.1 Opitutaceae bacterium | reverse complement strand
TCACCTCGGTCCAATAGCCGCGATACGGCACGCCAACCTGATAACCAGCCCGAGTCACAGGAGTGAAATTTCCAACCACAAGGAATGCCGTTTTTTGCGCCGGATCAAGTCGCAGAAAACTAATGACGCTATTGTCCCCATCGGTGCAATTCAGCCAACGAAAGGTCTCTGGATTCAAATCCCCCGTACTGAAAACCGGTTCGCTCGTGTATAATTTATTCAGGTCACGGACGAGCGATTGCAGCCCTTCGTGATCCTTATATTGCAGCAAATGCCAATCGAGGCTCGCATCATGATTCCACTCCTTGCTCTGACCAAATTCACTGCCCATGAAGAGCAGCTTTTTGCCCGGATAGGTCCAGACGTAGCCATAAAGGGCGCGCAGATTGGCGGCTTTTTCGGCTATGCTGCCTGCGCCCATTTTGCCGAGCAGCGAGGACTTTCCGTGGACGACTTCGTCATGCGAATACACGCTGATGAAATTTTCCGAATACTGATAAAGCATCCCGAAGGTCAGCTTGTCGTGCATCCATTTCCGGTGAATCGCGTCCTTCTGAAAATAGGTGAGCGTGTCGTGCATCATGCCCATGTTCCACTTGAAGTCGAAGCCCAGGCCACCGTCTTTCACCGGCCGGCTCACTTGAGGAAATGAGGTCGATTCCTCCGCAATCATCAACACCCCGGGATAAAGCTGATGAACGAGATCGTTGGTGCGGCGTAGAAATTCGATCGCCTCCAAATTTTCCCGACCGCCATATTTATTCGGAATCCACTCACCGGCATTGCGTGAATAATCCAGGTAAAGCATCGAAGCCACCGCGTCGACCCGCAGGCCGTCAATATGGTACCGTTCCAACCACGACAGCGCGCTCGCTACCAGGAAGCAGCGCACCTCGTGCCGCCCGTAATTAAAAATCAACGTGCCCCAATCCTGATGCGCCCCCAGCCGCGGATCTTCGTGTTCGTACAGGTGCGTCCCATCAAACTCAGCCAGCGCAAAGGCATCCCGTGGAAAATGCGCCGGCACCCAGTCGACGATGATCCCAATGCCGCGCTGATGCAGATGATCGACGAAAAATTGAAAATCCTCGGG
This sequence comes from Opitutaceae bacterium, assembly GCA_025360455.1. GTDB lineage: Bacteria > Verrucomicrobiota > Verrucomicrobiia > Opitutales > Opitutaceae > Didemnitutus. The sequence continues at coordinate 5,208 of JANYCF010000350.1, read as the reverse complement.
CGTGCCGTAACGGTGCGTCGGAGCGAAATAGCCCGTCACCTGATAGCCCCATGATCCGAGATAAGGATACTCCGACACCGGCATCACTTCCACATGGGTAAAGCCCATGTTGACGACATACTCGGCCAGAACGGGAGCCAGCTCCCGATACGTCAGCGGACGATTGGTTTCTTCGAGCTTCCTCCGCCATGAACCCAGATGAATTTCATAGATCGACATCGGTTGATCCAACCGACCGGCTTGGCCTGCCCGACGGTTCATCCATTCCGCATCACCCCACCCATGATGATTCGTCGAGCAAACAATGGCCGCATTGTTCGGTGGAGCTTCAAAATAGGTGCCGTAAGGATCGGTCTTCAGGCGCATCGTGCCGGCCTTGTCCCAGATCGCAAATTTGTAGAGTTCACCCTCGCTTAATCCGGGGATGAACAACTCCCATACGCCCGAAGCACCCATGGGCCGCATCGGATGATAACGCGCATCCCACCCGTTGTAATTCCCCACCACCGATACCCGCGAGGCATTCGGTGCCCAGACCGCAAAGGCCACTCCCGGCACCTCTCCCATCTGACGCAAATGCGCGCCGAGTTTATCGTGAATCCGCTGCTCGGTACCCTCGTTGAAAAGATAAAGATCCTGATCACTCAGCGTGGGCAAAAAAGAATAGGCATTATAAACCTGGTGAATCTCCCCCCACGAAGTCTGGTAGCGCAGTTGATACCGAAAGACGCTGCGCTTCGGAATAAATAATTCGAAAAAGCCCTCAGGCGCGAGGAGCTCCATCGGAAACGCCGGCGCGCCCGGAGCATCAAGATCCACCAACTCACACTTGATCGCAGCGCGTACAAAAGCCCGGGCGACGACACCCTTCTGGCGTTTGTGGCTGATCGGGTGCATCCCGAGCCAGCCATGCGGGTTAGCTTGGCGATTCCCGAGAAATGATTGGAGTTCGGTCGCAGGTATAATCACTGCTCCGAACCATTGGCCAATCAGCCGCATACGTCTAGAACAAAGGGACTGAAGCCGCACCCTCTCTCACGAAAAATTTGCCGACACCAGAGTTGAACTTCCCGAAAAAGCATCTAGCTTCCACCTCATGGAGACGCTCCAAGTGCCCGAAACCGTACCGCTGATCACGTTGCCGAACACCGTTTTTTTTCCGCAAGCGCTCCTCCCGTTGCATATTTTTGAACCGCGCTACCAGCAGATGCTCCGCGCGGTCTTGGCCAGTAACCGGATCTTTGCCGTAGCCCGCCTTGATCCTACCCTCGCCGCCCAACCCGGCACCAATGAGCCAGCCCACGTCGTCGCCACGGTCGGCATCATCCGGGCCTGCCAAAAAGCGGATGACAATACTTCCAATCTCCTTCTCCAGGGTATCAGTCGCGTCGCCATCAACCGCATCGTCCGCGAACGCCCTTACCGTATTATTTCCGTCCAACCACTCGCCTGCATCGCCGGGGGCAATCACACCCAACTGGAAATTATGCGACTCGAAGTCATGCGCCTCCTGCAACTCCGTCGCCGCCTTGGCGCCCCCGCCCCCAAAGGCATGACTCAATTTCTGGAGAGCATCGAAGACTTCGACACCTTCGCCGATGTCGCCGCCTTTAATATGTGCGATGACGGTGCCTTTAAACAAAAGATGCTCGAGGAATTGGACACCCGCCGCCGGCTCCAACTTTTTGCCACGCAGTTAAAAAACGACATCGAGGTCCAAAAGCTCCGTCGCAAACTTCAAGGCATTTTGCCGGACGATGGCATCGTGAATAATTGAGTCTGTTCGTATCGCGGAAACCAGCTCCGCCTGTTTTCGTGGCGCCGGTGCTGAACGAACATTCACCCTCAGTCACATCAGACTTTTTAACCGCTCCATTTCCCCGGATCGCGCCGGATCGTTCGCGAGATTTTTCAATTCCAGCGGATCACTCTCTAGATCGAAAAACAACCAGGGTCGTTCCGTGCCGTCGCCTTCTGGTTTCAGCACCAGCTTGTGCTGCGCACTCCGAAAACCTCGCCAGGCATGCGGACATTGCTGCGGCAAATCACTCGCGGTCGGCATACTGATCTCGGCATTATCCCTCTTGCACCGCCACTCCCGCCCCTCCGCCCACGCGACGGCCATATGCGGCAAATCCACGAGACTGATCGCACTCTCATCTTTGCGGGCTTTCGTTGCCCGGGCGCCCGGGCGTTGCTGTCGCCGGATCAACAGTGGCACTCGAATTGATTCCTCATAAGGCCAAGCCTTCCGAAATTGTCCGTGAGATCCATGCATATCGCCATGCACCGAAGTAAACACCACCGAGGTCTCCGCTAAATCCACTTCGGCCAAGAGCCGCCCAATCGCGCGATCCGTTGCTTCAATATGGGCGTAATATCCTGCCAGTTCTTCCCGCGTTTTCTTTTCCACGTCCGTCCCCCACGGCACATTCGCTCGCAACCGAATATCACTCGCCGGTATTTCCTGCACATGCGGCGCCGGGGCATGATAGGGCGGATGCGGCGACTCCAGACTGACCACGCAAAAATACGGTTCATCCGTCTTCGCCCGTCGCTCGCCAATCTCCACAATCCATTCCGCGGCGCGCTGCACGAGCACGTCCGCCTGGTAACCTTTGAAATGCCGGGGCTCGGGCAATCTCGTGCCGTGCAACCACGGATCATTCAGCAAAAATCCACTCTCAAATCCCTCCCACAGTCCAAAGCCGCCACGACGTGCCGGTGGGACAATCATTTTGGCGTGCACCTCGCCCACCAAGGGCGCACTGCGCTCACGCTCCGCCAAATGCCACTTACCAAAATGCGCTGTCGTATAACCGCGATCCCGCAGCGCGTGCGCCACGGTTCGCGCTTCAACCGGCAACGGATCCCAGTAACCGCGCACTCCATTTTCCGGGCAAAGTTTTCCCGTCAATAAGGCCGCCCTCGCCTGCGGCCCGAGCGGATGCGGCGTCACGGCCTGCGCGCAATTGATCGCCTCACTCGCCAAGGCATCAAGCCAAGGCGTCCGCGCATTCGGATCACCCGCATAGCCGCACGCCTGCGCGCGCCACTGCGTCGTCACGATCCAAAGAATATTCGGTTGCCCTGCCATGTCGCCGTATTCTTGGCCACAACCAGCGAAAAAGGGCACAAAAATCCGCTGAACCCACTTGAGTGCCAGCTAGCGACCCTATCAGTCACTGCTTGCCACCAACGAATCCCCATTGACGAGCGGCGCGCGATCCCTGATTAAAACTTCACTTAAATGTCCAACGGCGCTGACATCAAACCCACCGACTTACGCGGCATCCTGAAATACGTTCCTCGTTTTCAGGGCCAGATTTTTATTATCGCCCTCGATGGCAGCATCGTGGCCGACGATAATTTCGCCAATCTCATCACGGATGTCGCCGTGCTCCGCTCGCTCGGTATCAAGGTCGTGCTCGTTCACGGCATCGGCCAGCAAATCGAGGAAATGGCCAAACTCCGCGCGATCGCGATCTCGGATAACATCGGCACGGGCGTGACTGATGCCGCCACCCTTGATCTCGCCATCCGCGCCTCCTCCCGCGTCACCCATCTCATGATTGAAGGCCTCACTGCCAACGGACTGAAGGCGGCACTAACCAACTCCGTCCGCGCCATCCCCCTCGGTATCTTGCGGGGCGTCGACCACCAGTACACGGGCAAGGTCGATCGGATCGATCGCGATTTCATCCAGCAACTCATCGGCTCAGGAGTCGTTCCGATCGTAAATCCCATTGGCTTTGACCGCGACGGCAAACCGCTGCGCGTGAACTCTGATCTCCTCGCCGCCGAGCTGGCCGAGTCGCTTCAAGCGACCAAGATCATCTATCTCTCGCCGCACAACGGCATGGAAATCGCCGGCGAGCTCCAGCACGACATCCCGGTCGACGCTCTGCGCAAAGTTCTCGAGGCAAAACCCGATTCGATCAACGAACCGATGCGCAGCAAGGCCGCGCATGCCGTCAAAGCGATCGACACCGGCACGCCCCGGATCCATCTGCTCGACGGTCGCGAACTCGACGGCCTGCTCGCCGAAATTTTCTCCAATGAAGGCGTCGGCACGCTCATCTACGGCAACGAATATCAGCAGATCCGGCAGGCCACCAAACGCGACGTCCGCGCGATCTACAATCTCACCCGCTCCGGCATGAAGCGCGAGGAGCTGCGGGCCCGCAGCCAGCAAGCCATTGAGAAAAACATCGAGCACTTCTATGTGTTCGAAATCGACGAGAATCTGATCGCCTGCATTTCCCTGCATCTCTTCACCGAAAAAACGACGATGGCCGAGATCGGCTCACTCTATGTGATGCCCTTCTATCACAATCGCGGCATCGGCCAAAAGATGGTGGATTTCGCCAGCTTGCAGGCCAAGGAACGCGGGGCAAAAACAGTCATCGCCCTCTCGACCCAAGCCTTCAGTTTCTTCACCTCGGTCTGCGATTTCACCGAAGCAGAGAAAGACGTCCTGCCCGAATCTCGTCTCAAAACCTACGACGAGAGCGGCCGCAATTCAAAGATCTTGGTCAAGCAGCTCTGAGCGGAAATTTTAGAGGTAGGGCGTAACCGCTGGACGTGCCATTCAGCAGATTCGCCGATCATATAATTCGCGGCGGGCCCAGCGGGCCCTCCGCACCCTGCTGTTTTAATGGGCTACGTTGACCTAAACCTACTGCAAGCGAGCGAAGGGGCTGGCTTAGCGGTACTAAATTCAATGGCTATTCCTCACCTAAACCAAGGAGAACAACAACGAGCTTTAAATTAATTCCTTTTCCTAGAGAGAATCACCTCGAGATATTCGATTTCATCAAGCGCTCCTACGCCACCGCGATATAAGCGCTGAGATGTATTCATGCGAAATATCCCTATCACGCGCACCCTTTTCCTATCTACTTGAGCGCCCCAACCAGCCGGACAACGCAACTTTTTATGAAGAATCATGACGAATGCATGTGCAGTTCTTTGTTCCTCCATGTCTTCACGCAACGCAAAGAGCAAACTTGGTGATTCTCCAAAGCCTGCAAATCCAGGATCAGAGTCAAAAAGAACATAGCAATCGGTTGAACGAAGCCGCGGGGCGGCGGGAGGGTTGTAGGTGGGGTGAGAGTTGAGGTAGCGTACCGGGCTGCATGGGAGCGAAGCTGGCGGGACTATGTCCTCACTTCGAGTCCAATATGTTCGTGAACTGACCATCCGGGG
>JANYCF010000317.1 GCA_025360455.1 Opitutaceae bacterium | reverse complement strand
GGTAGCCGTTTGGCTCGGCTGTCGGGTGGCCCTCGTTCGATAAGCGCCGGGTGGGTGTACGGCTTGCACTCCATTTTGAAATCTCCTTGTTCCCTTTTTTTCCCCCAACTGCGCAAAAGTAGTTTTTGGTTAAGAGCCTATCCGAATATTGGCTTCAATGAGGTAGGGCGAACCGGTCGCGCTTCTGCACCGACCGCCGTCCCGGTGAGCTGCGGCTCGTCAGGGACGACTCGCCCTACCCAAAATACGTAGCATCTACCATCGTTATTCGGATAGGCTCTTAGCAGCTTAAATCACACTCTGACTTGTCATCGCGAGCTCGACGTAGTCGGGCGTGGCGATTCATCGAGCTGGATTGCTTCCGCCGTCGCCAAGGCTATGGCGGACAGGTCGGCGCTTCCCGCCTCGCAATGACAAGGTCTGTTTTCTAGTTCCACCGTGTGGCGTATGCTCCGCAGTAAGTGTGATCAACTCGGGGCTATGCGTTGACGATTCCCACCGGCGTCGTGCTCTGTCCCGTCTCGGGTACGGATCAACCCGGCCATGCGATCAAGCCCGATCTTGAAGTGTCGAATGCAGCACCGAAGAACTTTTGAGCGGGTGCGACCGGCAGTTGGAAGCTGTGCGGGCAGCCTTGCTTGTAAGGTAGCAAAACCGGCTTGGCCACAAGGGCCAGTCTTGCAAATTCCGTAGCAGGCCGGCCCTTGTGGCCAAGCGCGATTGGCGCCGGTGGCGTATGCTCGCATTTATGCAACGATTGCCAGTGATGATCGTGCTCTCGCGAAACGTGCTGGCGCGAAACGGTTCGCTGACTAGCGTGCACCACCGTGCTCATCCTCAACACGCTCGCTCCGGTTTTTTTGCTCATCGCCACCGGGGCGGGCTTGCAGGCGACGAAGTTTGTTTCGCCGGGTTTTCTGAAGGAGGCCAACCGAGTCACGTATTGGCTCGGCCTGCCGGCGCTGCTTTTTTCGCAGCTCGCCAAGTCGTTTCAACAAGGCGGCGGTGGCGGCGTGCTGCTCACGGCCATGGCTGTCGCCACGGGGTTGGTGATTCTCGCTGGCTACGGTGTGGCGTGGCTGCTGCGTGTGCCCGGTGCGGCGGCGGGCACTTTCGTGCAGGGCGGGTTTCGCGGCAACCTGGCGTTCGTTGGATTGCCCGTGATTTATTCGCTGCCCGATACTCCGCTGGCTGGCGGCATGTCTGTGCGCACGGCCGCTGTGCTCACGGTCGCGCCGATGATGATTTTCTATAATATTGCCGGCGTCGTGGTGCTGTTGCTCAGCCAGCACCGGCTCGGTTGGGGCATGGTGAAACCGTTTTTGAAACAGCTGGGCACCACGCCGCCGTTGCTCGCGACGCTCGCCGGCATCACGTGGGCACTGGCCGGTTGGACGGTGCCACCCGCCGTGGACAAGGCGTTGACTGCACTCGGCGAAATGGCGCTGCCGCTCGGGTTGCTCGGCGTGGGCGGTTCGCTCGCATCGGTGAAGCTCGGGGCCGGGTGGAGACATCCGTTCGCTTCGGCGTTGGTGAAGACGGCGCTGTCGCCGCTGCTCGGCTGGGCGGTGGGCCGTGCGCTCGGGCTTGAGTCTATGGAGCTAAAGACGCTGTTGATTTTGATGGCATGTCCTACGGCGATCATTTCCTACACGATGGTGCTGGAATTGAAAGGCGATGAGGCTTTGGCCGCCGGTGCGATTTCATTCAGCGTAGTGACGTCACTCGCCACTCTCGCGCTGATTGTCGGGTGGTTTTGATCCAGGTGGAGCGCATTAACCCCAAGACGCTGGCTTGGGCGATCGGGGCAATCGTGAGGGCTGAGTGAAAGAGGCATTATTCTAGATCGGTAAAAACATCGGCAATAATGGGATGAAAAATAACAATCATTATATCATAAATATCTGGATATAAGTGTATAGATGAATCATAAAGATCGGCAATAACACCGGCAATAAATGCTCACAAAAACAGCCATCGAGCCAATTCTTCCGATCCAACATGTGCAACCGTTGGAGGAACTGGCCCATGCGGTCTCGGAAGCATCCGCCCGGTTGTCGGCTCAAGTGAGGGAACCGCTGCGCACCGATCTCGCCGAGCTCACCCGTTGGATGCATTGTTATTATTCGAATCTGATCGAAGGTCAGCAGACACGAGTGCGCGACATCGAGTCCGCGCTCCGGAAGGATTTCGCGGCGGAGCCCAAGAAGCGCAATCTCCAGCAGCTCGCGCTGGCGCATCTGGAAACCCAGCGTTGGTCGGCCGCCCATGCGGAGCGTCCTCACGACGTTCCGTTCATCCGCGAATTGCATCATCGCTTCTATGCCGCCCTGCCGAAGGAAATGCGTGTGGCTACCACTTCGCGCGGCGAGACGGCGCCGCTAGTGCCCGGCGAATTGCGCAATCGCGATGTCGAGGTGGGCGGACACATCGGACCGCCGCACGAACTCGTGCCCGACCTGCTCGCGCATTTCCAAAGTCGCTATGAATCGCCGGACCTCACGCGGATCCAGCGCATCATTGCCGTCGGCGCGAGCCATCACCGGTTGGCGTGGATCCATCCTTTCCGCGACGGTAACGGACGTGTCATCCGCCTTTTCTCCGACGCGCTCATCTGCCAGCTGGGGATTGATGGCGGTGGGCTCTGGTCGCTGTCCCGCGGACTCGCAGTGCATCGCCCGGAATATTATTCGCGGCTGGCGAACGCCGACCAGGAGCGCGCCAGTCGCGATGTCAGTGACGGTCGCGGTCACCTCAGCGAACGAGCGCTGCGGGAATTCTGTCATTTTATTTTGACGGTCATGGTCGACCAGATCGCCTTCATGGAGCGCGTGCTCGACCTCGGACAGATGGAACAACGCATCGAGCATTATGTGCGCGTGGTGGATCCGGCAACGGCTCCGGATGGCGAGCGGATCTTTCTGCTGCTGCGCGAGGCGCTCGTGCGCGGGCAGTTTCCCCGCGGCGAAGCCGGACGGATCACCGGCGTCGGCGAACGCACCGGGCGGACCGTGTTGGCTCTCGCGCTTGAGGCGAAGTTGCTAAAGTCAGATTCGCCAAAGGCCCCAGTGCGGCTCGCACTGCCCGCCAAGGTGCTGGATACCTATTTCCCGCAGCTCTTCCCACCCGGGCAGATGAACGGTGAGTGAGACAGCCAAGCCACTGGCCTCCGGTGCGATTTCATTCAGCGTAGTGACGTCACTCGCCACTCTCGCGCTCATCGTCGGGCGTTTTTGAGCACAGGATACAAGAACTGTTATCCGGAATTATCCGAGCTGTTGGGCTGGTCTGAAACTTAACGGCTGTGGTTTTGTTATCGACGGGTGGGTGCGCGTGCGGTGTTTGTTGCCCATGAAGCCCGCCCCGGAAAATTCTGCCCTGCGTTTTATTCAGGCCGATCTTGAACAGCCTGAACACCAAGCCGACGTGCTGGCGATGGTCGATGCCTACTCGCGCGATCCGATGGGCGATGGTGCACCGCTCGCTGCCGATGTGCGCGAGCGGCTGATCCCCGGGCTGCGTCAACATCCCACGACGCTGGTGTTTCTCGCTTACGAAGGTGACGCAGCCGTGGGTGTGGCGGTGTGTTTCCTGGGTTTCTCCACCTTCGCCGCCGAGCGCCTCGTGAACATCCACGATTTCGCTATTTTGCCGACGCATCGCGGTCGTGGGGTGGGTCGCGGTTTGATGGCGGCGGTCGAGGCGAAGGCCCGTGAACTCGGCTGCTGCAAGTTGACGCTGGAGGTGCTCGATCAAAATCACCGTGCGCTGAAGAGCTATGTCGCTGCGGGTTTTAAGCGCTACTCCCTGCAACCCGGTGCGGGCGAGGCGATCTTTTTGGCGAAGGCGTTAGAATGAGTCGGAATGAAGAATAAAATTTAGCCACAAAAGAGCGCTGAGAGCGCATAATCAGAAACAAAAACACCGTGGCCGAATGAATATTGGGGTGTGAAACCAATCCCTCGGAAATTACGGGACTGATAGTCCCTCCTTCCATTTTTGTGATCTTGGTGTTCTTTTGTGGCTAAACATTCAGAGGGTTTCCTGAAAACTTAGGCACGCCGGCAAGCGACGGCGCGTGCAAGCACGCTGACCTAGGATGCAATAGTTGTTTGGATAGGCTCTAAACCCACTAACGCTTTCTTAACTGACTCAGACGTTCTCGACGATCCGATCGGCCAAGCCGTAGGCGATGGCTTCTTCGGCGTTCAGATAAAAATCGCGGTCGCTGTCCTTCGCGACTTTCTCGTACGACTGGCCGGAGGCGGTGGCGAGGATTTGGTTTAACTCGGTGCGGAGTTTTTCCATTTCCTGGGCCTGGATATTAATATCCGTGGCGGGGCCGATGAAGCGGCCGGAAATGAGCGGCTGGTGGATGAGCACGCGGGAATGCGGATAAAGCAGACGGTTACCTTTCTTGGGCGCACTGAGCAAAATGGAACCCATCGAGGCCGCCATACCGGTCACCACCACCGTGACGGGTGAGGTGATGAGCTTGATCGTATCATAAACCGCCATGCCGGCCGTGATCGAGCCGCCGGGCGTGTTCATGTAGAAAGTGATGGGCTTGCCGGGGGCGGTGACTTCGAGATAGAGCAGCTTTTCGGTGATGTCCTTGGCGGTCTCGTCGGTGACGGCGCCCCAGAGGAAAATCTTCCGCTGCTCAAGGAATTTGCGCTGGATCTGCGCACCGATCGGGCCGGGCGTCTTGCTGCTGGCACAGGTTTCTTCGTGGTCATCATCCTCATCATCGAGGCGAGGAACGACGGGATTCTGGTAATCGGAATGAAGATTGGAGAACGACATGAAGAGGAAATTGTGCGGGTTTTCGGGTTTTGCGAGTAGTTTTTGCAGGGAGGGGGTTGCCAAAGGTCATCGGCCCAATCAGCTTCCAGTTAAGTGAAAGGAAGTGTCCAACGTCTCGCCGGTCAAATCGTCGATCTTCATCGACGGCGGATATTTCCAGGAATTATCGAATGGAGCGGAGGGCGCATCCGGCGGATCACGCCCGACGATACAGTTCGAGAGCAAGGGCTGATCGCCCCCGGTTTTATTGATGCCCATATCCATATCGAGAGTTCGATGCTGCCGCCCGCGGAGTTCGCGCGCTGGGCCGTGCGGCATGGGACAGTGGCGACGGTTTCCGATCCGCATGAAATTGCCAATGTCCTCGGTGTCGCGGGCGTGAACTACATGATCCGCGAGGGTCGGCGTACGCCGTTTAAGTTCAACTTCGGCGCTCCGTCCTGTGTGCCGGCAACGAACTTTGAAACGGCTGGGGCCGCGCTCGATGCTGACGCCGTGGCGCGGCTGCTGGCGCGAAAGGAAATTAAATACTTGAGCGAGGTCATGAATTTTCCCGGCGTACTGGCGGGCGATGCCTCGCTGCAAGCCATGATCGCCGCAGCGAAGAAACTCGGCAAACCCATCGATGGCCACGCTCCCGGGTTGCGCGGTAATCTGGCGAGGGCTTACACGCAGGCCGGCCCATCTACCGACCATGAATGTTTCACGCTCGAAGAGGCGCAGGATAAACTGGCGGCGGGGATGAAAATTTTAATTCGCGAAGGTTCGGCTGCGCGCAACTTCACCGCGTTGGCTCCGCTCTTGAAAACTCATCCGGCGAGCTGCATGTTTTGCTGTGATGATCTTCATCCTGATTTGCTTATGGTCCGGCATCTCGATGAACACGTGCGCCGCGCACTCGCTGCCGGCGTGGATAAGTTCGACGTGCTGCGTTGTGCTTCGGTTAACCCCGTCGAACATTATGGACTCGATGTCGGGTTACTGCGTGAAGGCGATCCGGCGGATTTTATTGTTTTTGCAGACTGGAAAAAACTGAAAGTGCGGCGCACCTATCTGCGCGGAGAGTTGGTGGCCCGAGAGGGAAAGAGTTTGCTGCCGCGCCAGCTGGCGAAGACCCCGAATAAGTTTAGGGCTCAGGCGAGGAACGTGGCTGAATTTGTCGTGAAGGTAGGGCGAGGCGTCCCTGCCGAGCCGAAGGTTCATGATCGGGTGGCCGCGTTGGAGGCCAGCGGCCGACAGCGTGGTGCGTCCATGACCACGTTGTCGCTGCGCTCTCAGAAGCGTCTTGGGGGCAAGCCGCTCCACCCGCCAGAACTCAATGTCATCCAAGCCCTCAACGGCCAGCTGATCACGCGCCACCGGCGGATGAAGGCACGGGTGAGCGATGGGTTGATCGTCACTGATCCCCAGCGCGATATTCTCAAGATCGCCGTCGTGAACCGCTATGTGCCGCAGGCTCCGGTGGCTGTGGCTTTCGTTAATGGGTTTGGTTTGAAGGCCGGCGCGATCGCTTCCTCGGTCGCACACGATTCGCACAACATCGTAGCTGTCGGCGTGGATGACGTCTCGCTTTGTGCCGCGATCAATCTCGTCATCAAATCGCGCGGCGGAATCAGCGTGGTGGGGCGGGGGAGAGGAGTCGTGTTGCCGCTGCCTATCGCCGGGTTGATGTCCGACGGCGACGGTCGCATGGTGGCGCGGCGCTACACCGCACTCGATACTTTGGCCAAGCAGTTGGGTTCGCGCCTTGATGCTCCTTTTATGACCCTTTCGTTCATGGCGCTGCTCGTCATTCCCGATCTGAAGCTGAGTGATCGCGGTTTGTTTTCGTCGAGCCGGTGGGCATTCGAACCGATGGTAGGGCAAGATAAATAATCAGATTCAACGGTAGAGTTGCGCTTGTCAGCCCCGGCTTTGCTCCCTCAATTTCACCGCTTACCCACGATGTTCTCCTGGATCAAATCCCTGTTCGGTGTGAAAGAAGGCGGCTTGCTGGTCGTCATCTTCGCGCTCGGTGTGCTCTTGAGCGTTTTTAGCGGTAAGGTTCGTTTGCCGCTTTTTGAAGTGGGTGCCGATGGGGTGCGGCAACGGGTGTTTGTCGTGAACGAATCGGGCGAGCGCGTGCCGGCGGTCATGGAGAAAAATAAATTTCTCAACGCTCAAAATCTCGCGCAACTCGCGAAGGATACAAGTTTCATCGCGATCATGGCGGTGGGTATGTCGGTGGTGATTATCGCGGGCGGTATCGATCTTTCCGTTGGTTCAATCTACGCGCTGGCGTCCGTGCTCGGGGCGTTGGTGTTCCAGCATTTTGGTCCCAACGGTGCCGGGGCGAGCGCCTCGCCTTGGCTGGGCGTAAGCTTGGGCGCGTTGGCCTGTCTCGGGACCGCGGCCCTTTGCGGGTTTATCAATGGCGGTCTGATTGTCGCTCTGCGGGTGCATCCGTTTATTATTACCTTGGGCGCAATGGCGGTTTTGCGCGGCATCGCTTTCGTGGTAACAAAGGGGCAATCGGTGGGTGGTTTTCCACCGCTGTTCCGTGAGCTGATTCGCTTTGAAACGAGCGGCGGGTTGAGCCTCGTGCCGCTGGGCGTCATGTTGCTGGTGGCCGTCGTGGGTTGGATTTTTCTCTCCCGCCTCGCGGCGGGCCGGCGCGTCTATGCCATTGGCGGGAATGAACTCGCCTCACGCTTCAGTGGTATTCGCGTGGAGCAAGTGAAGCTGGGTATCTATCTTTTGTCGGGTCTCGCGGCCGGTGTCGCGGCGTTACTTGCGCTCGGTTACTACGGCAGTGCCAGTTCGGGCGATGGTCAGGGCTACGAGCTGAACGTCATCGCCGCTGCCGTCGTGGGCGGCGCCAGCCTGACTGGCGGGAAAGGAACCGCACTGGGCGCGATCCTCGGCGCGCTCATTATCCAGATGATATCGAGCGGTATTGTCATTCTCGGTATCGACCAGAATTTCAGTCAGATCATTATTGGTACGGTGGTGATTGCGGCGGTCGTACTCGATAATGTGAATACTTGGCTCGCACAACGCCGACTCGCACTCGCTTCGGGCGCGAAGCATTAAATTTTTTTCATCCTAATCCTCCCCAACCCCCATCCACTATGAAACGTCTCCTTCTTCTCGTCACTGGTGTCGCGCTCGCCATATCTGGCCGCGCTGCTGAGAAAACTCTCACTATCGGTCTGGTTGCCAAATCGCAGGGCAATCCCGTATTCCAAGCCGCCCGTGTCGGCGCGATTAACGCCGCCAAGGAATTGGGCGCGAAATACGGTTACAACATCATGATCGACTGGCGCACGCCCAACGAGGAAGACGCCCAGAAGCAAGCCGAAGCCATCGAGCAACTCGTGCTCGCCGGGGCTGCAGGTATTTCTGTCAGTTGTTCCGATGCCAACAAACTGACCGATGCGATCAATTCCGCCGTGAAGAATGGAGTGCCGGTGGCGACCTTCGATTCGGATGCGCCGGCTTCTCTCCGTTTTGTCACCTACGGCGTCGATGATATCGAATGCGGCAAGCAGACGATGGAAGAACTCGCGAAGGTCATGGGCGGGAAGGGTGTCGTGGCCGTGCTCGCGGGTAATCAGAATGCTCCGAATCTGCAGAAGCGCGTGCAAGGCGTGAAGGAAGTCGCGAAGAAATTTCCCGGCATCACCATTCGTGATGTCTATTATCATAAAGAAACCGCGCAGGATGCCGCCGCCAAGATCGAGCAGGTCATGCAGGCGAATCCCGACATCACGGGCTGGGCCCTGATCGGCGGCTGGCCGCTCTTTACGGACAATGCGCTCAAGTGGCAGCCCGGCACCGTGCAATGTGTGTCTGTCGATGCGCTCCCCGCGCAGCTCGCCTACATCCGCAGCGGCCATGTGCCCGTGCTCCTCGCGCAACAATGCTACGAGTGGGGTCACCGCACCGTTGAACTCCTCTTCGACAAGATCGTCCTGAAAAAAGATCCGCCCGCCGTGAAAGAAATCAGCATGCTTATTCCCGTGACGAAGGAGAACGTCGATGCCTTCGCCAAGAATTGGGATAAGTGGCTGCCGAAGTGAGGGGTGCCCGCGAAACACACAAAACAAACGAAAAAATACTACTATGATAATCCACGAAAAGGAAAGTTACGCCATCATGGGTGCTTGTTTTGAAGTCTATAAGGACAAAGGGTGTGGATTGACCGAGCCAATCTACCAGGAGTGTTTGGAGATTGAATTTGATTTTCTGGGATTGGCCGTAGTTGCCCAACCGCAGCTGCCTTTAACCTATCGTGGCCGGACGCTGAAGCATCGTTTTGTTCCAGACTTCATTTGCTTTGAGAAAGTGATTTTGGAGATTAAAGCAGTGAGTCAGCTGACTGACGAACATCGTGCTCAAGTGCAGAATTACCTACATGCTACTGGGTATGAATTGGGCTTATTGGTGAATTTCGGGCACTATCCCAAGGTGGAATACAAACGGTTCGCCAATACGAACGGTAAGGGCGTGGTGGAGGTCTGATCGGTTTTCGTGTATTCCGCGTGTTTCGCGGGCCATCCATGCCTTACCTCGAATTTCATCAGATCACCAAACGCTTCCCAGGCGTGCTGGCACTTGACGGGGTGAGTGTCGCGATTGAGCGCGGCTCGTGCCACGCGTTGATCGGTGAGAACGGCGCGGGCAAGAGTACGCTCGGAAAAATCCTCGTGGGCGTCTACACCGCAGACTCCGGCGAACTCCGGCTCAACGGCTGTGTGATCCATCCCGCCACGCCACTCGTCGCGCGCGGACTTGGCATTGCGATGGTTCACCAAGAGCTGGCGTTCTGTCCGAACATGACAGTGGCGGAAAATCTTTGTCTTGGCGATCTGCCGCGCAATGCGCTCGGTTGGGTGGATCGGACCAAGCTTCGTGCCCGCGCGCAGGAAATGCTCGCGGCCATTCACGCCGACATCGATCCCGCCGTGCTCATCGGCTCGCTCTCGACCGGCCAGGAACAGCTGGTGCAAATCGCCGCTGCGGTCGGCACCGGTGCGCAAGTCATCGTGATGGACGAGCCGACCAGTTCGCTCTCCGCCGGTGAGACGCGCGAACTTTTTCGGCTGGTGCGCGATCTAAAAAAACGCGGCATCACCATGATCTACGTTTCGCACCGCATGGAGGAACTCTTCGCGTTGTGCGACGGTATCACGGTACTGCGCGACGGTCGTCACGTCAGCACCGGGCGCGTCGCCGACACCACGCCGGCGAAAGTCGTCGCGCAGATGATCGGCCGCGAACTCCTCGTGCAAAAACCGCGACACATTGACCAGGCGCCGGGCGAGGTGCGCTTGCAGGTGAGCAACCTTTCGCATCCGCGCAAGTTCTCCGAAATTAATTTCCAGGTGTGCTCCGGTGAAATCGTCGGACTCGCCGGACTCGTCGGTGCCGGTCGCAGCGAGGTTGCACAAGCGATTCTCGGACTCGACCCATCCGCGACGGGGCAGGTGTTGGTGCGCGGAAAACTTTTGCCGCCCGGCTCAATCAACGCCGCGCTCGCCGCCGGCGTCGGGCTCGTGCCGGAGGATCGCAAACGCCAGGGCCTCGTGCTCGGACTGAATTGTCGCGAGAACACGGCGCTCGCCGCGCTGCCCTTGTTGACTCGTCTCGGCTGGGTGAATCGAAGTGAAGAGCAGGCTATGGTGAGCAAATTTTCCACCCGCCTGCGCGTAAAAGCGCCGACTCTAGAAACCGGTGTCGGTGCACTCAGTGGTGGCAACCAGCAAAAAATTGCTCTCGCGAAATGGCTCGCGCGCGACTGCTCCGTGCTGATGGTGGATGAGCCCACCCGCGGCATCGACGTCGGCGCGAAGGCGGAAATTTATCAGCTGCTTGATGAGCTCGCCTGCGAAGGCCGAGCGATTTTGATGATCTCATCCGAGCTCCCCGAGTTGCTCGGCCTCTGCACCCGCATCCTGGTGATGCGCGAAGGGAAATTGGTCGGCGAAGTCCCCCGCGCCGATTTCAGCGAAGCCCGCCTCATGGCCCTGATGTCCGGCGTGGCGGCGGAGTAGGGGATAATGTAACGATACACAGGGGTGCTCGCGCAGCTCACGAAATACGCGAAACCCAGAAGCTGGGACTGAAAGGTGGAACCCGGCCTTCCGACTTCGCCCCATTCGACAGGCTCAGGGCTACGACGGACAGGCTGGACGGGTTGGCGCGATGCTCAGAGGTCGCGTTCCAGCCAAAGCCACGGCGTCATTCCAGCCCTTGACTTTGCTCAACGTGAATGACTTCTTCCGGACATGAAAGTTAAGACACGCCACGCTGTTTCTTCCCGGGCCAAGGCCAGGAACAGCCGGCGTGTCTCCGCCCCGCGCCTGCCGAGTTTTGCCGATGCGGCAAAGCGTGTGGCAGGAATGATGGAAGGCGCACCTGACCTCTCCACCCGTGAAGGATTTGGCCCCAAATTACTTGGTTGATGCCGGTCCGCTCATCGCGCTCTTTGCTTGGCGTGACCGCTGGCATTCGTGGGCCGTGGCAACGTTCGCTACCATCGGGGAACCTCTTTGGACCAGCGAACTGGTTGTCGCCGAGGTCGCATGGAATCTGGGACAGAATTCGCCTGCCACATTGGAATTGCTCAGTTTTGTTCATCGCAGAGAACTCCGTGTTTTGCCGTGCCTTAGCGACCACGCTGCCCGACTCAGCCAGCTCATGGCCAAGTACGAACGGATGGACGTATGCGACGGTTCGTTGGTTGTGCTGTCGGAGCAATTTCCCAATGCGAAGATCATCACGCTCGATGTGCGCGATTTTTCGGTGTACCGCCGTTTCGGTCGCGAGCCCTTGCCGCTCATCATGCCGCAGGCGTCGGGCGGGTGAACCGGAATACAGAGCAGACCATGGCGAGTAAATTTTCCACCCGCCTGCGCGTGAAAGCGCCCACGTTGGAAACCGGCGTGGCCGCGCTCAGCGGCGGTAACCAGCAAAAGATCGCGCTCGCCAAATGGCTCGCGCGCGACTGTTCCGTGCTGATGGTGGATGAGCCCACTCGCGGTATCGACGTCGGCGCGAAGGCGGAGATTTATCAATTGCTCGACGAGTTAGCCTGCGAAGGCCGGGCCATATTTATGATCTCTTCCGAGCTCCCCGAGTTGCTTGGCTTGTGCACGCGCATTCTCATAATGCGCGAAGGCAAGCTGGTCGGCGAAGTATCGCGCGCTGATTTCAGCGAAGCCCGCCTCATGGGCCTGATGTCCGGTGTGGCGGCAGAGTGAGTTTTTTTTATCGCTGTGGGGCGTGAGTGATTTCTCTCAACGCCAAATATAATTTTCGATAGCGGACGAGTTTGACGGTTATAGAAGTCGACACTGTTGGGTCGTATTTTCATGCACACTTCTTGAGAGAGGTACTTCAAGCGGCCCGCGAAATTAGGCTTATGACACAAATAACCGCTGCATTTTGCTGAATAATCTTGCGGGGGGGGGGGGGGGCGATTCGTTGCATTTGCATTTCTGCTTTGGGCACGAAGGCGGAAATGTTTCCACCCCTTATCATCTACCCCTCCTTGGTTGGGTTTTCCCTATGAAAAATATGCCGTGTCTATTTCGTGCACTCGCTTGCACCACTTTCATTTTGCTCGGTGCTGCGCTGCGGGCGCAGACGCCACCGCCCGCACCCACTCCGCCTTTGCCCCCACCTCCGCCACCGCTCGCGGTGTCAGCCAATCCTGAAGCGCTGACGCATTTTGGCCTGCGCTACGCGGATTTCGAGAAGGTGAATATAACGATGGTGGAAGCGGCGCTGGAAGATCCCGAAATCATCGCCTTCTCCGCCCAGGTGGAGGCCATGATTGCGAAACGGGACGAAATGATTGCGGCAGCGGCCTGCAAAAAACATCCGGAGCTGGCGCCCAAGATCTGGAAGATGCATCAGAACATCACTGATCTAAAACAGAAAGGGGCCGCACGGGCCGAAGCGATGCGCGTGCAGCGCGATGAAAAACCAGTTCAGTCCGTGTCACCCCAAGGCTGAACGTTTCTTACCAACTGACACTTTTTCTTCCTGTAGCCCTACGCGTGCCTGCCGTCCGTAGCATTAGCGAAGGATCGAGCGCCGGGACCTGCGTCCCGTATTTCCACCCACTTGTGATTTTATAGCCCGCTTCGGGAGGAGTGGGATCTTTTTCCACTCTTCTGGCCGCCACCCTTTTCATGAAAAATCTTTTCCGTGCCTTTGCCTGTACTTTTCTGCTGTTGTTGGGCGTGGGGTTGCGCGCCAATGAGGCGCCCGTCGTAAACCTGATCGTCGATTCGCCCACCCATATTTTTGGCGAAACTATCACCATCGCGCTCGTGGTCACGGATGCAGATAGCAACCTGCATTTCAGTTACATCGCCGCGCAGAATGGCAGCGGTCCGTGGACCCAGGATCCGAACGTCAGTTTCGCGCCTTGGTTTGCCGGTGTTTTTCAACCCTCGACTGAGTTTGTCGCGTCCGGCGATCCCTCCTGTTATTCCGCCATAGGACTCGCCACGATCACCAAGTGGACGCTTTTCCGGCCCGCCAATGCTGGAAACTTTCAATTTTCCAGCAACGCCTGCGACGGGGTGGTCTGGGCCGGTGACAATGCGGCGGTATGGAGTGCCGGCAATTGGTTCAAGCAAGTCATAGTTGGGAAGGCCACGCCGGTCGGCACCTTCGCGGCGAGCACCTTTGCCGGGGCACGCGTGCTGACCGCCGCCGATCTCAACGCCACGTTCGCGAATCCTTATTCCACCGTCGTGGCTGTGCCCACCGGGGCGAAAACGTATTCCGTCTTCAGCGCCAGCGGCACCGGTGCCTCGCCCACGAGTGGCGTGGTCTCTGTCGGTACCACGCTCCAACCCGGCACCTACACGATCCGCGCAAGCTACGCAGGCGACGGAAACTACAACCCGGCCACCATCGATGCGTCGTTCACGGTATCGATCATTGATGCAGATGGTGACGGGATGCCGAACGATTGGGAAACCGCCAACGGACTGAATCCCAATGTTGCCGACGCCCTGTCAGATCCTGATGGCGACGGTCTGTCCAATATCGCAGAATACAATCTCAGCGGCGGTGTTCTCAATTCAACGAAATACAGAGCTACCGGCTATGACCAAAGCACCAGCACCATTGGCGGGGCGATTCCCGCCGGTTGGACGAGCCTCGCCGCTGACGGTGATTCGACCAAAGCCGTCGGCGCCACCGCTGGTGAACTCAATGTCGATAAATCCGGCGGACTCAATTACTCCGTGCCGATCTGGACGACTCCGGGTACGGCGGGTATGGAGCCAAAAGTCTCTTTGAATTATTCCAGTCAGGCTGGCGCCGGTATCGCTGGCTTTGGTTGGTCGGTGAGCGGGGTGTCGGCGATTTCCCGGGGCGGGCAGACCAAGGTGATCGACGGGCAGAATCTCGGCACGACGCTTTCCGGGACGGATCGTTTTTATCTCGATGGGCAGCGGCTGATTTTGGTGAGCGGTACGTATGGCTCACCCAATTCCGAGTATCGCACGGAAATCGATTCCTTTACCAAGGTGATCGCCTACGGCTCAGCCGGCAGTGGTCCCTTGTACTTCAAAGCCTGGACGAAAGCCGGCCTCTTGATCGAATTTGGCAACACCACCGATTCGGCCCGCACCGGCGTTCGTCCCGATAGCTCATCCCCGAGCGAAAAGATAGCGTGGGGTGTAAACAAGATTTCCGACACAAAGGGCAATTATATGAACTTCGTGTACGTGCAGGATTCCACTGCTGGCACCCAGGTTTTGGATCGCATCAACTACACCGGCAACAGCTCGGTGCTGCCCTACGCCTCACTGCGTTTCACTTACGAGAGCCGCCCTGATTCGAGCAGCGGTTACGCTCTCGGTTGCACAATGGCCAGTCTCCAGCGTCTGACCACCATCAAATCGTATTTTGGTGAAACCATCGCCCACACTTACACGCTTGGCTATACGAACATCAATAACACCCCGACCAATCGCAGCCTCCTCACTTCCCTGACGGAGACTGGCACCGACAATAAATCCTATCCTCCGCTTACTTTCGCCTACGAGGCCCCGACCGGTGGCTGGCAGTCATCCTTCTCCTCGCAGCCCTTCGTGGTGGCGGAAAAAGGCAAGGCCACGGGCGCAGGGATCATGGATTTAAATGGTGATGGCTACGCCGATTTCATCCGGCGAAAGAATTCAGCGACCAACACCATCTTGTATGACGACGCCTATCTGTCGAAACCTTGGGCGGGGTACATGTCGCCATTAGATCCTATTTGGTCCCCCTCACCCATGCAGCCGAATCCTGATCGACCTATCATGGATTATCGCATGACCTCGTTCGTTGGGGCCAATGGCGGCTTCACTCTGGCCTGGGACGGACGCACGGATAGCGGCACCCGCATTGTTGATCTGAATGGCGACGGTTTACCGGATTTGATTTATGCTGATCGCCAGAGTACCGGGACTATTTTCACCTCCGCGTATCGTAACACCGGGACTGGATGGGCCGACTATACTTGGAATGCCAATCTCCCCAGCACCGGATCGGGCTATATCAGCGGTTACAACAAAGCCGATGCGGGTCGTCGTTTTATCGACGTCAACGGCGATGGCTTGCCGGATCTGGTTTGGAACAGCGACAACCCGACCGAAAGCGGCTGTTTGATCAACAATATCAATCGGCAATATCAAGCCAGCGGACCCAACTGGGTGGATGCCCCGCAATGGGCGCCTCCCTTACTGATTAGTGGTAAGGCAACCGCTGGCTCCTTTTTCTTCGATGTGAATGGCGACGGCTTGGTCGATCAGGTCCAATTCGGCTGCGGCAATCCGATCGAGGTCGGCGTCGCCTTGAATTCTCCCACCGGTTGGGTGACCTCCGCGAAAGGCACTTTCAGTTTATATGGCTCCACTTATTCGACGATCAAGAATTCTACAGCGCTGGGCACTTTGGGTAAATATTTGCCCCCGGTGTTTCTCTCCCGCCAAGGCGATTCGGGCAGCTATTCCTCGAAACCCATCGGCACCGAGCTCGTCGATCTCAATGGCGACGGCCTGCTCGATGTGATTTTCAACAACCCGGCGATTGAATCCGGAATCGACGCGTCACTCAAAACCGCCAAAGCCGCCCTCAATACCGGCAATGGCTGGGTGGATGCCCCCCAGTATTACACCACGGTCGCACTCGTGGGTAATGTGGCGACTTCCAAAACTGAGGCCACCGGCGCCGTCCTCGCCGATCTCAATGGCGACGGCTTGCCTGATCTCGCCGTCAGCAAGGAAAACCAGACCCCCGTCTACTACCTGAATACAGGACATGGCTGGAGCCCTCCGAACAACTATTACGCGCCGGCCAATTACACTTTGCCAGGGCTGATCGCCAATGCCGACACCACAGTCCCCACCGGGGCCCAGTTGGTTGATCTGAATGGCGATGGTATCGCGGACTTTGTCAGCAATTACGGCAATGTGCAGATCAACAAAGCCAAGCCTTCCTGTGACAAGCTGATCAAAGTCACCAATGGCTTGGGCGTTTCCGCCGCCGTCTCCTACGCCCTACTCACCGAGCGTGACTCTACCGGTCGCTCGACAGTCTACACCAAAGGCTCCGGCGCCACTTATCCCGTCGCCGATATCACCGGTCCGATGCTCGTCGTCAAAACCGTCAACAACGACGACGGCGTAGGCGGCCAATATCCCGTCAGCTACACCTATAAGAATCTACGCTCCGACGCCCTCCGCGGCAGTCTCGGTTTTGAAAAGATGATAGTCACAGATGGCCGCACCAACATCGTTTCCGAAACCACCTTTGCCCAAGTTTATCCCTTTGTCGGGATGCCGCTCACCTCCACGACCAAGACTACCTCCGTGACGCTGCTCAGTTCATCGGTCGTCACCTACGCCGAGAAGGCGCTCAACAGCGGCAAGACCCGCTTTGTTTTTGCCACGAACAGCCTGTCCACCACCTGGGATCTCAACACCACCAAGACTAGCGAGACCTACACCGGAATCTCGGCCAACGACATCGATAACTACGGCAACATCCTTTCCATCACAGTTTCCTCCACGGCCCTGCCCTCGACCACCACCTTCTTCACAAAGGTCACCACCAGCAGTTACGTCAACGACGACGTCAATTGGGTATTGGGGCGGCTTCAGAATGCGTCCGTCAACAGTACGTCGCCCACCGATCCCACCGGTATCACCCGCACCTCGTCATTCACCTGCTATCCTGTCAACGGCCTGCTCAATACTGAGACGGTGCAGCCCGGAGATGCCGCGCAGACTCTCACCACCACCTATAGTTACGATTCTTTCGGCAATAAAACTTCTGCCTCCTCATCGGGTTACCACATGACCGTCGATGGGAACGGCAACTATTCTGCCGTCGGCATCGATACCCGCACCACCTCGACTATCTACGATGCGAGCGGTCGCTTCGTAAGCGTCGCCCCGGGTGCCTCTGACATTCCGTCGTAGTTGGCACAGGGGCTACGTCGTATTGGTTACCAATACGAC